>JBAIXP010000119.1:0-4794 GCA_037916495.1 Thermoplasmata archaeon | reverse complement strand
TCGACCGAGAGACGGACGAAGTCGGGCGTGTCGGCCGCGACCGATTCCCGCAGGGCCTCTGCCGCCGCCGGCGAGGCACAGGCCCGCTCGACGCGCACGTCTAGGCGGACCGGCGGGGCTTGGTCTCGCTGCGCTCCGATGTTCCGCCTCCCGGCGGGGCGGCCCCGGGGCCACGGTCGAGCGCCCCCGGGACGATCGGGGCCGTCGTCGTGCGACGGGCCGTCTCGGCCGCGGCCCGCTCCCGAAGGTAGGCGCGCACCGAGGGCCAGACCGTCCCGTCCTCCCGCTGCTTGTTCTCGAAGTTGTGCTCGCCGATGAACCGGGCGAACGCCGCCTGGCAGTCCGGTCCCCAGCTTCCCGTGAGCCGACCGGAGTAGTAGCCGAGGACCGAGAGGTCGTGCTGGAGCGACGCGGCGACCTCTCCCTCGATCCGCTCGAGGGTCGCCGGGTCCTCCCGCGAGAGCATGGTGAGGTCGTAGATGCGGAAGACGCGCCGGAGCTCCTCGATCGGGCTCGGGTGGTCGTCGACCCTCAGGTCGACCCAGCGGTCGGTGCCGCCGTAGCCTCCGCCCTTTTTCACCGCGAGCAGCGCCGCCGACTGCATCCCCCGACGGTCGCCGCCCTCCCGTTGCCCCGCCGCGAGCGCGGCCAGGAGCCGGTCAAGGATGTCGCCCCGGCTCGAGCGGTACGTTCGGGCCATCGCGTGGACGACCGCCGGGCCGAACAGGATGTTCCCTTGGCAGGCGAACCCGTCGCCGACCTCGTGGCCGGCCCAGTCCATGCATTTCGAGCCCGTGAACGCCGCCGCCCGGCCCCGGGCGTCGACCACGCCGAGCTGGCGGTGGTCACGCTCGGGGTCGGCCTCGGTGAGCCGTCGCACGACCTCCTCCGCCGCAACGCCCGTACGGAGGAGCGCGAGCCCGTCGGGGCCGTAGGCGACGTTGGCGAGCGCCTGGGTCGCGACGGCCCCCGCGCCCACCTCGGCGAACGGGACGACGGAACCCACGGAGATGAACCTCGACTGGACGGCGACGGCCCACGTACCGCTCTCCGGCTCGTGCGCGACGATCGAGAACGTTCCGAACCGGGGCGGCGCCATCGGTGGCGGGTGGAACCCCGCCCTCACGTAAGGTTGCCGGGGGCCTAGGCGTCCTCGGCCGGCGCGGCAGCGGCCCGTCCGACCCGCTTCGGCCGGGGGAGCTTCGGGCGGAGCGCCGCCCAGATGCCGTCGAGGTTCGGGTAGAACTCGGGCCCGACCTCCGAGCCGGCGAGCGCCGCGCGGGCCCGCCCGAGGGCCTCGGAGAGCTCGGGGGTGCCGAGGCCGTGCGCCGTGGCCCACGCGACGCTCCCGTCGGCGAGCGCGAGCTCGTCCTCCGCGACGCGGCGCGCCTTGCGGACCTCTTTTTCGGGCGCGGCGAGGCCGTGGTCCGGGTCCCAGTGGGGCGGCACCGGCGCCGGGATCTTCACGCGCAGGCGGCGGAACGGCTCGGGGAGCGTCGGCCAGCGGGGCTCCGCGAACCGGATCGAGAGGAGGTCGAGCGCGTTCGACGCGGCCGACCAGTCGCCGGCGGCGACGGCCGCCTCCGCCTTCTCGAACGGGTCGGCGACCTCGGCGGCGACCGGGCCCTTCCACGAATCGAGGAGCAGCGCGACGTGGGACGGCACGAGCCGGCGCAGGACCTTGGTCGCCGGCGCGTCGGGCGTGGCGGCGGGTGGCGCCCCCGCGATCTCGGGAGGTCGGTTCGGGGCTCCGGGCATCCGGACGGGCCGGCGTTCCCTAAAGGAACGCCTCGAACTCCTTGGTCACTTCGGGGTACTTCGTGTGGACCGCCTTGAGGATGTTGTGGACGTTGAGCTTCTCGAGCCGCACCCCCGCGAGCACGTCGACGATCTTGTCGAACGTCTCGTCGCTCAGGGTGACGAGCTTCTCCTTCGCGAGCCAGTTGCGGTAGAGCTTCTCCTCGAGGCGCGCGCGCCAGCCCTTCTCGTACTTCTGGAGGAACTCTTTGGAAGCGTCCTTCTGGTGGACCGCCTCCGCGGCGACCGTCCCGCAGATCTTGCCCGCGATGCAGCCGTTCGCGATCCCCCCGCCGGTGAGCGGGTCGATCATGCGGGCGGCGTCGCCGACGATCATGAACCCGTCGGTCACGGTCTGCTTGAGCGGCGGCGAGATGGAGACGCCGCCTCCGACCATGTCGATCTTCTTGCCCTTGGCGTAGCCGGGGTGCGCGTCGATCCAGCGGTCGAGGTACGTCCGCGCGTCGGCCGGGTTCTGGACCTGGCTCACCTGGACGCCGATCCCGACGTTGGCGAGCCCGTCCCCCTTGGGGAAGACCCAGACGTAGCCGCCGGGGGCGACCTTGCCGAGGAAGAAGTCGCAGTAGCGAACGTCGCAGTCGACGTTCGTCATCCGGTACTGGAGGCACGTGTCCATGTCGCGCGTCGCGATGTTGGTCGGGATCCCGGCCCAGCGGCCGACCTGGCTCTCGAAGCCGTCCGCGGCGATCGTGACCTTCGCGTGGACGTCGAAGGTCTCGCCGAACTGCTTGAGCTTCGCGCCGACGATCTTCTTGCCGTCCTTGAGGACGCCGAGCGCGGCGGTCTTGAGGCGGACCTCGACGCCCGCGTTCGCGGCGTCGATGGCGAGCTGCTTGTCGAACCCGTCGCGCTCGATGACGTAACCGACCTCGTTGCCCGCGCTCTTCTCGTTGATCTCGAAGACCTTCTCGCTCGGGGAGTAGATCCGTGCGCCCTCGACCTCGACGTTGATCCAGCGTCCGGGGGTGATGCCGACGTCCTTGAGCCAGTCCTTCGAGATCCCCTCGCCGCAGCGCACGGGACTGCCGATCTCCTGGCGCTTCTCGACCATGAGGACGCTCGCGCCGGAGCGTGCCGCCCACTTCGCGGTCATGCTGCCGGCCGGGCCCGCGCCAATCACGAGTACGTCGATGTTCACGTCCGCGACCATGCTCGCCGTCTCCTCCTCGCCCCTAGCCGATCTCGATCGCGCCGACCGGGCACGCCTTCACGCAGATCTCGCAGCGGGTGCAGATCTTCTCGTCGAAGGTGATGCGGGTCTCGTCGAGGTAGATGCAGTTGAGGGGGCAGATCCCGACGCACGCCCCACAGTAGATGCACAGCTGGCCGGACGACTCGATATGGAGCGATTTCTTGCTCGGCACCCGGGTACCCTACGTCCCATCCGGCGGGACCGTATTTAACGGCTGAGTCGCAGCGTGGGCTACGTTCTCGCCTTCCTGCTCCGCGAGCCACCGCTCGGCGTCGATCGCCGCGCGGCACCCATCCCCCGCGGCGCTGACCGCCTGGCGGTAGCGCCGGTCGTGGACGTCGCCGGCCGCGAAGACCCCCTCGACGCTCGTGCGCGTCCCGTCGTGGAGCTTCACGTAGCCGAGCTCGTCGAGCTCGAGCACGCCGCGGAAGACCTCGGTGGCCGGGTCGTGGCCGATCGCGACGAAGAGACCCCCGACCTTGAGGTCGCTCGAGGCGCCGGTCCGGGCGTCCCGGAGCTTGAGGGCCTCGACCTTGTCGGAGCCGACGACCTCGGTAACCTCGGTGTGGAACCGGACCCGGATCTTCGGGTGGCGGCGGACGCGCTCCTGCATGATGCGGCTCGCGCGGAACTCCCCGCGGCGGTGGACGATCGTCACCGAGCGCGCGAAGTTGGTGAGGAAGAGTGCTTCCTCCATCGCGCTGTCGCCGCCGCCGACGACGGCGAGGTCGACGCCCTTGAAGAAGAACCCGTCGCACGTGGCGCAGGCGCTCACCCCGTGGCCGACCAGCTTCTGCTCCGAGGCGAGCCCGAGCCACCGCGCGTTCGCCCCCGTCGCCACGATCACGGCCCGGGCCCGGTAGCGGCCGTGCGAGCCGGTCTCGATCGTGAACGGCCGGTGCGAAAGGTCGACCCGGGTGACGTTGTCGTCGACGAAGGTCGCGCCGAAGCGGGTCGCCTGGCGCCGCATCCGGTCGATGAGCTCGGGGCCCTGGATCCCGTCGGGAAAGCCGGGGAAGTTCTCGACCTCGCTCGTGATGAGCAGCTGGCCTCCCGCCGGCACGCCCGCGATCACCACCGGCGTGAGCTCGGCCCGCGCCGCGTAGAGCGCCGCGGTGAGGCCCGCGGGGCCGCTCCCCACGATCGCCACCGGGACGAGAGGGGGCTCCTCCGACACGCTCGAACGATGCCCCGGGCGGGTTAAAGCGCCCTCCCCCGAGCTTTCTTGAGCGCTACCGAAGGAGAAGGCCCCCGCCGGGGCGGCCGGACGGCCAGGTCAGGGTCGGTGGACGACCGGCGGGGCGAGGCGCAGCCGGTCCTCCCCGAGGTCGGTGCCGTAGCCCGACCGGAAGAACACGAGGGGGCTCCCCTCCTCGCCCAGGGCGAGCTCGACGACCTCCCCGACCAGGAGGTGGTGGTCGAAGGCGGCGGTGGAGGAGACGAGGCGGCAGTC
This sequence comes from Thermoplasmata archaeon, assembly GCA_037916495.1. Taxonomy (GTDB): domain Archaea; phylum Thermoplasmatota; class Thermoplasmata; order Lutacidiplasmatales; family UBA184; genus Lutacidiplasma. Next base: position 331 of record JBAIXP010000119.1, on the reverse strand, counting down.
GAACGTGGCGAGCGCTCCCTCGAGCAGGGGGGTGCCCGAGCGGGCCCGTCGGACGGCCACCCCCGAGAACTTCTCGGCGGAAGGGATGGCTTGCGCGAACCGCTCGGAGAGCGACCGCTGGTCCGACCTCAGGACGCTCACGCCGAACGACCGGGTCCGCTCGACGATCGGAAGGGTATCGACGTCCCGGCTCAGGCTCACCAAGAGGGACGGCGGACGGAGGGAGACCGACAGCAGGGCGTTCACCGTGAGGCCGGCGTCGCGGCCGTCCTCGGAGGTGGTCACGACGCTCACGCCGGTCGCCCACCGGCCCATCGCGGCGCGGAACGCC
>JBAIXP010000118.1:0-12775 GCA_037916495.1 Thermoplasmata archaeon | reverse complement strand
ACGAGCAGGCGTATCGGAGACGAAATGTCGCGAAAGCCGAGCCACCCGCGCGTGCGCCGAGCGCTCTGGACGGGGCTTCTGGTCTCGATCCTTCTGGTCGGGACCCTCCCGTCGATCCTCGGGGTCGGGGCGTTCGCCGCCCCCGCCTCCTCGGCGAGAACCTCGCCCGGGAGCACTGCCCCCAGCGTTCCGTCCTCGGACGTTCGGGCCGCCTCGACCGCCCTCGCCGCCGCGAGCCCGTCCGCTTCCACCATCCCGTCCTCCTCGCTGTGGACCCAGGCGTGGTCCCGGCCCTCGAGTGGCGCCGTTCTGCCCGCGCGGGCTCCCACGCCCCTGACGTATTCGCAGGCGACCGCGATCATGGTCGCGAACGCCTCGGGCTTCGATGGGGGCAACTGGAGCGTCGCGTTCGGGGGAGGGATCGCCTCCCCGCTCAACAGCTCCCTTCCCGCGAGCACGGCCACGGGCAACTGCTCCGTGACCTGGATCGCCACGCCCACGAGCTCGATCTTCGTTCCGCCGACCCCGACGAACGCGTCGGCGGGGACGGCGAACTTCAACTTCTTCTTCCTCGTCTCGGCGAACGTCTCGGACACGACCCTGGTCGGGACCGTGGTCAACGGCACCCCGGTCCGGGAGTTCACGTTCGCGACGAGCGCCTGCCCCGCCTACAGCAGCTTCGTGAACCCGGTCGGTCCCGGCGTGATCGATTCGCCGCTCGCGGTCGCCGCGGCGAACGCCGCCGGCGGGAGCACGTTCCTCGCGTCCCACGCGAACGTCACGGAGCAGTGGCTCGTGGTCGCCGGCCAGAACTCGTCCTACTTCAGCCAGCCGCCGTTCTGGTCCGTCAACTACTCGACCTCGTGCGGGGCGAGCTTCCAGGCGCTGATCGACGGCCTCTCGGGGCTCGTGGCCACCGCCTCGACGCAATCGGCGTGCACTTACCGCGTGACGTTCAACGAGACGGGCCTGGCGACCGAAAGCCTCTGGTCGCTCACCTGGAACAACACGAGCACGTTCCTCTCGACCAACACGAGCCTCTCGTTCGTCGTCGCGAACGGGACCTACTTCTTCCAGCTGAACCTGGTGCACGGTTACAACGTCACGCCGGTGAACGGGACCCTGGTCGTCTCGGGTTCGAACCTCACCACGAACCTCACCTTCTCGCTCCTTCCGGGCTACTACATCGTCCGGGTCAACGAGACCGGTCTACCTTCGGGGACCCCGTGGCTCTCCGATGTCTACGCGAACTACGTCCAGACGACGGCGTCGACCGTCGCTTACGCCTTCCAGAACGGGACGTGGTACTACTTTTTCTCGGCCGAGGGCTACGCGGCCTCGCCGAGCCTCGGCCAGGTCGTCGTCGCGGGGGCGGACGTCACGGTCAACGTCACGTTCAGCCCACTGCCCCGCGTGACGTTTGTCGAGACCGGGCTCCCGCTCTACACCTCCTGGTCGGTCACGTTCAACGGAAGCGCCCTCTTCGGCTACGGCACGACCCTCTCCACGTTCGTCGCGAACGGGAACTACTCGTGGAACGTCACGATCCCCACCGGCTGGAACGTGACACCGGCGAACGGCACGGTGACCGTCAGCGGCTCGAACGTGACGGTCCAGGTCGCCTTCGCCCTGGCGCCGGGCTACTACACGGTGACCTTCGACCAGACGGGGCTCGCCACCTTCGCCGTCTGGGGGGTCGCGTTCGTCACGAGCAGCTTCTCGACCACGTTCATGGACTTCCCGCTCGTGTTCACCGAGCCCAACGGCAGCTACAACTTCACGGCGATGATGACCGCCGGGTTCTTCCCGACGCCGGCGAACGGGACGATCGTGGTGAACGGAACGAACGTCACCCAGACGATCGTCTACGGCCCCGAGCTCTTCTCGGTGACCTTCACCGAGACCGGGCTCGCCCCGGGAACGACCTGGTCCGCGACCGCCGGGACCACGTCCAACTCGAGCACGGGCGCGAGCGTCGTCCTTGACCTCGCGAACGGGACGTACAACTTCTCGGTCGAGGCGGCCGGCTACACCGCCCTCCCCGAGAGCGGCACGATCGTCGTGAACGGGACGAACCTCACCGTCCCGATCGTCTTCGCCCCCGTGACCTACACGGTCACGTTCACCGAGAGCGGATTACCCGGCGGCACGAGCTGGTCGGTGACGTTCGGCGGGACGACGCAGTCGTCGACCACGAGCTCCATCAACTTCACCGAGCCGAACCTCACCGCCACGTTCACGGTGACCGCCATCGCGGGCTTCACCGTCTCGCCGGCGACGGGCTCCATCACGGTGGCGGGCGCGAACGCCACGCAGGCCGTCACGTTCACCGTCTACACCTACACGCTGACGATCACCGAGTCGGGCCTCCCGACCGGTCAGAGCTGGTTGGCGACGATCGGAGGCGTCACGCACTCCTCGACCACGACGACGATCACCTTCAACGAGCCCAACGGGACCGTCTCCTACACGATCGTCGGCGTCGCCGGCTTCACGGCCACGCCCCCGAGCGGCTCGGTGACGATCGCCGGGGCGGTCGGGTCGGCGAGCGTGGTCTTCACGCTCACGAAGTACACGGTGACGTTCACGGAGACCGGCCTTCCGAGCGGAACCAACTGGTCGGTGACGGCGAACGGTACGACCCTCTACTCGACGACCGCGACGATCACCTTCACGTTCCCGAACGCCACCTACTACTACACGGTCGGCAGCGTGAGCGGCTACAGCTCGAACCGCACGACCGACACGGTGACGGTGAACGGGCAGGACAAGAACGTGGGCGTCGCGTACAGCGCGAGCTCGGCGGCGACCGGCTTCTTGGGCCTCCCCGGCTCGGAGGGCTACTACCTCGTAGGCGGGATCGTGGCGCTCGTGGTGGTCCTGGCGATCGTCGCCATGGTGGTCCGCCGGAGGAGCCACCGCCGCCGTGGGGTCGCGACGGTCGACGACGTCGCGGCCGAGCCGCCGGTGGAGCCGCCCGCGAAGACCCGGTAGGCGCGCGGCGCTCGTCGGGCCCCCTCGGGTCCCGGCGCCCGCTCCCAACCCCTTCCCCCTCTTCTCCGAAGGCCCGAAAGCCGGGGCCGTCTCCCCCCGCCAAAGAGCGACCGATCGACCTCGGACCGTGGGCCCCGCGGGGGGCGGGTGCCGGCCGAAGCCTAAATCCCACCACGAACCGATGGCCGAAGCGTGCCAGGAAGCCGTCGTCTCGCGGCGATCATGTTCACGGACGTCGTCGGGTTCACCGCCTCGGCGCAGGCGGACGAGGCCGGGACCCTCCAGCGTCTCCGCTCGCTCGAGGACCGGATCCGCCCCCTTCTCGGCAGGTACGGCGGGACCGAGGTCAAGTCGACCGGCGACGGGATGCTCGTGGAGTTCGAGAGCGCGCTCAAGGCGGTCGGCTGCGCAATCGCGATCGCGAAGGACCTTGCGGCGCGGCCGCGTGCCGGCCCGGCCGGGCCGACCCAGCTCCGGATCGGCGTCCACGTCGGCGAGGTCGAGGCGGTGGGCGCGGACATCTTCGGCGACGCCGTGAACGTCGCGGCCCGGGTCGTGAGCGTCGCCGAACCGGGCGGGATCTGCATCTCCCGGCCGGTCCACGACCTCGTGGTCAACAAGCTCGCCGCGACGTTCGACCGGCTGCCCCCGCAGGAGCTCAAAGGGGTACGGTCCCCGCCGGACCTCTATCGGGTGGTCGTCGCGCCCCCGCCCCACGCCGTCCCTTCGGGCGGCGCGGACGGGACGACGCGGCTCGCGGTCCTTCCGCTCGCCAACATCAGCCCCGACCCGAGCGACGAGTACTTCGCGGACGGGCTCACCGAGGAGCTGATCGCCGTCCTCTCCCGGGTCCGGGGGCTGCGCGTCATCGCACGGACCTCGGTGAACCAGTACAAGGGGACGACGCGGTCGATCACCCAGATCGGCGCGGAGCTCGGCGTCGACAGCGTGCTCGAAGGCAGCGTACGAAAGGCCGGCTCCCGCATCCGGGTCACGCTCCAGCTGATCGATGCGAAGAGCCAGGAGCACACCTGGGCGGAGAGCTACAACCGGGAGGTGGACGACGTCTTCGCCATCCAGGCCGAGGTCGCGGAGAAGACGGCCGCCGCGCTGCGCCACCAGCTGGCCGCCGCCCCCGACGAGGCGGTCGCCCGTCCGCCGACCTCGAACCCTGCGGCGTACGACGCGTACCTGCGAGGCATCCACGTGGCCCGGCAGGTCGGGCCCGGCGTTTTCCAGAAGGCGGACGCGTACTTTGCCGAGGCGACCCGGCTCGATCCGGGCTTCGCGAGCGCCTACTCCCACTGGGCCCACACCTACGCGATGCTCCAGGGCGAGCAGATCCCGCTGAGCGTGGCTTGCCCGAGGGCGAAGCAGCTGGTGGCGAAGGCCCTCGAGCTCGACCCCCGCTCGTCGGACGCCCACATGGCGGCCGGCAACACCGCGATGCAATGCGACCACGACTGGCCGAGGGCCGAAGCGGAGTTTCGCCAAGCGATCGAGCTCAACCCGAGCAACGCCGGCGCCCTCGAATGGTACGGCGTCCTCCTCTACACGCTGCGGAGATACGAGGAGGCGAAGGTCGTCCTCCTCAAGGCGCGCGAGATGTCCCCGCAGGCGAAGTCCCCCGTCAACTGGCTCGCGATCGTGCACGTCGCGACCGGGGAGCTCGAGGCCGCGGAACGCTGCGCCCTCCAGGGCATCAAGATCCCCCCGGCGCACCCGACCGATTACGCCCGCCACGCCATGGTGCTCCTCGCGCAAGGGCGCGAGGACGAAGCGGCCGCCGAGCTCCGCAAAACCGACTACCTCGCGTCCAGCCAAGGCCGCTTCTACTGCGTCACGCTCCTCGCGAACCTCGGCGAGCTCGAGCCCGCGCGGGCGTTCCTCGCCGAGCTCGACCGGCCGGGAAGCTCCGCGTACCTTTCCCTGGCGCGGAGGGCCGGCCTCCACGCCGTCCTCGGCGACAAGGACGCGGCGATCGCGATCCTCCAGCGCGACCTCGTGGAGGGGGACCAGAGCCTCTGGTTCGAGTACCAGTACTGGCCGCTCCGGTCCGTCCGGTCCGACCCGAGGTTCCAGGCGCTCCTTCGCGACTACCACCTTCCCCCCGATCTCCCGGCCCCTCCGGGCCCCGTGGCGGCGACCCGAGGGTGAACCTCGGTTGACCGACCCGCTATCCGCCCGCCCGCCCCCCTAGCCGCGGGAGCCGGGACGAAGAGCCCATGGCACGGGACCCCCCCGCCGAGCTACCGATCCCGCCCCCTACGGCGCCGCTCCTTCTGGCCGAGAAGTGGGCCCACCACCGACACGACGCGACCTCTCGTGGCGGCGCCGTCTTCGGCCAGGGGGACGTCGAACCGGTGCTCCAGATCTACCACGGCTCGGCCCCCATCGTGGTCCGCGACCTCGGGAAGTGCCTCATGGTCCTCGGCGCCTTCGAGTTCGCGCCCGAGACCCGGGCCCGGCTCAACGAGGCGAGCCCGGGCGAACGGGGGATGTTCTTCTCCGAGCTCGAGGAGATCCTGATGTCCTGCCCGCGGATCGGCTACAGCCTCGGGCCCCACGGCGTGACCGACGCGCGCGACGTCCGCCAGGTCGTCCTCGACCAGACGCTCCAGATCTCCGAGAACGACCCGTCGTCGTTCAACCGGTTCAGCGACGCGATCCAGGAGACCGAGACGGTGCTCCTCCGGGCCTCCGGGTTCGTGAAGGAGTTCTCGCAGACGGTGATCGGTGAGCCGAGGTACTCGTCCCGCACCCCCGCCCCCTCCGAGCTCTACCTCTAGGCACGGCCCTCGGCGCCGCGGCCTCGCGGCGCGTCCCTTCAGCGTCGCCCTTGCGTCTCGGGGCAGCCGCTAGGCCACGGGTAGAGGGAGGAGACGGCTCAGCTCAACGCCGATCCGCTCGAACTCATCCTCCGCCCCTGGGGCCAGGAGGTCGAGCGACGGCGCTTGCGCCGCGGTCCCCGAGGCCGTCGGGGGTTCGATCTTCCGAACGAACTCGGGGGCCCCGAGGTCGCCGTACTGCACGCGTTCCTCTTTCGTCATGCCCCGGACGATCGCCGTGGCGTACGGGCGCACAATCCCGACCCCCCTGCGCGCGAGATGTCGCTCGATGTACCGCCCCGCACTGCCCGAGAGCCGGCTCGCGAGCTTGGTCTCGAAGGCAAACCCACGCGCCCGGACACGCTGGACCGGTTCGAGCCGGTCGAGGAACTCCTTCACCTCCCGCGACGCGGAGAACATCTCCGTGGGACCACCGACCGCGACGAGATCGTAGCGGTCAAGCTCCTCGACCGCGACGGCGGAGACCGGCCGACACTCGACCCTGAACCCCGTCGCCCGGCTCAGCCCGCGGGCCAGCGCTTCGGCGAGCCGGCGGGTATTGCCGAACCTCGACCCGTAGGCGACCAGGACGCGCCGACCCACCTCACCGGGTCCTTGGGCAGAACGGCCTTCGGTCGGGGATGGCTCACCGGTTACGGACACTTCGGCCGGGTGGGGGGACTTCTCGAGTTCCAGCATCGTCCTACTCCGTCCTCCCGTGGACGGCATCTACATACCGGTCCCGTCAAACCGAGGTGACCGTCGACAGGCGGGCGGCACCTCCCGACGTAGTACGAGGGACGGTGGGTGCCACGGCGGGATCGGCTGCGAGGTCGATGGGTGTGTCCTCCCAGGAACCCACGGGAGACTCATCAGCCTCGCATCCCCCCCTTCGGAAGCCGATGGAACCGGACCCCGGCGGTCCGGCCGGTCGGTCCTCGGGCGCCGCGGACCGACGTTCCTTGGGCCGGCTCAGGCGGGGGACCGACGGCCCGCTCCGAGGGGAGGCGATCGAGAGCCCGTCCGGGTCCACGTCCGCCGTCCCGAGGTCCTTCGGTCCCAGACCCGGGTCGACGGTATCTTCTTGAGACCCGCGATGACCGACCTCCGCGCGGCCTCGAAACCCTTGTCGCCGCGCCGGTAGCTCATCAACCAGTCGGTGAGGTAGAGGAACCTCCCGGCGCATCCTACGTGCGCGGCGCGCGGCCCCATCTCGCCGTCCTTCGTGGAGCGGAAGATGACCTGGACGACCCGACGGTTTTGGGGCAGCTTTCCGTAGCAGAAGGCGCACCGCTCCGTCTGGGCCCTCCCAACCCTGCGCACCAGCTGGTCGAGGGCCCGTTCGGTGCTGGGCCCGCGGGCGAGGGTGGCCACCATCGGCGGGGGCCGAGGGAGCCGGGGAGGACAAGTCGTGGAGGTCACGCCGGCTTGACCCGATCCGACGTGAACCGCCTAGGTCAACGACCGTTAACGGGCCCTCTAACTAGCCCGATCCGGGTTCCCCCGCCGTGATCGCGCCGGGGACGACGATTAACCCCACGGCCCCGCGTCGCGGAGTGCGCTACGCGCGGGCGCTCTGGTCGATGGCCAGCTCCCGTTTCGTCACCCAACGGCCGTTCTTCCTCGCGCACGCCGTCACGTTCGGCTGTAACTCAAAGTGCCAGACGTGCTCGTACTGGAAGCTCACTCCCCGGATGAAGGAGGACCTGTCGACCGCCGAGGTCGACGATCTCCTGGACGAGGCGTGGGCGGCGGGGATGCGCGCCTACTACCTCTTCGGCGGGGAACCGCTCGTGCGCCGGGACATCGGCACGATCGTCGACCACGCCCGGGACCGGGGCTACCTCACCACGATGAACACGAACGGCTCGCTCCTCGCGGCGAAGGCCCCGTCGCTCACCGGCCTCGATTTTGCCTTCGTCTCGCTCGACTACTTCGACAGCTACCACGACATCATCCGGGGGCGGCCCGGCTCGTTCGACGAGGTGGTGCGCGGAATCGATCGCATCCGCGAGGTCGCAGGGACCAAGGTGACCCTCGTGACGACGATCAGCCGGCTCAACCTGGACGCGATGGAGCCGATGGCGCGTCTTGCCCGCGACCTGGGGGTCACGATCTCCTACAACTCGGTCGAGCCGACGCTCGACTTCGGCCTCACCAACAGCGAGGCCTCCCCCAACTTCCGGCTCGGGCTCACCCGGCCGGAGCTCCAGGGATTCTACGAGACGCTCCTCCGCCTGAAGCAGGACGGCTACCCGCTCCTTGAGACCGAGACGGTGCTCCGGGACTTCGTCGAGGGCCGCCCGTGGGTCTGCGACTTCCCGAAGATGTTCGTCTACGTCTCCCCGGACAAGAAGATCTACAGCTGCGACTACCGCTACGGCTACGACCTGCGCCACGGCTCGTTCGAGGAATACTTCCGCAGCCCCTCCTGGCAGGCGCAGGTCCGCGACGCCGAGTCGTGCAACCGGTGTGTGCGAACGTGCGTGCGGGGCTACTCGTACGCCTACCGCTTTCGCCCGGGGAACCTCCTCCAACTCGTGGGGGACGCGCGGACCCTTTTCGGAGGCCCCCCCGCGAGCGCGCGGGCGACCGAAGGGGGACGGCCGAAACGGGCCCCGATCGGCAAGGTCCCCGTCCTCGTCCGCTAGCTCCGCCGCCCGAGGGAACGAAGGGCGGGGATCCGTCCGTACCCCGTTGTCGTCGTTTCCCGCGGGGCCGTTCGACAAGGCGGGAAGAGCGGTCCCTCGGGCGGCGGGCCCCGAACCGTGCGTGACGGGGTGAAACCCCCTAAGGGACATCGTTCAGGATCTTCTGGGGGTGTCCGCGCGCCGTCCTCCGCGCAAGGGGTGCGCCCCGCAACCTTGCGCGGCGGACGGGTCTACACGAAGTGCACCGTGACGGTGGTGGGCGCCGCGCGGACCCGGACCGGATCGGGAGTCCCCGAACCAGAGTAGGCGAACGCGGAGCCCACGGTGTACCGGAACGATCCGTTCGGGAGGTAGATGACCGAGGTCGTCGCGTTCGAGTAGTAGAACGCGCCCCCGATGTGGACGGACCACGTCTGTCCGGACGCGAGCCCCACCTCGGTGAACGTCACCGCGTACAGCACCGGGACGTAGACCCCCACGACCGTCACGTTCGTGCCGTTCACCGTGACCGTGCCCGTCCCGTTGATGGTGTAGCCGGGGACCGGCCGGAACTGGTAGGAGTAGGACCCGTCGGCAAGTCGGAACTTCATCGACGGCCCCCAAACGAACCGTCCGGTGGCCCCGAGGGTGAGCTTCCACGGGACGGAGCTCGGCAGACCCACCTGCCAGAACCTTACGGTGTACACGGCCAGCCGGAAACCGACGGTCGCGCCACGGCCGGGGGCGGTGGCGTTCACGCTTCCCGAGGTCCGGTGGGCGGTGAACCCGGACACCGGGCTCACGTTGTAGGCGTAGACGCCCGGGGTGAGGTTCCCGAAGAAGATCTTCCGGGCGGTCGAGCACTCGGTGAGGAGCGCGGCGAGGGTGGCGCACCACCGCGTGCCGTTCGGCAACCCCAAGGCACGGACGAAGAGGCGGACGGTGGTCGCAGGGTTCACGGAGAAGGTGAGGTTGAGCGAACCCCCCGCGACCACTACGGAGCCGACCGGAGAGCGCCCGGTCACGACGTAGCCCGATCCGAGCGATTCGAGGAGGTAGGAGTACGTGCCGTTCGGCAACGAGAACGAGCGCGACGTGGTGTTCGGACCGGCGGGCGAGCAGGCACTGGGAAGCCGGCCGGTTGACGAACTGACGCAGACGGTCCAGCCGGCCGGGCTCGCAGGGCCGGTTTCGACGAAGTCGACCGAGTAGAGCACCGTTCGGAACACCACGTTCGGTCCTGCGACGGACGATCCGTTGATCGTCACATTCCCGGACCGGTTCGAAGACTGCAGCAGGAACCCCGGATTGGACGAGATCGAGTAGCTGTAGGTCCCGTTCGGCAGGAAGAACGTGAGGTTTCCGACCCCCCGTTCCGTGATCCCTCCGACCTCAGCGCTCCAGGGGACGTTCGGGGGGAGCCCCGTAGCGGAAAGCGAGAGCTCAAAGCGCGGGGGCCCCACCCCCGCGACGAACGTCGCGCTGCCGAAGTACGGTTGGACGACGACCGCCTCGCCGAAGGTCGGATCGATCTCAAGCCGGGGGACGGGCTGGCCGGGAAACACGAACATGCCCGGGACGATCCCCGGGACAGTCGAGGAGGCGTTGGTGGAACCCACGTCGAAGATCGTGAGGTTCGTGCCCAGCGCGTAGAGCTCCCCGTTCGAGCCGTCGTACTGGACCACGTACGCCCCCCCTAGGCCCGTGGTAGTGTTGAAAGGAACAGGGAGGGCGTAGAGGAGGCTCCCGTTGGACGCGTGGACCGCGTCCACTGCGGTGACCACCGCCACGTACGCGGTGTCGTTGGCCGAATCGAAGGTCACCGAGCCGGGTCCTGCGATCGACCCCCCCGGGAGGAGGGAGCTGTACACGGAAGCACCGGTGGTGGCATTGAACGCGAACAGCCAGCGTCCGGTGACGAAGGTCGTGCCGTTGAACACCCTACCGAACACGGAAGCGAGGAGGAGGTTGTCGTTGGGGTCGAAGGTGATCCCCGCCGGCCCGCCGGGGTAAACCAGGGAAACAGGGGCGCTGACGTTCGTGAGCCCCGCGTCGGTGGCCAGTAGCACAACCCCCCCGTGCGGGCTCTCGGAAGTCACGGCGAGGACTCCCGCCGCAGGGTCGACCGCGAGGTCATCAAGGAAGATGTTCGGCGGGGTCGGTATCGCCAGGGGCTCTTGGGCGACCTCCGAGCCGTTGAGCGTGAACGCCGTGAGCGCGGCGGTGGCGTTGTGGGGAAGGCAGGGAATTCCGTTGACGAGGCCACCGGTCGTCAGCCAGTAGCTGCAGAACGTGAGGACATAGAGTTCCTGGTTGGCGGTGTCGAAGGCCATGGCGGCCGTGAGCCCGGGCGGCAGAGGCCAGGAACGTTCCTCACGGTGGGTCGTGGACGGGAGGATCTCTAAGGACTGGTTGACGCAGGCGGTTCCTGTGACGGGGTAGTAGGAATAGATGTAGTAACCACAAAGTCCTCCCGTGGCGACGAACAACGTGCCGTTACCGGGGTCGAGGGCGGTCGCGTAAGCGAGGGTGCCCACCGACGACGCGCCCAAGACCCCGAGGGGTTGCGTGCCGACCCGGACGACCCGAGCGTTGGGCGGGTCGAGAAGATAGATCGAGGAACTGTCCGGAGCGACCACGGCTTGCGAAGCGCCCCCCATGGGCCAACGCGTTAGGACCGTTCGGTCCGTCAATGCGAGCTCGACCAGTGAGCCCCCGGCGTTGAGGGTGGAGCCGCCATACCGATCGCCGACGACCGTGAGGTCGGCGCCGGGGATGCCTCCGGCGGCAAGCCACTGTGGCCAGGGGCCGGACGACTCGGCCGGATACGCCACCGAGCTGTTGTAGGTGTAGTTGAGGGTCCAGTTGGCGAGGACGGTCGTACGGGTCGTGGCCGAGGAAAAGCCGAGGATCTGAGCGTTGTAGAGCGAGACGACCGGCAGCTGCGTCATTTGGACTCCCTCGGTCACCACCTCCCCGATATCCGGCACGTAGGTCAGCGGGGATAAGAAGGTCTGGAATCCGCCGAACGGCAGTGCAACGGTTCCGAGAACGACACCCGAGTCCGGCGCGATTACGGAGACCTCGGCGTGGTCCGTGTCGACGTAGAGGAGGTCGGCGGCGGGATTTACCGCGATCGACTCGGCGTCCGCCAGGTTGTACCACCCCCATCCGTTCGGTGACACCACATAGTGGGTCGAGATCGCCAGGGGGTCGTCGCGCAGCACCGTCACGACGTCGGGCCATTGGTTGCCAAAGCTGGTGCTCACGCAACCCGAGCCGAGAACGAAGATCTCGTTGAGCGAGCTCGCGACCACAATGGACGCGGGTCCGGCGGCACCCGGCCAACAATAGGGACCCGAAGCGAACTCGGGAAGGCTGAACGTCTCCAGGATCGTCCCGTTGCCGGGAGCCACCGCGTCCACGGTGTTGTTCGCGCAGAGCACGAGGAGCAGGCCGTCGTTGGGGTCGAAGGCGAGCGCCATCACGGAGGGGGTCACGTAACATCCCGGAAGCTGGAAGCTGTCGACGACGGAGCCGAGCGTCGGGTCGACCGCGACCAGAAGCCCCGTGCCGTTCGGATAGAACGCGCGTTGGACGACGGTCCCAAAGCCCCCCGTGACATAGAGGAGTCCGTTCTGAGGGTCGAGCGCCATCGACATCGGGTCGATCTGTTGGGCCACGAACGACCCCGAGGGGCCGAGCGTGTCGTTCACCAGCGCAAGCGTTCCGGGGCCCGGAGGGCCATTGAACGCGGGGCGGGCCATCGCGGGTAGGATCCCCGCGGGATCCGCCGGATGCACCGAGGAAGGACCGAGAGGGAGCGAGAACGCGGAGGATCCGGCCGAAAGGGGCGACGCGACGCCCGGAGCGCCTCCTGCATCGCCGGACCCGAGCACGGGACGCGCGGTGGGGGCGGCGACGAGGGGGAGAGCGGGCACAGCGGTCAGGAGCGCCAAGGCGATGGCGAGTCCTGCCGACCTGCGGCGCCCCCGGTGCGACCCCACGGCGGTCGGCGGTATCGCGAGTAAGGGGATAGACATTCTGGTTTGGAATATCTGCGCGCAGCTCGCCGGACGGTTCATCACCGTACCTTGCAGCGGCTCGCCGGCCGAAAAGCGACCGCGAAACCCGACGCGCCGCGCCGGTAGCCGACCTACCGACCGCGCCTTCACCCCTAGCGTAGGGGGATTTCTCTCTTGTTTAACGAAGTATAGCATTACTTAAATATTCGTTAAATTCTCGTAAAACACAGTGCCGAGTCCGCCAAAGTCGTCGTCCGCGAGCCGGTTCCTCGGGGTGCGCCTCACCCTCGAGGAGGAG
>JBAIXP010000117.1:0-10011 GCA_037916495.1 Thermoplasmata archaeon | reverse complement strand
GAACGCCGCGCGCGGCCGGAGGAACGCGAGCGACCGAGCTCGCGATCGACCGCTCGCCCGTCTCAGTTTGCCGTCGGTTCTGGGTGACGACCCCGGTATTCAAACTGTCCCGGGCTCGAAAGGGCGGATGATCCCTTCCGAGGCTCTTGCCGGGGCCACGCCCGACGGCTCCTCGACGGTGCGAAGCATCGCCGACCGACGGGCCGCGACCCCCGAGGGGCCGGTTCCCGGGACGGTGGGCGTCGTCGGACTGGGGTACGTGGGGCTTCCGACGGCCCTCGGCTTCGCCCACCACGGTGCTTCCGTCGTAGGATTCGACATCCGGGCGGACCTGCGGCGGTACATCGCCCGAGGGGCGACGCCCGTCCACGAGCCCGGGCTCCCCGAGCTCCTGCGCGACGGGCTCGACGCCGAGCGGTTCCGCGTGGCCCGCTCGTGGAGCGAGCTCGCCCGCGCCGCCGACACGTTCTTCCTCTGCCTGCCGACGCCGAGCCGTCCGGACGGGGGCATCGACCTCGGGGCCCTCCGCGCGGGGTCAGAGCGTCTCGGTCGGGCGCTGCGAGGTCGCTCGTCCCGGCCGCTGGTCGTCGTGAAGAGCACCGTGGTGCCGGGGACGACCGAGGGGACTGTCCGCCCGATCCTCGAGCGCGCAAGCGGCAAGGTGGGACCCGAGCTCGGGGTCGCGGCCAATCCGGAGTTCATCGCCGAAGGGTCGATGGTGCACGACGTCCTCCGTCCGGAGCGGGTCGTGCTCGGTGTCTCGGACCCTCGGGACGCCGAGGCCCTCGCGAGGCTCTACGCCCCGTTCCACGTTCCGGTCTGTTCGATGCCGACCGCGGCGGCCGAGTTGGTGAAGTACGCTTCCAACGCGTTCCTGGCGGCCCGCGTCGCGCTCGCGAACGAGATCTCCCGTCTCGCCGAGGCGTCCGGCGTCGACGTCGACACCGTCCTCACCACGGTCGGACGCGACCCGCGTATCGGACCCAGTTTCCTCAGCGCGGGCCCCGGTTTCGGGGGAAGCTGTTTCGAAAAGGACCTCCGCGCCCTGGTGGCGGAGGGTCGGCGGCGCAAGATCCCCCTCACCGTGGTCAAGGGGATCCTCCGCTCGAACGACGAGCAGGCCGAGCACGCCTTCCGCCTGATCGACCGAGCGGTCGGGGGAGCCCGGCGGCGCCGCATCGCCGTCCTCGGGCTCGCGTTCAAGCCCGGCACCGACGACGTCCGGGGCACTCGCGCGGAGCCGATCGTGCGGGCGGCGCTCCGGGCCGGCGCGCGCGTCCGGCTCCACGACCCGGTGGCGCTCGAGAAGTTCCGCCGGGCCTTCCGAGACCGCTCGGGGCGCCCCCGCCGGCGGGGGTCGGTCGAGTTCTGCCGTTCGGTGGAGGACGCCCTTCGAGGGGCCGACGCCGCCGTCCTGGTCACCCCGTGGCCCGAGTACGGTGCGTTCCCCCGGGCCTGGAGCCGGGAGATGCGCTCGCCGCTGGTCGTGGACCTGCGACGGGCCCTCCGGGAGGACGTGCGGTACCGGGGGGATTTCCTCTGGGTCGGCCTCGGGACCCCTTCGGCCGCGGGCATCCACCCCGAGTCGGCGACCCCGATCTCGGCCGTTGCGGAGGACGGGCGGTGAAGGTCGTCATCCCGGCCGCGGGGCTCGGCACCCGGTTCCTTCCCGCGACGAAGAGCATGCCGAAGGAGATGCTCCCGGTGCTCAACCGACCGGTGATCCAGTACGTGGTCGAGCAGGCGCTGGCCGCCGGGGCGGACGACATCCTGATCGTCACGGGTCGCGGGAAGCGGGCGGTCGAGGACCATTTCGACCGGAACCCGGACCTCTCCCCTTGGCGGGAGAACCCCGAGCTCCGCCATCTCGAGGAGATCGCCCACGACGTGTCGATCCACTACGTGCGGCAGTCGGCCCCGCTCGGGCTGGCCCACGCCCTCCTCTGCGCCGAACGCCACGTCGGCGGCGAGCCGTTCGGCGTCCTGCTCGGCGATTCGATCCACCTCGCGAGCCCTCCGGTCCTTTCCCAGCTCATCTGGGCACGGGACCGGTGGCTGCCCGGGGGGAGCGCGATCGACCTCGAGGTCGTGCCGGAGGAGCTCGTAGACCGGTACGGGATCGTGAGCGGCGAACCGCTCGAGCCCGGGGTCTTCCGGCTCGACCGGCTCGTCGAGAAGCCGCGACCTGCGGAGGCCCCGAGCCGCTTCGCGATCACGGGCGCCTACCTGCTCGACCCCGAGGTCTTCGACGTGATCCGTTCGCTCGTCCCAAGCCCCCGGGGGGAGCTCGAGCTCACCGACGCGCTCCAGCAGCTCGCCACCCGCGGACGTGTCCTTGGCGCGGTGACGACCGGATTGAGGTTCGACACCGGAACGCCGGCCCAATGGTTCGAGGCGAACGTCCGGTTCGCGCTGCGCCGACAGGGGTTCCGGGAGCGGCTGTGGCGGGTGCTCCAAGAGGAGGGGTACCGCGTGAGCCGCCGGAACGACGGGCGCGGGTCGACCGTCGAGGTCGACGACGGAACGCCCACCTAGGGCCCGGGGCGTTCGGGCGAGCCGGTAAGCGCCCGCGCGACGTCGCGCTCCGGTCCCGCGCGCGCCGAGCGCCGTCAGTCCCTACGGGACCGCGGAGGCGGGCCCGGGGAACGTCGAGGCGGCGAACCCCCGCCCCTGTCCCGGCGCCGCGAACAGCGCCGCCGTCCTTCGCCAGGCGTAACTTCGGGTCGACCGCACCGTCCCCAGGGGTTCCGCAGCCTCGGCCCACAGGGCCTCGAACCGCTGGACGTGCTTCTCCACCCGGCCGAGGTCGCGGTCAACGACCGCGATCTCGGGGGCGCGACCGACAAACCCCATCGACGGCACGCGGACCGAGGTGCGGGCGTCGACCAGGTAGTAGTGGGCCCCGATGGGACCGAGATGACGGTGGCTGAGGAGCCGGCGGGCGTCCCCCGCCTCGCGAACGACCGCGGCCACGAACCTCTGGTCCTGCGGGGTGGCGTCGGTGACCAGGCGGACCCTCACGCCCCGACGGAGGAGGGACCCCAGGAGACGCTGGAGGCCGGCGCGGAGCACCGGCGGACAAGCGATCGGCCGGAGGACCGCGTCGACCGTCTGGCGACCCTCCTCGACTACCGCGAGGACCGGATGGGTTCCGGTCGCCCTCCGGGACAGAACCTCGGGAGGCCCCGCGACCGCCGGACGGGGTCCCGGTTCGAGGGCCGGTCCTGTGAGCCGGCTCGCGTAGGCCCCGGAGAGGTTCGCGCACAGGTCGGCCTCCTCGCGGAGGAACCGCTCGATCCGGGCCAGGACGACCTCGGGAGGGACCGCACGGAACTGCTGGGGGGTACGCCCGTCGCCGACGATGAGCCCCCGCTCCAAGAGGCGGAGGAGGAGCCGGTAAGCGGTCGCCCGGTGCGTCTTCGCGAGGCGGGACGCCTCGCGCGCCGTTCGAGGGCCGCTCGCGAGCGCGAGGTAGAGGCGGGCCTGGCGGAGCGGCAGGCCGGCGACCTTGAGGCCCGAGGCGAGGTCGAGATCCGGATCGGGGGTGATCGGGGAGCGGTTCGCTCCGACCCGCTCGACCGTCACCCACCGCGTGGGCGGGGCCGGCTGCGCGATGGCGGCGGTCGTGTACATGCGTTCAGGCTCCCGTGACCGGCGCCGCACCGGTCCTTCGCGACGTGGCGGCCGGGAGGGGTCGCGGGAAACGGGAGCGACGCCGGGCGACGACGCGCAGCTCGGCGCCCGGCGCGAGGAGTCGGGGTCTATAGTCGCGGTTTACCGGTCTTACCAACCTCATTGTGGTTCTCCTGCGGAGCGTGAGCGATCAGGCCCTAGAAACCTCGGACGCGGGCTGCGTACGCCCCCGGCCGCAGGACCCCCGCGAGCGGAGGCCGACCCGAGGGTCGCTCTCCTCCCGCACCGGGCCACGACCGACTTGTGATCGGCCGGGCCGTTCCCCCCGGGGGTGGGGAGTTGCCCGAACCGGCCGAGCGAATACCCGAGAACTGTCCGGCCAAGGTCGTGCTCCTCGTTCAGCGTGGGTGGGAAAGGCGGCGCCCGACCGAGGTCGAAGCCACCTTCCGCGCGAACCGCACGCCCGGCCGGAGGGCGAGGACGGTAGGTCGGGTTTCCAATCTTCTTCGGGCTCTGCATCGTTCGGTTCGGGAACGATGAGCCCAGCACGGCGGGCGCTATTTCATCATTTTTTGACAGTTTTGTTAGGGTGGAGAACAGTGAAGAATCCCGTCACCCGAGTTCCCCTTCGTAACCGGTCGATCGGGTCGTATCCCAGGGGTAACGGCCGTTCGCGGGCGGGCTGCGGCCGCGGCCCGTCGCTCCGGTAACGGCCGCGGTCAAGGCCCGGGCCGCCCCTGTACGGAAGGGGTGGAGAGGGGCGGGCCGCGACGGGGCCGGCCCGGATCGATCCCCGCGGGACATCGCTGAGGGATCGGAAGATCGTCGAAGTCCGATTCTCCCTACGTAATCGGCCCGTTAGTCACCCGTTATATCGGGTGGCGGGGCTTCGGAGGCCGTGGAGGCTATGGCCACACCTTCACCGCGATCGGTGGCTCCCCCCCGCGTGGACCGGGAGCCACGGGCGACCTCCCGCGACCTCGACCCCCGCATCGAGGAGGCGTTCCGGAAGTTCCGGGAGTCGGTCGTCCGTCTCGTCGAGCAGGTCAACGACCTCCAGGCGGTCTCGGACGATCCGGGGCTCCAGGCCGCGCGCGAGGTCCGGATCATCCGGGCGGCGCTCGGGAAGTGGTCGGCCGAGATCCTCCTCGCCCTCCACGCGCTCCCGTCCGCGGGCTTTGAGGACCTGCGCCGCACGTTGAGCGGGATCAGCGCCCGGGTCCTCTCGATCAAACTGCGCGAGCTCGAGGAGAACGGCATGGTGCGCCGGGACATCCTCGGGACCCGCCCCCCGCGTGTGCGCTATTCGCTCACCGAGCGCGGGTGGACGATCGCCTGGCTCGCCCAGCCGTTCCTCCTGTTCATGCGCCTCACGGGCACCCCGGGTGCCCCGGCGGGGGCATCCGGGTCCCCTGTGCCGTCCCTGGGGACCGGCCGGCCGCTCTCCGGCGCCGCCCGGGGCTGGACCGCTCCGGCGGCGGTGGCCGAGGCACCGCCCCGCCCCGTTCGGGGACGCCGAGCGCGGTCCGGCTGACGATCGGGGGTCCTCACGGACCCCGGCGCCGTTACTCGTCGGTCAGGGCGTATCCGCCCGCTCAGGAACCCCTCTAATACGCCTTTCCGGGCTCGGGGGGGTCCGAGAGCCCTCCCGGGGCCCTTGGGGCAGGGTGTTGTCGTGACCGGGGCGAGCCGCACGGGCCCGATCCAGGACTACCGTGCGTTCCTCGAGAACGTCCTCGAGTCCTCCACCGAGTACTCGCTGGTCGCGGTCGACCTGGACGGCAAGGTAATCCTCTGGAACGAAGGGGCCCGGCGGATCTACGGGTACGACGCATCCGAGATCCTCGGGAAGGACAGCCGCATCCTCCACGCCGAGCCGAGCCGGTCCTCGGGAAAGGTGGAGGAGCTCTACCGGGCCGCCCTCGACACCGGCAAGTGGGAGGGGGTGATCGAACGGCAGCGCAAGAGCGGGGAGGTGTTCACCGCGCGCGTCGCGGAGACGGTCCTCCGCAGCCCCCGAGGCGAGCCGCTCGGTTTCCTGATCGTCTCGAAGGACATCACGGAGGAGGAGCGCCTCCACCAGAAGCTCATCGAGTCGGAGGAGTACAACCGCGGGCTGATTGAGGCGAGCGTCGACGGTGAGATCATCACCGACACGCTCGGCTACATCACCGACCTCAACCGCCGCGTCGAGGAGCTCACGGGCCGCTCGCGCGAGGACCTGGTCGGCCGGCCGTTCAAGGTCCTCTTCGCCGAGACGAACCTCGCCGAGGAGCAGATCCGCAGGGTCCTGAGCGAGGACCGCGTGACCAACGCGGAACTCTCGCTCGTCTCGGCCACCGGCGCGCGGACGGTGGTGTCGTGCAACGCGACGACGTTCCGCGGGCGGGACGGCACGCTCCGCGGCGTCTTCGTCGCGGCCCGGGACGTCACCGAGCAGAAGCGGCTCGAGGAGGACCTCCACCGGTCGGAACTCTACACGCGCGGGCTCATCGAGGCGTCCTTAGACGCCGTCGTGACGGTGGACGCGACCGGGGCGATCACCGATCTCAACCGTCAGATGGAGAAGATGACGGGCTGGTCCCGCGCCGAGCTGCTCGGCAGCCACTTCTCCGAGTACTTCACCCGACCCGAGGATGCGCTCGACGGGATCGGCCGGACCTACCGGGACGGCTTCGTCACGAACCTCGAGCTCGTCCTCCGGCCGAGGGCCGGTCCGGAGCGCGTGATCTCGTTCAACGCGACGGTCCTCAAGGACACGGCGGGTCAGCCGCGCTCGATCTTTGCCTCCGCGCGGGACATCACGGACCAGAAGCGCCTCGAGCACCAGCTCCAGACGGCGCAGAGCTACACCCGCGGGCTCATCGAGGCCTCCCCGGACGCCCTGGTCGCGGTCGACCCCGACCTTACCATCACGGACGTCAACGAGCAGATGGTCCGCGTGACCGGCTACACCCGGGCGGAGCTCGTGGGAAGCCCGTTCAAGCGGTACTTCACGGACCCGGCGCTGGCGGCGACCGCCGTCCGGCGCACGCTCGCGAGCGGGCGCCTCGAGAACTTCGACCTCGTGCTCCGCCCGAAGGACGGGCCCGAGAGGATCGTCTCGCTCAACACGTCGGTCTTCACCGGACCCGGCGGGCAGGTGCAGGGGGTCTTCGCCTCGGCGCGCGACATCACCGAGCAGCGGCGCCTCCAGGAGCAACTTCGGGAGTCGCAGAACTACAACCGCGGGCTCATCCAGGCGTCGGCCGACCCGATGGTCGTCGTCGACCCGACGCTCGTCATCGTCGACGTCAACGAGCAGATGGTCCGGCTCACCGGCCGCCCGCGCGACCAGCTTTTGGGCTCGCCTTTCCGGGAGTACTTCACCGAGCCCGACCGGGCGACGGCCGTCGTGCGGCAGACCCTCGAGCAGGGGGCGGCGACGGGGCTCGAGCTGGTCGTCCTCTCGCGCCGCGGAGCGCGGACCCCGGTCTCGCTCGCCGCCTCGGTCTTCAAGGACGTCGAGGGGCGCGTCAAGGGGATCTTCGCGACCGCGCGGGACATCTCCGCGCAGAAGCAGCTCGAGGGCCAGCTGCGCGATTCCCAGGAGTACAACCGCAGCCTGATCGAGTCGAGCATCGACGCCCTCTGGACGACCGACCCGCTCGGCCGGATCACGGACGTGAACCGCCAGATGGAGGTCCTCACCGGAAGCCCCCGCGAGGAGCTCATCGGCACCCCGCTCAAGGACTATTTCACCGACCCGGCCTCGGCGGAGGCGGGGATCCGCCGGGTCCTCGAGCAGGACCGGCTCGCGAACTTCGAGCTCGTGCTCCGCTCGAAGACCGGGCCGCCGACCCCGGTGTCGTTCAACGCCACCACGCTGCGGGGCGAGCACGACGCCCTCCGGGGGATCTTCGGCTCGGCCCGGGACATCACCGAGCAGAAGGAGCTCGAGGTGCGGCTCCGCGACGCCCAGAGCTACAGCCGCAGCCTCATCGAGGCCTCTGCCGACGCGCTGGTCGTCGTCGACCCGGACCTGGTCGTGACCGACGTGAACGAGCAGATGGCGAAGGTCACCGCGTACGACCGGGACCAGCTGATCGGCTCGCGGTTCGTCGACTACTTCACCGACCCCGCGCGCGCCGCGGACGCGGTCCGGCGGACGCTGCGGGAGGGGGTGGTCACCAACTACGAGCTCACCTTGCGGAGCCGGCACGGCCGGCTCTACCACGTGTCGTTCAACGCCTCGGTCTACCGGGACGTCGGCGGCCGGAGCAAGGGGGTCTTCGCGTCGGCGCGCGACATCACCGAGCAGATCCGGCTCCAGGAGCGCCTGCGCGAATCGCAGGTCTACAACCGCAGCCTCATCGAGGCGTCGCCGGACGCGCTCGTGACGGTCGATCCGGACCTGGTCATCACGGACGTCAACGAACAGATGGTCCTCCTCACGGGCGTGCCGCGCGAGGAGCTCGTGGGGGCCCAGTTCAAGGATTTCTTCACCGACCCCGACCGCGCTGCGGCCGGGGTCCGGCAGACGCTCCGCGAGGGCTCGGCGGCCGACTACGAGCTCTCCGTGGCCACGCGCAGCGGTCGCCAGACGCGAGTCTCGCTCAACACAGCCGTCTTGAAGAACGCCGACGGCCACGTCGCGGGCGTCCTCGCGTCGGCGCGCGACATCACCGAGCAGCGGAAGACCGCCGAGCGCCTCGAGGAGTCGGAAAACTACAACCGTGGGCTCATCGAGGCCTCGCCGGACGCGCTCGTCACGGTCGATCCGGACCTGGTGATCACCGACGTCAACGAGCAGATGGTCCGGCTCTCGGGCCACTCGCGCAAGCAGCTCCTTGGGAGCCGGTTCCCCGAGCTGTTCGCGGACCCCGCCCGCGCCGAGGACGCCGTCCGCAAGGCGCTTCGCGAGAGCTCCGTTGCGAACTACGAGCTCGTCCTGAGAAAGCGCAGCGGCCAGCGGATCGCGGTCGCGGTGAACGCGGGGACGTTCTACGACCGCGGCGGCAACGTCCGCGGTGTCCTGGCGGCGGCGCGCGACGTCACGGTGCAGAAGAAGCTCGAGGAGGAGCTCCGCGAGTCGCAGAACTACACGCGGAGCCTGGTCGAGTCGAACATCGATGCGCTGATGACGACCGACCTCCTCGGCAAGATCAGCGACGTGAACCGCCAGATGGAGGTCCTCACGGGCCTCCGCCGCGAGCAGCTCGTCGGCACCCCGTTCAAGAACTACTTCACCGACCCGGCGCGCGCGGAGGACGCGATCCGCCGCGTCCTCTCCGAGGACCGGGTGACGAACTACGAGCTCACGATGCGCACGCCGGGCGGCAAGGTCGATGTCTCCTACAACGCGACGACGTTCCGCGACACGTTCGGTCGGCCGCGGGGGGTCTTCGCCTCCGCCCGGGACATCACCGAATCAAAGCGGCTCCGCGAGCAGCTCGAGCAGCGCAACCGCGAGCTCGAGGTCCAGAACGAGCGCGTCCAGGAGGCGAACCGCATGAAGAGCGAGTTCCTCGCGAGCATGTCGCACGAGCTCCGCACGCCGCTCAACAGCATCATCGGATTCTCCGAGTTCCTCGCCTCGGAAGGGGACGGGTCGCTCTCCTCGACCCAGCGGGAGTACCTCGAGGACATCCGCAACAGCGGCAACCACCTCCTCCAGCTCATCAACGACGTCCTCGACCTCGCGAAGGTCGAGTCGGGGAAGATGGAGATCTCCCCCGAGCCGTTCAGCGCCCGCACCGCGCTCACCGAGGTCTGCTCGGTGGTCCGGCGCATGGTCGAGGAAAAGCACCTCGAGCTGCGCACCCACGTCGACAAGGGGGTCGACGCGGTGACGCTCGACCCGCTTAGGTTCAAGCAGGTCCTCTACAACCTCGTCTCGAACGCCGTCAAGTTCACCGACCCCGGGGGCCGGATCGACATCCACCTCGGCCGGGCGGAGGCCGGGGCCCTCCGCCTCGAGGTCCGCGACAACGGCATCGGCATCGCCCCCGAGGACCTTCCGCGCCTCTTCCGCGAGTTCGAGCAGCTCGACACGGGCCCGGGCCGCCGCTACCAGGGCTCCGGGCTCGGGCTCTCCCTGACGAAGAAGCTGGTCGAGCTGCACGGCGGCGCGATCCAGGTCGAGAGCGCTCCCGGCCGCGGGACGAGGTTCTCGGTCTCCTTCCCGACCGACCTCGCCGAGCGGCCCCCTCCGTCCCCGCCCCCGCCGGGGGTGTCGCCCGCGTAGGCGGGCGCAGTCATGGCCCGGATCCTCGTCGTCGAGGACAACCCGCAGAACCTGAAGCTCGCCTCGCTCCTCCTAAGGGCCGACGGGCACGAGGTGCGGGGGGCGCTCGACGCCCGGGAGGCCGAACGCCTGCTCGCGCAGGGGGTCCCCGA
>JBAIXP010000116.1:0-8087 GCA_037916495.1 Thermoplasmata archaeon | reverse complement strand
CCTCTCGGTCTCCCATGGGGCTCGAAGCGCTCCGCGTAGATTTCCCCATCCTCGGCCGGGCGAGCGGGGACCGTCCGCTCGTCTACCTCGACTCGGCGGCGACCTCGCAGAAGCCCCGGTCCGTCCTTGCGGCGGAGGAGCGGTACTACGCAGCGACGAACGCGAACGTCCACCGGGGAGTCTACGCGCTCAGCGTCGAGGCGACGGACGCCTACGAGGCCGCCCGGGCGCGGGTGGCGGGCTTCGTCGGCGCGAGCGATCCCAACGAGGTCGTCTTCCTCCGCGGGACGACCGAGGCGATCAACCTCCTCGCGACGTCGATGGGCCGCTCGATCCTGGGGAAGGGCGACCGGGTGCTCACGACGATCATGGAGCATCACTCGAACGTGATCCCGTGGCACTTCCTCCGGGAGTACGGCGGGGTTGAGCTCGACTTCGTCGACATCGACGACGACGGGCGACTCAAGCTCGACGAGCTCGAGCAGCTCTTGAGCGAGCGCCGCCCGAAGGTGGTGACGCTCACGCACGTCTCGAACGTCCTCGGCACCGTGAACCCGGTACGGGAGATCGCCGAGCGCGCCCACGACCGGGGAGCGCTCGTCGTCCTGGACGCGGCCCAGTCCGCCCCCCACCGGAAGCTCAACGTCCGGGACCTCGGGGTCGATTTCCTCGCCTTCTCGGGGCACAAGATGCTCGGGCCGATGGGGATCGGGGCCCTCTGGGGACGCGCGGAGCTCCTCGCGAAGCTTCCGCCGTACATGGGCGGGGGCGAGATGATCCAGGAGGTGCGGACCGATGGGGCCCGCTTCCGCGAGCCGCCGGCCCGCTTCGAGGCCGGTACGCCGAACGTCGGGGGAGCGGTCGCGCTCTCCGCCGCGATCGACTACCTCGAGCGGGTCGGCTGGGAGGAGCTGCGGGCGCACGACGCGGCCCTGCTCGACCGGTTCCTCCGCGGGGCGGAGGAGCACTTCCACGGCCGGCTCAAGGTCTACGGACCGCCGCGCGGAACCGAGCGGGAGGCGGTCGCCTCGTTCGCGCTCAAGGGGGTCCACCCGCACGACATTGCGAGCCTTCTCGACGCCGAGGGGATCTGCATCCGGGCCGGGCACCACTGCACCCAGCCGCTCATGCGCCGGCTGAGCGTCCCCGCGCTGAGCCGCGCGAGCCCGTACCTCTACAACACCCCCGAGGAGATCGACCGGCTCCTTACGTCCCTCACAAAGATCGACGCGCTCTTCCAGGGAGAGCGGGCCCCGGCAGCGGTCTCGCCCTAGTCCCGGAGCACGACCCCCGGACCCCGGTGGGCCTGTAGCGGGACGACCGACACGGCCACCCCGCCCCCTCACGATTCTCGATAGAGACGCCCGAGTCGCGTCCGGCGCGACCTCGGATTTAAATACACCGCTGTGATGGAATTCCTTGAGGGATCATGGCTCAGTCGACCCCCGAGATCACCCCGCTCGACTACACCCGGTACGACTTCAAGGACCCCGAGACCTACCGGGTCCGGATCCCGAAGGGCCTCTCGCGCGAGGTCGTCCGCCGGATCAGCGAGTTCAAGCACGAGCCGGCCTGGATGCTCGAGTACCGGCTGCGGGCGTACGACCACTTCGTCGAGCGGGCTATGCCCGACTGGGGCCCGGACCTTTCGGACATAGATTTCGACGCGTACACCTACTACGCCGACCCGCTCGGCGACGAGAAGCCGAAGCGCAGCTGGGACGACCTGCCGGCCGACATCAAGAACACGTTCGAGAAGCTCGGGATCCCGAAGGCGGAGCGCGAGTTCTTCGGGGGCGTCGGCGCCCAGTACGACAGCGGCACGGTCTACCACAAGATCCGCGAGGACCTCGCGGCGAAGGGCGTCATCTTCTGCGACACGGACACCGCGGTGCGCGAGCACCCCGACATCGTCCGCAAGTACTTCGGCAAGGTCGTTCCCTACAACGACAACAAGTTCTCCGCGCTCAACAGCGCGGTCTGGTCGGGCGGCAGCTTCGTCTACGTTCCGCCGGGCGTGGACGCCGGGATCCCGCTGCAGGCCTACTTCCGTATCAACGCGAAGAACGTCGGGCAGTTCGAGCGCACGCTCATCATCGCCGACAAGGGCGCGAAGGTCCACTACCTCGAGGGGTGCACGGCGCCCATCTACTCGACCGACTCGCTCCACGCCGCGGTCGTCGAGGTCGTCGCGGAGCCCTTCGCGAAGCTCCGCTACACGACGGTCCAGAACTGGTCGAAGAACGTCTACAACCTCGTCACGAAGCGCGCGGTCGCGCACGAGGGCGCGCTGGTCGAGTGGGTCGACGGGAACATGGGCTCGAAAGTGACGATGAAGTACCCGAGCGTTTACCTCAAGGGCCGCGGCGCCCGCGCCGACATCCTGTCGGTCGCCTTCGCGAGCGAGGGCCAGGTCATCGACTCGGGGGCGAAGGCGGTCCACTCGGCGCCCGACACCTCGAGCAAGATCGTGGCGAAGTCGATCGCCATCCGCGGGGGCCAGACGAGCTACCGGGGCCTCCTCCACGTCGCGCCCGGCGCGACCGGGGTGAAGGCGGCGGTCCGGTGCGACGCGCTCCTGCCCGACGAGCTCGGCCGCTCGGACACCTACCCGTACAACGAGATCCACGAGGAGGACGCGACGATCACCCACGAGGCGGTGGTCGGGAAGATCGGGGAGGAGCAGATCTTCTACCTGATGAGCCGCGGCCTCTCCGAGTCGGATGCCATCCACCTCATCCTGATGGGGTTCCTCGCCGAGTTCGCGAAGGAGCTCCCGGTCGACTACGCCCTCGAGCTGAACCGCCTGATCCAGCTCGAGATGTCGGGCGCGGTCGGGTAGGGACGGAACTCCCCGGGCCCTAGTCGGTCCGTTCCCGCGCCGCGGGACCCTGGGGCACCCGCGGGCCGTCGGTGTGGGACTTCACGAGGTCGATCACCGCGAGGAGGACCCCGTAGGCAAGGTTCGTCCGGGCGGCGAGCTCGTTTCGGTCGGCGGGCGGCCGGCCCTCGAGGAGCGTTCGCGCGCCGTGGAGGAGCTCGGCGGCGGTGGTGAGGCTCGCGGGGTCGCGGACGGCTCCGCGCGGCTCGGCGATCATCGATTCGAGGTCGGTGAGGTCCGTCCGGAGCGACTCGTAGAGCTCCCGGAGCGTCGGTTCGGGAAGTTCGGTGCCTTCGAGTACGAGCGGCACGGAGATCGCCCCGGGGAACGTCGGAGGGTCCTTAGCCCTTCGCGGGGGGGCGCGTGCCGGCCCGCCCGGCTACCGGAGCTTGGCGTCGAACCGCCATTCGGGGGCTCCCTCGACGCCCGTGACCTCGAGCGCGGGCAGCACCGGAAAGCTCGGTCCGGACCACGCGGCCTCCCGGCCGTCCCAGCGGGCCGCGAGCAGCGGGTAGAGGATCTCCCGCAGGCCGGCGACCGGGGCGCGCTCGTGGACGTAGGCGAGGAACCCTTCGGCGACCATCCGTACCGCCTCGGGCTCGGGGAACCCCCGGCTCTCGAGGTAGAAGATCTTCTCCGGGTCGACCGGCGCGACCGACGTCGAGTGGGTCGCCTTCACGTCGCGGCAGAGGATCTCGAGGATCGGGATCGTGTCCGAGCGGCTCCCCTTCGAGAGCAGCATGGCGTGCTCGGAGACGTAGGCGATCGTCTTGCGCGCCTCGGGCTCGATCCGGACGAGCCCGCGGCTCATCCCCCGGGCCTGGTCGCGGAAGACCCCCCGCGTGATCGACTGGCCGTGCGTGTCCGTCCCGATGTGCGTGATGTCGACCGAGCTGTCGTAGGACTGCTCGCCGACGCCGAAGAACGTCTGGAGGTCGGTGACCGACGACCCGGTCCCGGTGAGGCGGGTCTGGTTGCGCACCTTCGTTCGGTACCCCCCGAGCCCGTTCCACAGCCAGGCGATGCGCGCTCGCTCGGCGGTCGAGGCCCGGCGACGGTAGATCGCGACCGTCGTCGCGTCGGGGGCGTGGACGGTCAGGAAGGCGACCTTCGCATCGACCCCCGCGAAAAGGTCGGTGGTGGAGGCCACGAGACGCTGACCGTTCGGGGCCCCGGGAGTGGAGAACGTCTCCTCGGTGACGAGGAGCTGGGAGCCGTCGCCGCAGCGCACGGAGCGGTGGACGCTCAGCGCCTCGTGCGGCTCGGAAAGGACGGTGTAGTCCTCGACGCGGATCGGCTCGCGGTGGCCG
Source organism: Thermoplasmata archaeon (assembly GCA_037916495.1). Taxonomy (GTDB): domain Archaea; phylum Thermoplasmatota; class Thermoplasmata; order Lutacidiplasmatales; family UBA184; genus Lutacidiplasma. The sequence goes on along the minus strand of JBAIXP010000116.1, from coordinate 3,896 downwards.
TCCGGGACGGTGAGCTCGTAGCCGCGGTTCACGACCGCGCTGGCCAGGGCCGAGAGCCGGTCGGTCGGCTCCTCCGCGGCGCCGAGGAACCGCCGGACCGCCTCCTCGCCGCTCGACCAGACCTCGTCGAGGGTCCGGACCGCGACGCCCGCCTGGGCGAGCTCGGGAGGCAGGAACGCCCGCGTTCCCGAGGCATCGTGGACGAGCCGAAGGGTGCCGGGCCGCAGCGGGGGAAGAGCGACGGCCGAGCCCCGGCGGACCGGGTCGATCCCCGTGAGGTCGACATTCGCGAAGTAGCCGTACCCCCGGTAGAGGGGGTTCGGCTCGAGCGGGAGCTTGAGGAACCGAGCGTGGACCTCCTCGCGAAGGCGAGCGATCCCCGCGGGGTCCCCGAGGTCCCGGGCCAGCGATTCGACGGTCGTTGCGGGAAGCCAGTCCCGGAAGCGCAGCGCCGCCTGGGCCATTGGATTTACTCACACGATTGTGGTTATAAGTTGTCGTGCGTCGGTCTCCCCGTGGCGGCGTCCCGGTCCTTCCGCCCCGCCTCCGTCCGGCCTTTATACCGCGGCTTGGTCGACGGCTCCGGGATCCGCGATGGCCTACGACATGTACCAGGAGACCATCCTGCAGCACTACCGCGCCCCCCACAATTTCGGGCCGCTCGAAGGCGCAACCCTCTCGGGCGAGGAGTCGAACCCGCTGTGCGGCGACCACATCACCTTCCGCCTGAAGGTGGACGGGACGACCCACCGCATCCAGGAGGCGCGGTTCGAGGGGGACGGGTGCGCGATCAGCGTGGCGAGCGCGTCGATGCTCTCCGACAAGCTCGCGGGCCGCTCGCTCGAGGAGGTCGGCCGGCTCACCCGCGACGACGTGATCCAGCAGCTCGGCATCCCGCTCTCGCCCGTGCGCGTGAAGTGCGCCCTCACCGGCTTCGTGGCGCTCGGCAAGGCGCTGCACCCTTCCACCCCGCCGGCCCCCTGAAACCGCCCTTTTCGGGGGCGCGCGGGAGCCGCGGCGTCGAACGATCCCGGCCTCGGATCTCGAGCTGGACATGATCGAGCTCGACGAGAGCACCTGCGTCCTCTGCGGCCTCTGCACGGGCGTCTGCCCACCGAACGCTCTCGAACTCACGGCGGTGCGCCTCGTGGTGAAGCCGACCTGCACCGACTGCGGCTGGTGCGTGCCGTACTGTCCCGTCGGGGCGCTTTCCGGGGGCCGGCCGATACGGGGCCGGAGCCGTCCCCATGTCTGAGCCTGCGTCCTTGGGTCGCGGCCGCCGCCGCGTCCTCCTGGTCGACCCGTACGTCGCACGGGAGGACCCGATGGAACGGAAGTTCGTCGAGCTCTACCCCTCTCTCGGGCTCCTCACGCTCGGGGCGTACCTGCGGCAGGACGGCGTCGACGTCGCGATGGTCGACCTTACGTTCGAGAGGGACCTACGACCCGTGGCGTCCGCGCTGCGGCGCGATCCCCCGACGCTCGTCGGCGTCCACACGAAGACGCTCACGGCGCCGCGCGCGATCGAGATCGCGGCCCTCGCCCACGCCCACGGCGCGGCGGCGGTCGCCGGTGGGCCGGACGCCGCGACCCGCCCGGAGCTCTACCTCGCGTCCGGTTTCGACGCGGTGGTACCGGGCGAGGGCGAGCGTACGCTCGCGGACCTCGCCGGCCGGCTAGCCCGGGGGGAACCGGTCGCCGAAACGGCCGGCGTCCTGACCCGGTCCGGGACCCGCCTGGTTCGTGGCCCACCGCGCCCGATGATCCGGGGCCTCGACACCCTTCCCCTTCCCGCCTGGGACCTGGTCGACATGGACCGCTACCTCGGGCGCTGGCAGCGCCAATCGGGGGAGCGGCGGGCCGCCGTCCTCACGAGCCGTGGCTGCCCGTTCGACTGCTCTTGGTGCTCGAAGCCGACGTTCGGCCGGACGTTCCGCCAGCAGAGTCCCGCCCGCGTCCTCGAGGAGCTCGCGGCCCTCAAGGACCGCTACCGCGTCGACTACGTCCGCTTCTGCGACGACGTCTTCGGCATCTCCCGGCCCTGGCTCGAGACCCTGCTCGACGGGATGCTCGAGCGGGACCTCGGTCTCAAGTTCGAGTGCCTCGCCCGGGTCGACCTGTTGAAGCCGGACCTCCTGGCACGGATGCGTAAGGCCGGGCTCGAGCGCGTCTACGTCGGCGTAGAGAGCGGCAGCCAGAAGATGCTCGACCTGATGAACCGGGGGACGAAGGTCCAGCAGGTCGAGCGGACCGCCCAGGCGCTCCGGGACGCTGGGGTCCGCCAGTTCTGGTTCCTCATGCTCGGCTACCCCGGCGAGACCCTTGACGACCTCGAGGCGACGTTCCAGCTCTTCCGCAAGTTCAGCCCGGAGGAGTACTCGGTCTCGATCGCGGTGCCGATCCCCGGGACCCGGTTCCACGAGACTGTCGCGGGTGGGGGGACGCGGACGGCCAAACCGACGCGCGGCTCGGGGGGGAAGACGCTCCTCTACGAGGCGGCGTTCGGCGAGTCGCTCTACCGGTGGGCGCAGGCCCGCTTCGAGCTCGAGGCGGCGCTCGGCAAGGTCCGGGGTCGCCTTTCCCCCAGGGTCATCGAGAAGCTCGAACGGGCCGCGGACCGGTTCCATCGGGCTGTCGCGACCCCGCTCCTGACGGGAGAAGGGGCCCCGACTCCCGCTTCGGGTTCTAGCTCCGACCGGTCCTCGGGTGGAGCGGGCACGGGCGTTTGAGCCGGCAGAACCGGCACTTTTCCGGAGGGACGGGCGGGATCGGCTTCTGCATCCTCCCGTACTTCCTGCGCGGCACGGCTCCTCCTCCGACCCGAGCTGCCCCGGGCCCAAGAGCTCACCGGGAACGCTCGTTCGGACCCTAGGGGGACCGGGGCGTGGGGGCATCGGGCGACGGGCTTTCCGGTAGGTCCGAGGAGACGTACGCCTCGAGTCGCGGGGCCCCCGGTGACGCGTCGGCGCCTCCCTCGAGCGTCGAACGGCCGTCCCGTTTCACGACGCGGACGGTCCGGTCCGCGATGCCGGCCAGCTGCGCCTCGTGCGAGACGACGATGACCTGCGGGAGGGCGAGCTCGTCGAGGAGCTCGCCCATCCGCACGACCTGCTCGGAGGAGAACCCGTCGGTCGGCTCGTCGAGCAGGAGCGTCTCGAGCCGGACCTCCCCGAGCGAGCGGACGGTGCTTGCGAGCGCGAGGCGGAAGGCGAGCGCGAGGCTCGTCCGCTCCCCGCCGCTCAGCGCCTCGGCGGGGGTCACCTCACCGTCGATCGTCACCTCGGGCGTGAACGCGGCATCGGTCCGGGCGATGAGCGCCGGATCGTCGATGAGCGCGGCAAAGTACCGGGAGAACGCCCGGTCGAACGACGTTTGGGCGTGGGCGAGCAGGTCCTTCTCCATGGCGAGGAGGTGGAAGCGAAGCGGCTCCCCGATCCACGCGGCCCTCGCCTCGAGCTCGGCCGCCTCCTCGACGAGCGCGACGCGGTCGGCGCGCCCCCGCTCGGCGAGCGCTACCCGTTCGGAGAGCCCCTCGCGTCGCGTGTCGACCTTCACCAGCGACTCGCGGACCCGTGCGACCACCGACTCCTCCGCGCGCAGGGCGTTCCGGGCCTCCTCGAGCTTCCGTTGGAGCGCGTCGAGGCCCGCGATCCGTCCGGAGAGCTCGTCGAGGCGGGACCGGCGGGAGGCGGTGCGGGCTCCCCGCTCGTCCGACTCGCGGGCAAGGCGGAGGAGCTCCGACACGGTCCGTTCGCGGGTCCTCTCAAGCGCGGTGACCCGCTCCTCCGCCCGCACGACCCCTTCGAGCTCGGCGCGCGCGGCGGTCCGCGCCCGGGCGTTCGCCTCCCGTGCTCCCCGGAGGGCCGATCCTCGCTGCTCCGCGATGCGGAGCTCCT
>JBAIXP010000115.1:0-3861 GCA_037916495.1 Thermoplasmata archaeon | reverse complement strand
GGACCTCGGACGCGTGGTGGGGCCGGGTGTACCCCGAGGGGCTCCCGGACGGTGAGCGGCTTCGGTGGTACGCCCGCCTCTGGGACACGGTCGAGGTCGACTCGAGCTACTACCGCGACCCGGGGCCTATCCTGGTGCGACGGTGGGAGAAGGTCACCCCGCCCGACTTCCGCTTCACCTTGAAGTTCCCCCGGGACCTTCTGGACCCGAAACGCCCGGTCGAGGCCGAGCGGGTCGCCGAGTTCCTGTCCCACGCCCGGCTCCTCGGCCCCAAGCTCGGCGCGATCCTTCTGCAGTTCCCGCCGTGGTTGAAGCCGGGACGGGCGAGCGGGTTCCTTTTCGACCTCCTCGACCGGCTCGAACCGGGGGCCCGGTATGCCGTGGAGCTGCGCGACGCCGCCTGGTTCTCGGGGGCCACGTTCGACGAGCTCCGGCGGCGCCTCGCCGACCGGTCGGTGGCCCTCGCCTGGTCGTACCTTACCTACGTGGACGTGCCGGCCGAGCTCACGACCGATTTCGTCTACCTGAGGTTCATCGGGGACCACACGAGCGTGCCTGCGTCGACGCACGGCGAGGTCCGAGTCGACCGGGCGGACGTGGTCGCGTCCTGGGCCGGTCACCTCGAGCGGCGTCTTGAGGAGCTGAGCGCTGCGTTCGTCCTGTTCAACAACCACTTCGCCGGCTTTGCCCCGGCCTCGGTGAACGACTTCCGACGAGCGGTCGGCCTTGCGCCCGTCGCGTTCGCCCCCGCCCGACGCACCCTCGACAGCTGACTAGCGCGATCCCCCCGTCCGGGCCGCCCGGTCGAGCCGTAGGGCGACCTCCGCGTCGCCCAGCCCGTCGACCTCGGCAAGCTTGCTCGCCGAGCGGCCGGCCCGCAGCCATCGGACCGCGCCGGGAGGGACCGAGAGCCATCCGGCGAGGGCGCGCAAGATCGCGTCGTTCGCCCGCCCCTCCCGGGCCGGCTCGCGGACCTTCACGGTCCAGGCCTTCCGCCAAGGGTCCCATGCGACCGCCTCCTGCGAGCTTCCGGGACGCGCCACCACCGTGACCCGGGACGTGGGCGGCACGGGCCCCGCACAGTCCGCCTCCCCAAGGCCCTTCCTCTCCCGCCCCGCTCGTCGCGTCGGGTGGCCCGCGCCTTACGGAAAACCGTAAGGGTGCTCGGAGCCCCGTGGGGCCCGAGGGTCGTCGGAGGCGTCAATCATGCCCGATCTTGCGTACGAACGGAAGGCCGCCGGAGGAGTGGACGAGGCCGTGGCGCGTGTGACCGCCGCCCTCAAATCGCGGGGGTTCGGCGTCCTCGCGAACCTCCGGATCCACGAGATCCTCGCCGAGAAGACGGGGGCGAAGATCGACCCGCTCGTCATCCTCGAGGTCTGCTCGCCGCCGCACGCCGAGCGAGCGCTCGCCGTCGACCGCAAGTCGGCCCTCCTGCTCCCGTGCAAGGTGGTCGTCTCGCACGAACACGGGGCGACGCGCATCGCCCTCCAGCGCCCCTCAACCTTGCTGGGATCGTTCCTTCCCGAGCCGGGACTCACGGCCCTCGGGGCCGAGGTGGAGCGGACGCTGCAGCAGGCGGTCGACGAGGCCGCCGGCTCCGCCTGAGCCGGGTCGGCCTTCGCTCCGAACGAACGAGGCGGCCGTCACGGCGCGGTCAAGTACATCGGGTACGTCCGGGAGCTCGAGCGTAAGGGACCATGTGCCGACCGGTGCACCAGGAAGTGGAGTTCTCCGTCCCCCCTCGGGTGGTCTACGATGCCTATCTCGACAGCCGTCAACACTCCCGCTTCACGGGCCAGCGCGCGCGCATGAGCCGCAAGGAGGGCGGATCGTTCGAGGCCGGGGACGAGTACATCTCGGGCTACAACCTCGAGCTCGTTCCGGGCGAGCGGATCGTGCAAGCGTGGCGGGGAAGCGACTTTCCCGAAGGGGTCTACTCGGTCCTCACCCTCGAGCTCCGTCGCAAAGGAAAGGGCACGCGCCTCACGGTCGACCAGGTCGGGGTCCCGGAGGAGCTCCGCGACAGCATCGACCAGGGCTGGCACGAGTTCTACTGGGATCCGATGAAGGAGTACTTCGGCACCTCCCGCACGGCGCGAACCCGTCGCCCGGCTCGCCGACGCTGACGAACGACACCGACGGCGAGCATCCTACGAGACGGTCGGACTCGTGCGGCTCCTCAGGGGCGAGGGTGCGGCGCGCATCCCGTCCCGTGGAACGACCGCGCGATCGCGCTTACCCCCGGCCCGGAGCCGTCGAAGGCCGCCCTCCGCGGTCCCCCCGAGCGACCCGGCCCCCGGGTCGGGGACCCAGGTGACTTCCGCTCGCCACGCTGTCTGAACCTCGGGGAGTGTGGCCGGCGTGAGCGAGCCGAACCGGGGACCGCCGGTCGACCGGCCGCCGGTCACGACCGGGCCGGGATCCCCGTTCTTCTGGCACCGCCGGGCCGGGGTCTTCCTCGCGGTCCGATACCTCCGTCGCAACCGTGTCCCGGTGGTGGAGACACCCCTCGAGGAGCTTCCGCACCTGTCGGTCCGCGCGATCCGTCTCGCGCTCAGGCTCTCCCCCCGTTTCCTCGACCGGGCCGACCTTACGTTCCCGATCATCGTGGCCGGGAGGGGCTGGTACCAGATCGCCCTCGACGGCCGGCATCGGCTCTCGAAGGCGATCTGGACGGGGGTGACCCGCCTCCCGACCGTCCGCGTCCCGTTCTGGTTCGCGCTCGAACTGCTCGTCCCTCCGATCTACGAGGTCGAGTGGCTGGTGCTGTTCGTGCGGCGCGAGCTCCGGCGTTCGGGATCGGGGGGCTGAGGCGCGCTCCGGCCGGGGCGGCTCGGCAGGCCCGGGGCGTCAAGCCCCGTTCACCACGGCGCTAAGCCCGGTCCGGTCGGTCGCCCGCTCGGAGCGCCTATGTCGACTCAGGTAGTACACCGGACTTCGGGAAAGTCTTCGGAACGCAGCCCGATCCTCTCGCGTCTCAACGTGCGCAAGGAGCGGGCGCCCCTCGTTCGCGAGGTGATGAGCTCGGACGTGCTCGTCTGCCAGCGGACCGACTCGTGCGCGGACGTTGCGGCGAGGATGCGGGACGGGAACGTCGGGATGCTGCCGGTCCTCGAGGGCCGGGAGCTGGTGGGGGTCGTGACCGACCGCGACCTCGCCATCCGACACGTACCCGCCGAAGCGAAGGGAGAGCACCACGCCAACGTCGGATCGTGCATGACCCCGAGCGTCGTGTCGGTCCCGTCCAGCATGCACCTCGCGACCGCCCTACGGACTATGCGGGAGCACCAGCTCCGCCGTCTTCTCGTCGTGGACGAGGGAGCCCTCCAGGGGGTCCTGACGCTGGACGACGTGGTCCTCGAGAAGGGGACGACCCCCGAGACCCGGCACGTGGTCGCGGAATCGATGGCCGGGTCCCCGGGGCTCTAGCGCCCGAACGGGGGACACGGGAGGCGGCAGGCGATGACCGACGCGGCCACCACCACGACGCCGAGCGCACCTTGGGAGCGGGGCATGGTTCCGCACGGCTTCCGCGGTCGGGTGCTGCTCTCCGTCCTCGGGCCGATCGCCTGGCTGATCTTCACCCTCCTCTACGTGGGGTTCTGGGCGAAGGGGTTCACCATATTCCAGGACGTCGTCGTGGTCCTCGTCTCCATCCTGGTCCTCGGCGGCGTGATGGCCGCCGTCTGGATCACCTGGGGAACCCGCTGGGCGAAGTCCTGGGGGTAGACGGTCCCCGGGGGCTAGACCCCCCGGGCTCCCCAAGGGCGGCGCGGGTCCCCCGCCGCCCGGGCGCGGGGGGTGGCGGACGAGCCGTTATCCGAGCGGTCCGTTGCCCCGGGCACCTCGCAGGGGCGG
>JBAIXP010000114.1:0-9362 GCA_037916495.1 Thermoplasmata archaeon | reverse complement strand
CTAGTCCATCAGTTGTCCGGCAGGGCATCGCTGAGCAGCCACGCGCTACGGGATAAGGGCTGAAAGCATCTAAGCCCGAAACCCCCTCGAAAAAGAGAGACCTCTGAGGACATTCGTAGAAGACGAGTTCGATAGAGCCGGGGTGTACGCGGAAAGCCTTCGGGCGATCCGCTCAGCCCGCGGCCACTAACGTCCGCAGCTACGTAACCTGGTTGCGCTCGGCAGTTAAACAGAACGCGTGTGGTTCTTTTTTTGAAAGAATCCCCGGAAAGGCCCGACGGCCCCCCGTCGAGCATTTGAGTCCCCCGCCCCGTGCCGGGGTCGTGGGGTCGCTCGGAGTGAGCAAGAGCCGCTGGCCCGTGGCGGGGTGGATCCGGCTGCGCCTGCCGGTCGGGCCGCCGCCGGTCTCGCTCGTGCCGGGGGTCGCCCCGCCGACGGTGCCTCCGCTCGACGTCCTCGAACCGAACCCGGTCCCCACCGACCCACGAAAGCGCGTCTTCTCCCACGAGGAGGAGCACGACACCTGGGTCCTGCGCCTGGTCTGGGACGCCGACCAGCCCGAGCTGCTCGAGGCGGAGTACCGGGCCCCCCGGTACGGCGCGCGCTTGTCCGCCGGCGAGGTCCGCACGTTCTGGGACGCGGTGAAGAAGCTCACCTCGCCGCTCGGCCCGCTCTCGGTCGACGGGGCCGACCCGCGACCGTGAAGGCCGAAGGAAGGCTGCGGACGGACCGCTCGATGATCCGCTCGACGTTCCTCCATCTTCCCGGGGTGGGTCCGATGACCGAGGCGGAGCTCTGGCGGGAGGGGGTGCGGGACTGGGCGGACCTCCTCGACGAGCCGACGGTCCGCGCCCTCCCGAGGGGCGGGCGCGAGCCGCTCGAGCGCGCGGTCCGAGAGAGCGAGGAGGCGCTCGAGGGGCGCAACGCACCTTGGTTCGCCCGCCGGCTCCCCGACCGGGAGCACTGGCGTCTCTACCCGGAGTTCGCCGCGGCGACCGCCTTCCTCGACATCGAGACGACCTCCCTCTCACCGTACGAGGGGATCGTCACGGTCACCACGGTCCACGGCGCGCGCGGAACGCGCTCGTTCGTGGCCGGTGAGGACCTTGAGGAGCTCCCCGCGTACCTGCGCGGCTTCTCGGTCCTCGTCACGTTCAACGGGAGCCGCTTTGACGTCCCGTTCCTCAAGGCGGCGTTCCCCGGGTTCGTGAGCCCGCCCGTCCACATCGACCTGCGCTTCCTCCTCTACCGCCTCGGGCTCGCCGGGGGTCTCAAGCGGATCGAATCGGTCCTCGGCCTCGGCGACCGAACGGGGGTCGAAGGGGTGGACGGCCTCGAGGCGGTCCGGCTCTGGCAGGAGCACCGGCGCGGGAACCCCCGCGCGCTCGAGCGGCTCGTGCGGTACAACCGGGCGGACACGGTGAACCTCGAGCCGCTGCTCGAGCTCGCGGTCCGGCGCCTCGAGACCCGTCTGTTGGGCACCGAGGTCTCGACGTTCGCCCGGGCGAGCCCGGGTGCGAGCCGCGTCGCGCGCTAGGCCCGGGCGTCGGCCGCGCGCGGGGTCGGAAGGTCGAACGACGGGGGCGGAGGGGCGATCGCGACCCCCCGGGGCGGCCGCGCGCGCAGGACGCGCTCCCGGGCCACTTCGCAGTACTCGGGCGACGCGTCGATGTGCAGGTAGTGCCGCCCGAGGCGGCGCGCGACGGCGGCGACCGTTCCCGTCCCCCCGAACATGTCGAGCACGACGTTCTCCCGGTAGCTGTAGAACTTCACGAGGCGCTCGATGAGCTCCTCGGGGAACGGGGCCGGATGGCCGTGGCGCCGCCGCTCGGGCGGGATCGACCAGAACCCGTCCGAGAACCGCTCGAACTCTTTCGGCTCGATGTCGATCCGCGTGCGGTCCCCCTCGAGCTTCCAGCTCTCCTTCGAGAAGACCAGGACGTACTCCCACGACGGCACGATGTGGGGGTTCGAGGGGCTCCTCCAGCTCCCCCACGCCGTGCGGCGTCCCATCGTCTGCTTGTACCAGATGATCTCGGTGCGCATGATGTAGCCGAGCCCCCGAAGGTCGCGCGCGAGGTCGTGGTGGATCGGCCGGAAGTCCTTGATCGATGTCGGCGCCACGTTGAGGACGAACCGGCCCCCGGGAACGAGCACGCGGTAGAGGGAACTCCAGACGCCGCGCAGCCACGTAAGGTAGGCGTCCGGCGCGCGGTCGTCGGTGTACCCGACGTACGGGATCCTCACGTTGTACGGCGGGCTCGTGATCGCGAGATGGACGGACGCCGCGGGAAGTCGGTCGAGAACCTCCTGGGCGTCCCCGAGCACGATACGGTCGAACGGGTCGCTCTCGCGGACGGCCGACCGGCCCGTGGGCACGGGGTCCCCGAGGAGGAGGCAGGCGTTTAGCCCTTCCCCGCCGCCCGGCCGGCGCTCGGCCCCGGGCCGAACCGGCCCGCGTGCGGCGGGGCGCACCTCAACTCTTTAATCCACCCAAACCCGACCCCCGCCGACCATGGGCGTACGGTTCGCCGTTCCGAAGGAGGCCGCGGCCGGCGAGCGTCGGGTCGCGGTCGTCCCCGAGACGGTCGTGCGATTCAAGAAGGCCGGCCACGAGATCCGGGTCGAGGCGGGGGCCGGGGCCTCCGCGGGCTACCCGGACAGTTCCTACACCGACGCGGGGGCGGAGGTCGTTGGGCCCGAGGCGCTCCTTTCCGGGGCGGGGGTCGTCCTCAAGGTCGGGATGCCCGAGCCCGGCGAGGTGTCCCGCCTCCCGCCGGGGTCGATCCTGGTCGGGCTGCTCAACGCGAGCCGCAACCTTCCGGGGGTCGCCCGCCTCCGGGACGCGGGGATCACCTCGTTCGCCCTCGAGCTCCTCCCCCGGATCACGCGGGCCCAGAGCATGGACGTCCTCTCCTCGCAGGCGACGGTCGCCGGCTACCGCGCCATGCTGATCGGCGCCGGCCTCTCCCCGAAGTTCCTCCCGATGCTCACGACCGCGGCGGGGACGATCCGCCCGGCGAAGGTCCTCGTCCTCGGGGCGGGGGTCGCGGGCCTCATGGCGATCGCGACCGCGAAGCGCTTGGGCGCGCTGGTCGAGGCGTACGACGTCCGACGGGCGGCGGGCGAGCAGGTCCGCAGCCTGGGGGCGAAGTTCCTCGAGCTCGCCATCAACGCGGAGGCGAGCGGCGGCTACGCGCGCGAGCTCACCGACGAGGAGAAGAAGCAGGAGGCGGAGATGGTCGCCCGGGCGGTCGCGGAAGCCGACATCGTGGTGACGACCGCGGCCATCCCGGGCCGCAAGGCCCCGGTCCTCGTCCGCCGAGAGATGGTCGACCGCATGCGGCCGGGCGCCGTGCTGGTCGACCTCGCCGCCGAGTCGGGTGGCAACTGCGAGCTCACCGTCCCCGGTAAAGAGGTCTCGGTCCACGGCGTGACGGTCTCGGGCCCGCTCAACCTGCCGAGCCAGCTGCCGTTCCACGCGAGCCAGATGTACTCGCGCAACGTCGAGGCCTTCGCCCGCCTCCTCCTCGACGACGCGGGGAACCTGCGGAGCGACTTCGCCGACGAGATCCTCGCCGCGAGCCTCCTCACGAAGGCCGGGACCGTCGCGCACAAGGGAACCGCCGAGCTGCTCGCCGCGAAGGGGACGGCGTAGATGGCCGCCGACCTCTGGACCGCCCTCTTCATCGCGCTCCTTGCGGCGTTCACCGGCTACGAGGTCATCGCCCGCGTCCCGGTCCTTCTCCACACCCCGCTCATGAGCGGGTCGAACTTCATCCACGGGATCGTGCTGGTCGGAGGGATCGTCGCCCTCGGCCTCGCCACGACCGATCTTGAGCGGATCGTCGGGTTCGTCGCCGTCGTCATGGGCGCGATGAACGTCACGGGCGGCTACGTCGTCACCGAGCGGATCCTCGCCATGTTCGACCGGTCCAAGAAGAAGGGAGGACCGGTGTGACGAGCGCGGTCGAGTCCGCGATCGACGCGGTCTACGTCGTCGCCATCCTGGTCTTCGTCCTCGGCCTCAAGGCGATGAGCTCGCCCGCGACCGCGCGGCGCGGGATCGTCTACGCCGGCCTCGCCATGCTCCTCGCGGTCGCCGTGACGTTCTTCAGCCCCGGGCTCTCCAACTTCGTCTGGATCTTCGTCGGGGTCGCGCTCGGCGGCGGGGCCGGGTTCTACTGGGCGCGGGTGGTCAAGATGACGGCGATGCCCCAGATGGTCGCCGTCTTCAACGGGATGGGCGGCGGGGCCGCCGCGGGGATCGGCGCGGTCGAGCTGCTCGGTTCGCTCTCCGGGGCGACCGCCTACCTGAGCGCCGCGGGGGCGGTCATCGGGTCGATCTCGATCGCGGGGAGCGTCATCGCGTTCCTCAAGCTCCAGGGCTGGATGCCGAGCAAGCCGATCGTCCTGCCGGCCCGCCAGGTCGTGAACTTCGCGGTCCTCCTCGCCGGGGTCGCTTTCGGCGTCCTCGCCCTGGTCGGCCCGCGCGCCGACCTTCTCTCCGGCTTCTTCGCCCTCCTCCTCCTCTACGGGGTCCTCCTCACGCTCCCGATCGGCGGGGCGGACATGCCGGTCGTCATCAGCCTCTTCAACGCCCTCACCGGCATCGCGGTCGGCCTGGACGGCTTCGCGCTCGTGAACGGCCCCCTCGGGGACGCCGGCTACGCGATGGTCATCGCCGGGGTCCTCGTCGGGGCCGCGGGCTCGCTGCTCACCGTGCTGATGGCGAAGGCGATGAACCGTTCGATCTCGAACGTCTTCTTCGGCGCGTTCGGCGCCGCCCAGGAGGCCGCGGGGTCGATCGAAGGCTCGCTCAAGCCGATCGACGCGCCCGATGCCGCCGCGATGATGGAGTACGCGGGCGAGGTCGTCATCGCCCCGGGCTACGGCCTCGCGGTCGCGCAGGCCCAGCAGAAGGTGAAGGAGCTCACCGATCTGCTCACGGCGAAGGGGGTCACGGTGAAGTTCGCGATCCATCCGGTCGCGGGCCGGATGCCCGGCCACATGAACGTCCTCCTCGCGGAGGCCGGGGTCTCCTACGACAAGCTGTTCGACCGGGACGAGATCAACGACGAGCTCGCGCACGCCGACGTCGTCCTCGTCATCGGCGCGAACGACGTGGTGAACCCCGCCGCCCGCCGCAAGGGAACCCCGCTCGAGGGGATGCCGATCCTCGACGTCGACCGCGCGAAGAACGTGATCGTGATCAAGCGCGGCCAGGGGAAGGGGTTCGCCGGCATCGAGAACGAGCTGTTCTACAAGGAGAACTGCCGGATGCTCTACGGCGACGCCCAGGCGGTCCTCACCCAGCTCGTCCAGGCCCTCAAGAAGAGCTGAGGAGCCCACGGCGCCGATGGCCGGCTCGGGGCGCGGGACCTCCCCGCGGCGCCCCTCGCGCGGGAGGAACCGTTCGGCCCGCTCCCGCACGGCGGGGCGACGGCCTCCCTTCCTTCTCCGGCCCGCGACGCTCGGGGACCTTCGGGTGCTCGTCGGCCACCGCCGGGCGATGTGGGAGGCGATCGGTCGAGGGACCCGTCGGGAACTGGACGCGCACGACCGGGCCTACCGACGGTGGGTACGCGCCGAGTGGGCGGCGGGCCGCTTCACGGCGGTCGTGGCGACAGAGCCGGGCGGGCGACCGCTCGGCAGCGGAGCGGTCTGGTTGACGCCCTCCCAGCCCCGGCCGGGCCGGCTTGCGACGCAACAGACCCCGTACATCCTCTCGATGTTCACCGAGGACGACGCGCGCGGCCGAGGCGTCGCCTCGGGGATCGTTCGGGCGCTCGTCCTCTGGTGCCGGGACCGTGGCTACCCGCGCGTCACGCTCCACGCGTCGAAGATGGGTCGGGACGTCTACGCCCGCCTCGGGTTCCGGCCGACGAACGAGATGCGCCTCGACCTACGCCGCCCGCGACGGGGTGGCGGACGTCCCGGCGGGCGTCGGCGCGTCTAAAGGCTCGGACCGGCGCCGGAGGAGCTCGTAGAAGAGCCCGAGAAGGAGGACGGTCATCACGACGTCGAGCACGTCGGACGGCACGACGCTCCCGCCCTGCCAGGCGAGGAAGCTGAGCGCAAGGTCGAAGTTCATCGCGCCGACGACCCCCGCGCCCCAGAGCCACCAACGCTCCCGCTGGCCGATCAGCGCCACGGGGAGCAGGGCGATCAGGATCGAGAACGAGAGGAACGGAGTGAGGAGGGCGTAGCCGGTGAGCACGAGCGCCGCCGCCCGCAACGACGAGCGGACCCCGAAGAAGGCGACCCCGGTGACGAGCAGGATGAGCGCCGCCTGCACGACGACGATCGCGGTCCCCGAGGGAAGGGCTGCGTGGTCAAGCAAGACCCCGTAGAGGTTGAGCGAGAACGACCGGCGGTTGACCTGTCCTTCGAAGACGACCCGGTAGAAGCTCGAGCCCCACCGAACGTAGGTGAGCGCGGTGACGCCCGCGAACGTCGCGAGGGCCGTCAGCGCGCCCACAAACCACCTCCGCTCGCTCCCGCGCGCGGCGACGACCGGAAAGATCGTGGGGAACCGGGCGGTCGAGAGGAAGCCGCCGACGACCTCCGCGATCCGGCCGGAACGTCGGCCGACCACGATCGTCGCGAGGACGGCGAGCGGCGCGATCGCGTTGCTCGCCCCGTCGATCTGGGAGGCGACGAGCGGGAAGTAGAGCGGGAGGAGCGCCACGTAGAGGAGGACGTAGGGCCGGTCGGCTTCGGGCGTCGCCCACCAGACCAACGGGACGAGCGCCACCGCGAGGAGCCCCCAGGCGGCGGCGACCCCCGCCGCGCCCCCGAGGCTCCCGACGGCGTTCACCAGGACCGCCGCAAGGCCGTACGGGATCGGGGTGGTGGTGCCGCAATCCTGGACGACGAACGGATTTCCACCGGCCCAGAACGCCTGGCCCGAGCGCAGCATGGCGACCGGGTCGGACGTCAGGCCCGATCCTGCGCAGCCGTAGAGGCCGGCGACGACGTCGAAGCCCGCCACGACAGCGTAGCCCACGCCGACCCCGAGCGCGACCACCGGCCAGCGGATCCGTTCGAGGACCCCCGCGGTCCGGGCCCGGTCGACCCATCTCCGTGCGAGCCGACCAAGCCGGGTCTCCCGGGGCGCACGGGCGAGGAGGACCCCGAGCGAGAGGAGCGCGAGGACCACCGTGAGCGCGAGGTCGAGCCCGTTGTAGAGCGTGAACATCCCCGCCGTCCGCGCCGGTCCGGTTCGCTCGGAGCCTCGCGGCGCTATTAGCCCGCCCGGTCGGCGCCCCGGCCCTCGCTCAGGAAGGGACGACCGGGGGGCGGACGGGCCGGGCGGAGATCGCGGGGATCGTCCTGGGCAGCAGGCGGACCCTCAGGGCGTTGAAGATCACGGCCACATCGATCCCCTCCTGGAGGATCGCCCCGACGGCCGGGGGAATCGTGCCGAAGCTCGCGAGCGCCATGAGCACGATGCTCGCGCCGAGCCCGAGATAGATCCCCTGGCGCGCGACCGTGAGCATCCGCTGGCCGATCTCGATGCCGTCCGCGATGCGGCTCACGTCGTCGACGAGCACCACCACATCCGCCGCCTCGGCGGAGACCCCGGCGCCTCCCGCTCCCATCGCGACGCCGACCGAGGCGGCGGCGAGCGCGGCGGCGTCGTTGATGCCGTCCCCGACCATGACGGCGGTCCCGTAGCGTCGCCGCGCGTCGCCGACCCGCTCCACCTTCTGCTCGGGCAAAAGGTCCGCGTCCACCGAGGCGATGCCCGCCTGGCGCGCGATCGAGTCGGCGTTCGCCCGGTGGTCGCCGGTCAGGATGCCGAGGTGCCGGACCCCGAGCGAGCGCAGGCGATCGGCGAGCCCGACCGTCTCGGGGCGGAGCCGGTCGGCGAAGACGAGGGCGCCCGCGGGGGCACGGTCGATCAGGACGTACGCCTCGAGCCGGCCGGTGAGCGGGCCGGAGGCCTCGAGCCGGCGTACCTCCGCGTCGAGCGGCCGGCCCGCTTCCGACGCGCAGAGGGTGCGCGAGCCGACGACCACGCGGTGGCTCTCCACCGTTCCGGCGATACCGGCCCCGGGGAACTCGTGCGGGTCCTCGGCCCGCGGGAGGTCACGGTACCGTACGCGGGCCTCGCGCACGACGCTCGCGGCGAGAGGGTGGGAGGAGAGTTGCTCGACCGCCCCCGCGAGGCGGAGGATCCGGTCGGCGTCGACGTCGCCGAAGGTCTCGACCCGCTCGACCTCGGGCCGGCCAGCGGTGATCGTGCCGGTCTTGTCGAAGAGGACGGCCCGGGTCGCCCCGAGCTGCTCGATGGCGCCGCCGCTCTTGATGACCAAGCCGCGGTCGGAGGCGCGGTCGATCGCCCCGATGACCGCGATGGGCGTCGCGAGGATGAGGGGGCAGGGGGTCGCGACGACGAGCACGGCGAGCGCCGAGATCGCCGAGTGGGTGAAGTACCAGGCCCAGAGGGCGAGCACGAGGGTCGCGGGCGTGAACCAGGTGGCGTAGCGGTCCGCGAGGCGCTGGATCGCGGGCTTGCGCGCCTGGGCGGAACGGACGAGGTCGACGATCCGGGCGTACTGGCTCTCGCCCGCCGTGCGCGAGGCCCGTAGGTCGAACGGCTCCCCGACGTTCACGCAGCCGCTCAGGACCGGGTCCTGCTCGACGAGGGACCGGGGGAGGGGCTCGCCGGTGACCGCCGCCTCGTCGATCGTCGCCCGCGCGCTCGCGACGGCCCCGTCCACCGGGACGATGTCGCCGGTGCGGACCGCGAGGAGGTCGCCGGGCCGGACGGCTTCGACCGGGACCTCCTCGATCCCCGAGCTCGTCCGACGGTTCGCCGTGCGGGGGGCCCGGCGGAGAAGGCCGTCCAGCGAGCTCGAGGCGCGGTGGAACGCATAGCGTTCGAGCGCCTCGCCCCCCGACTGCATCAGCACGATGATCACGCCCGCGAACGCCTGGTCGAGCGCGATCGCCGCGACGATCGCTATCGCGGCGATGACGTCGGAGGCGAACTTCCCCTTGAGGAGGCGACGGATCGTGGCGAGGACGAGCGGGACGCCCCCGACCACGAGCGTGACGAGCCAGGTCCAGCTCGGGTAGGCCCCGGGCAGACGGGCCGCGGTGAAGACGAGACCGAGGAGAAGGCCGGCGAGGGCGAAGAACGGGATCGGGTACCCTACCACGACACGGCCGAGGCTACGGAGGCGCGCGAGGAGGGGGGGTCGGCTTGGAGGTTGCCCGCTCACGATCCCTCCCGCCGGCGAGGTCCGTGCACGCAACCTCCCGACGGCGTCCGACCGTCCCAGTGTGCGTTCATCGGTCCCGCCTCGCCCGGCGCGCCGCCGGGGTCCTGAGGCTCCCGGCGAGAGTTCGGC
>JBAIXP010000113.1:0-3034 GCA_037916495.1 Thermoplasmata archaeon | reverse complement strand
GAAGATCCCGGGGTGGACGATCAGCACGCTCGCGTTGCTCGAGGCCGTCACGTTGTTGTGCGCGAAGTCGCTGCCGTTCGCCACCACGGTGTCGTTCGAGAAGTTCGCGCTGGTTCCCTGCGGGATCGTGTAGGTCCCCGTGCAGTTCATCGACGCCCCCGCCGCGAGTGTCGAGCTCGGGCAGGAGAGCGTGCCGGCGAGCGAGTCGACGGCCGAGACGTTGTAGAGCGTCGTGTCCCCGGTGTTGGTGACGTTCGCCGTGACCTCGATGGTGTTGGACGTCTGGTTTGAGACCGCCACCGGGACGACCGTCTTCTCGACGGAGATCGCCGGATGGACGATCGCTACGCTGGCGCTCGCCGAGTCGTTCACACCCTGGTGGAACTTGTCGGTGCCGTTCGCCACCACGGTGTCGTTCGAGAAGTCCGCGCTCGTTCCCTGCGGGATCGTGTAGGACCCGGTGCAGTTCATCGAGGCCCCGGGCGCGAGCGCCGTACCGGGGCAGGTCAGGGCCCCGGCGAGCGAATCGACCACCGAGATGTTGAACAGGGTCGTGTCGCCCGTGTTCGTCACGTTCGCCTCGACCCCGATCGTGTTGGGGGTCTGGTCGGAGACGAGCGTCGGGTTCACCGACTTCACGACCGCGATCGCCGGGTGGACGACCATGGTGGTGCACGAGGCGTTCTGGTGGACGAAGGTCGCCGCCGCCGGCGCGCTCGTGTAGCTCGCGACGTTGGTGACGTTCGAGGCGGTGGTGTTCACGGTCGCGTTGACCAGGACCGTCACCGTGCCGTTCGCGGGGATCGTCCCGTTCCACTGGACGAGCGTGGGCGACGCGCTCAGGGTCGGAGAGCTCGCGCTCGCCCCCACGAACGTCACTCCCGCGGGCGCGGGGTCGGACATCACGACGCCCGTCGCGTTCTGGTGCCCGGAGTTCGAGAGCAGGATGGTGTAGTTGATCGCACCGCCGTTCTCCACGTCCGCGGGGCAGCTCTTCTGGACGTCGAGGATGGGGTTCGCGACGAAGACCTCCTCCGAGACGACCGGGTTCTCCACCAGGGTCGCCACGGTGTAGTGGGCGACCGCCCAGTCCAGCAGCGCCGAACCGTCCGAGGCGGACAGGTTGGTGCCGTAGGTGAACACCGCCTGCGGGTGGCCGTTCAGCGACGGAACCGTCGTGAAGTTCCACAGCAGGTAGGTGTCGTTCGGGACCGCGAGCGCTGTGCACTCGGGGGGCGCACCCACCGACGAGCACGAGCCGCTCGTGAACGTCGGCGTGACGTTCGTCGTCAGCGTCGCGGACGTCTCCGAACCCGGCAGATAGGTCTCGCCGGGCGGCAGGAGCGCCACCGCGTACTCGAACGAGATCGTCTGTTGCGAGGTCCCCGTGCAGGTCGTGGTGCTGCTGGTGCAGACGTCCAGGGTGAGGGTCCAGGTCAGGTGCGTGCCGGGGTTGTAGCAGCTGTCGTTGGTCGCGTTGGCGGGAAGTACGCAGTTGGCCAGCGGCGCGGGCGTCGCCGAAGGGTGCTTGCTCCAGTTCTGCTGGAGATGCGACGCCGACGGCGCGACCGCCGCGACCGCGCTCGGAACGGACATCGTCAGGACGATGGCCGCCGTCGCGATCACCAAGAGCGTCGACTTTCCGCCGAAAAGTCTGTTCAACCGCATTCTAGACTCACCTCCTTCTTTGCTTGCTCCTCCAAACCGGAGGGCGCGCCGACAGTCCGGCTACCCGATATCAATCCTCAAGACCAACCTTGTTAGGTCGTGATTTTCGCCGCCGGCCGACGGCGCTCGTCGTTCCCGTACCTTGCGCGAGCCGACGTGAGCTTAGCGGCGCCCGACCGGTGGGTCCGAACGGCCCCGACCGCGTCGCGCCGACCCTCGGGTCCGCGTGTCCGTTAAGGTCCCCCGAAGGTCCGGGAGAGCGTGCCCGACCCTCGTATCTGGACGCAGCTGCTCCGCCGATGGGACGAACAGCAGGAGAGCTTCAATCCCGACCGGGAGCGGCGGTTCTCGGTGATGTTCGACGTGGTCGAGGCCACCCAGGGCCGGCGGTTTCGCGCGCTCGACCTTGGGTCGGGCCCGGGATCGCTCAGTGCACGGCTCTTGCGCCGGTTCCCCCGCGCGAGCGTCGTTGCGGTGGACTACGACCCTGTGGCGATCCGCATCGGACAGGGGGCTCTCGGCACCCGGGCGGGGCGGCTCACGTGGGTCGACGCGAAGCTCGGCGCGCGCGGCTGGAGCCGCGACCTCCCGAAGGGCCGGTTCGATGCCGCCCTCAGCACCACCGCCCTTCATTGGCTCGAGCCCAAGTCCTTGCGCGTGCTCTATCGGGATCTGGCTCGGCTCCTCCGCCGAGGGGGCGTCTTCCTGAACGGGGACCACCTTCCTTGGGGACCCGACCTCGCGCAGTTCGCTCGCACCGCCGAAAAGGTCCGAAGGGTTCGGGCGGGCGGCTCCACGGGCTCGGCCCGGTGGGGGGCGTGGCGCAAATGGTGGAGCGATGCTGAGAAGGTCCCCGAGCTTCGGCCGTACTTCCGACGGCGAGAGGAACGCCACGCGCAGCATCCCCGTACCGGGGACCTCCCGCTGACCGCCCACGTGCGAAGTCTGCGCGCGGCCGGGTTCCGGCACGTCGAAGTCGTCTGGCAGGACCTCGAGAACCGGGTCGTCTGCGCCGTGCGATAGCCGCGCGGGCGTACCACCCGCTTCGCCACCGGGCTCCCGAAAGGCCGGGAGGCCTTCGGCCGGCTGAGGCCGGTGCGGTCGGAAAGTTCGTGGAGCTATTCGTCGCGTCGCAACCGCTGCGAATGAGGGGTAAATAGAACTGTCCTGCGTTGGGGGGCATGCCACGTCTCAGCCCCTCTTCGTCGGTCGTTGTCGCTTTGGGGGTCGTGGGCGCGTTGCTCGCGACCTCCTTGGTGCTCGTCTCTTCCGGAGCGGAGGCGACGAGTTCCGCCACCTCGGTGGTCACGCCCTACACCGTTGAGTTCTCCGAAACGGGATTGCCGAACGGGACGAACTGGAGCGT
>JBAIXP010000112.1:0-15133 GCA_037916495.1 Thermoplasmata archaeon | reverse complement strand
CGTTGACGCGTCGTCCGGGGGGTCGACGGCGGGGGGTGCCTCCCCGCGGCCGTCTCGGGCCCCGGGCCGCAGCGGCCGCTGTGATCCTTCTCCTCGTGGCCCCGGAGGTCCTCGCCCTCGCCACGGCCCACCTCGCGACCGCCGCGTCGCTCCGTACCGTTCCCGTGGGGAGCGAACCCATCGGGCTGGCCGTGGACGCGGCAAGCGGCCGCGTCTACGTTGTGAACTACGGGTCGAACAACGTCACGGTGGTCGACGGCGCGACCGGTGCGGTGGCGGTCCCGGGGATCCGGGTCGGGCAGTACCCCTGGGGAGCCGCCTTCGATGCCAGCTCAGGACGGGTCTTCGTGACGAACGGCGGCTCGAACAACGTAACGGTGATCGACACCTCCACCGAGAAAGCGGGTGGGTCGTCCGTCCCGGTCGGGACCGCCCCCATGGGAATCGCGGTGGACCCGACGAACGGGGTCGTCTACGTCGCCAACGGTGGCTCGAACAACGTCAGCGGGTTCGACGCAGCGACCGGCAAGGTCACGGTCCCGTCGATCCCGACCGGCCCCGCGCCGGACGCGCTCGCGGTCGACCCTCGCAACAGCCTGCTCTACGTGGCGAACGGCGGCGCCAACAACGTCACCGTCGTCAACACCTCGACCGACCGGGTGGTCGTGCCCTCGATCCGCGTCGGGACGAACCCTTCGGCGATCGTCGTCGACCCGGCCCACGGTCTCGTCTACGTCGCGAACATCGGCTCGGACAACGTCACCGTGCTCAACGACACGACGAACCGCGTCGCGGTCCGGTCGATCCCCGTCGGTACGAGCCCGGAAGGGGCGACGTTCGATCCCGCCGCGCGGAAGCTGTACGTGGCCAACCTCGACTCAGGGAACGTCACGGTCGTCGACGGGGCGACGAACCTCACGACCGGGTCGCTCACGGTCGGCCTCGCGCCGTACGAGGTGGCGTTCGACGCCCTCACCTCCGGGCTCTTCGTTTCGAACGAGGGTTCGGACAACGTGACCGCCTTCCTCGGGTCGTCGAGCCCGGGAGGAGGCGGGGGTTCGGGCGGCGGGGTCGCCGGCAGCGGGCCGGGGTTGGGCGGGATGGTTACGTGGTTGCAGGTCGGCACCATCGTCCTCGCGGTGGCGGTCGTCGCGGGGGCGACGGTCGCCCTCGGGAGACGGCGCAAGAGGCGCGGGTCTCGGCGGTACGGACCTTAGATCGTCGCTCAGGAACGGACGCGTCGCGAGCGGTGCCCGGATCCGGTTCGCGCGGTCAGAGCATCGCCCAAGAGGCGTTCACCCAGACGGTCGTGCTCCCGAAGCCCCCCGGTCCCATCCCCATGCCGCAGCGGTACGTTCCGCCCCACGACCAGAACGAGTAGCTGTCGCCCCCGCCCCCCATCATCGAGTGGTTGAACATCATCCCGGAGGGCCCGCTCATCCAGTAGCTCATCGACATCGCGCCCGCGTGGCCGAACCGGACGGTCACCCAGCCGGGGTGGGGAACGGTGACCGTGGCGTAGCTCGGGCCCGCGGAGGTGACCGCCACCTCCTGCGAGCTCGTGTGGTACGGAACGAAGAAGAGCACGGCGACGAGGACCACCGCGGCGACGAGCGCCAGCGAGACCGCAAGGCCCCTAGGGTAGTTCACCCACCGGCGGGGCCGGGCCACAGGGACTTCGGACATCGTTCGGATCACGGTCCGGTCTTGGTTTACCTCCCCCGTCAACTGAGCCGCACCCGTCAGTCCGAGCCGCACCCGAACGAGCGGGGTGCGCGGGCTAGAACGACAACCGTCGGACGCCCGGAAGGAAGAGGAGAAGGGCGCTGACCAGGAGCAGGCCGGCTCCCGCGAGCAGCGCGAAGAGGACCGGGTCCCAGTGGCTCGCCGCCTCCCCG
Source organism: Thermoplasmata archaeon (assembly GCA_037916495.1). Classification (GTDB taxonomy): domain Archaea; phylum Thermoplasmatota; class Thermoplasmata; order Lutacidiplasmatales; family UBA184; genus Lutacidiplasma. Next base: position 13,235 of record JBAIXP010000112.1, on the reverse strand, counting down.
AGGAGGACCGCTCCGACCGCGCTCGAGGCACCGGTGAAGAGGTAGAGGTTCGACGTGACCCGGCCGACCTCCTCCGCCGGGTACGCCCCTCGGAGGAACGTCGAGACGGAGCTGACGTACGCCGTGCCGGCCGCCCCGACCAGGAACCAGGCGACCAGGCTGGGCACGGCCCAACGGGCGAGATCGACCGAGACGAGGAGCAACGCTCCCTCGGTGGCGGCGGCCCCGACCAGGATCCGGCCCACCCGGCGCCTGGGGTTCCATTCTCCCAGCACCAGGCCGATCGCCACGCCGCCGACGACCCACGCCACGAACAGCTCCCCGTACGCCGCCGCGCCTCCGGTGAGGACCCTCGCGACGATCAGCGTGATCAACAGGGTCGGGGCCGCGACGAAGAACCCGCGCGCCACCTCCGCGGTCCCGAGGTGCAGGAGCGATCGGTCCCGTCCGCCGAGGAACCGTTTCCACCCCTCCCGAAGGTCCCTCCGGTACCCCCCCGCCGGCCCGACAGGGCCGGGGGACCGCAAGGGGACGAATGCGGCGACCCCGAACCCGAGGGCGAGCAGGGCGGCGTAGAGGAGCATCCCTCCCGCCGGGCCGAGGAGGACGAGGAGCGCCGCCCCCGCCACGAACCCTCCCACCTGGGTCGCACCGCCGAGGAGACCGCCGAGCCCCTGCGCCCGGAACAGCTGGTCCTCCTCGACCAAGAGACGGGGGACGATGTTGTTCGCGGTCCACGTGAAATCCCACAGGAGCGAGAGGAACGCCACGGCCGCGAGCAGGAGCGGCGCGGCGAGGGCGTGGGCCAAGAGGGCCCACCCTACAAGGGCGGCCACGACCGCCTGCGTCGGGTAGCACAGGAGGAAGACCGTTCGCTTGTCCCGGGCCCGGTCGACTAGCGGGGCGACGAGGAACGTGAGAGTGTAGACGCCGTACTCGACGAACAGGACGAGCCCCACTAGCACGAGGCTTCCCGTCGTGCGGAGCGCGAGCCAAGGGACCGCGATCGCGTAGACGGAATACCCGACGCTCGCCGCCGACGCGGACGCTTCGTAGAGGAGGAACCGACGGTTGCCGAGAAGCTCGCCGTAGCCGCGGGCCGGGCTCACCGTACGCCCGACGGCCGCCGGGGAGAAATCGATTCCGCCCGGGCGCCCGGGCTCAGGGAGGTACGGGCTCTACGGGCGGTGCGGGCGGCCCCTTTACGGAATACGGATTAACCGGAGCTGCCCTACCGGCCGACCCGTGCGGGACCGCCTCTTCGTCCTGGCGATGGTCCTGCTGATCGTCGCGATCCTTCTCTTCGGGGTGACGATCGTGCTCGGCGTGCAGGTCACCACCACCACGGTCCCGGCGGGGTCGGCCCTCAAGGTGCGGCCGAGCACCCTTACGTCGGAGACAATCCGGGTGAACTGGACGGACGCGCCCCGGGGCACGCACGTCTACCTCATCACCGGCAACGCGGTGTGCACGACGCCGACGGGGGTCGTCGGCACCGGCAACGGCACCGCCGGCTCGTTCTCCGTCTCGGTCGATCCGGGCCGGACCTACCTCCTCTACGCCTGCGGCGGGACGTCGTACCGGACGGCAAACCTCAGTTTCTCGGCGTCGGGGGGGATCTCCGTCCTGGAGCTCCTCGGGGGCCTTTCGCTCGTCGCGGGGCTCGTGCTCCTCATCCTCAGCCTGCGTCCGGACTACCGGGGCGAGGTCGATGAGGCCGGCCGACCGACCTCGCGGGCGCGCAAGTCCGTGGCCGCCGCGCTCGGGGCCGCGATGCGGCTCAAGCGGGAGGCGCTCGCACGTCCTGGGCAACCGTCCTCGCGCCAGTGGTCCCGGACGGTCCAGGCGTGCCCGGAGTGCGGCCGCATCTACACCTACCGCCTGCACGCCACCTGTCCGGCGTGCGGGGCGGTCCTCTGACCCCCGCGCCCGGGGGCCCTTTCCCCGGAAGGCGGGGACGCTAACCCGGACCTACCGTCCGAGGTCCTTCGCCATCACGACGTTCGTCTCCACGTAGCCGAGCTTCGCGTAGAACGCTCGTGCGCCGTCGTTGTCGCCGAAGACGTGGAGCGCCACCCGGGCTGCACCGAGCCGCCGAGCCTCCTTCTCCACCGACGCGAAGACCTCGGTCGCGTACCCTTTCCGCCGGTGCGCGGGGTCGATCCCGATCCAGTAGATGAACAGGAGCGGGGCTCCTTCCGACCGCTGGAGCGCGTACCAGACCTCGCCGACCCGTTCTCCCCGCCGCTCGTCGCGGACGGTGCGAAGGTAGTGGTCGGGCGTCTCGACCCCCCTCGGCAGCAGCTGCGCGTGCTCCGCCCGTGAGCGCTCGAGGGCTTCGGCCTCCTTCCAGCGCCCGGACCGGACGTGCCCCTCCGCGTAGTTGGGGATCGACCAGGCGAGGAACTGGCGCAGCTCCTCGGCCGACATCGGGACGAGCTCGACCATCCTCCCGGAGGAGGGGCCCGGGGGGATATAGCCGGCGGCACCGGCTCGACCGCGGCCGCGGCCACCGGACCGGTCGGACGGTTCTCGCGGGTGGGAGCCGGCCGACCGCTCTTCTTGGGGAGGCCGTCTAGGCCCGTCCGATGCCGCCCGGGCCGGACGAGCTGGAACCGCTCCGTCGCGAGATCGCCGAAGTCGACCGCGCGATCGCCGGCGGCATCGCGCGCCGGCTCGCCCTCGCCTCCCGGGTCGCGGCCGCGAAGGCCCTCGCCGACCGTCCGACGCGGGACTACGAGGTGGAGGCCCGGGTGGTCGGGCGTTGGCGGGAGGCCCTGGGGGTGGCGGGGGTCCCGCCGGGCCGGGCGGAGGCGTTCGCCCGCTGGCTCATCGAGGAGTCGGTCCGCGTGCAGGAGGAGGTCCGGCCACGCCGGCCGGCCGTCTCGGACCGCGCGCGGAGCATCGCTATCGTCGGGGGGGCGGGAGCGATGGGCGGCTGGCTGGCCGACTTCTTCGAGGACGCAGGGCACCGGGTCGCGGTCGTGGACCCGCGCCCGGACCCGCGGGGCCGGGCCCGCTTTCCCGACATCCCGAGCGCGGTCAGGGCGTCGGACGTGGTGGTCCTCGCGACGCCGATCCGCGCCACGGCGCCCCTGCTGGAGGAGGCCCTTGGGGCGGCGGACCGGACCCTCGTCTTCGACGTCCTGAGCGTGAAGGATCCCATCGCGGAGGTCCTGCGGTCGGGCGCGCGGGCGGGACGGCGGGTCACGAGCGTCCACCCGATGTTCGGGCCCTCCGCACGGACGCTCTCGGGGCGCAACCTGTTGATCGTCTCCTGCGGCGTTCCCGAGGCCGACCTCGCGGCGCGGTCGCTCTTCGAGGGTTCGGCGCTCTCCCTCGCCGCGGTGCCGCTCGACCGGCACGACCTCCTCATCGCCGAGACGCTCGGGCTTGCCCACGCGGTGAACCTCCTGTTCCTCGCCGCCCTCTCCTCGGACCCTTCGACCCCCCGCGAGCTCGCACGGACGGCGAGCACCACGTTCCATCGGCAGTCGGTGCTCGCGCGGAGCGTGGCGGAGGAGGGCGCGGAGCTTTACCTCGACATCCAGGCCACCAACCCGCATTCCCGGCGCCTGTTCGACGACCTCGGCCGGTCGCTCGACCGGCTCGCGCGCATCGTCACGGCCCGAGACGGGGCGGGGTTCGCGGAACTCCTGGCGGGCGGGGCGGCGAAGCTCGACCCGGGGAGCGAGCCGATGCGCTCGTAGCCGTCGGTCGGGCCGTCCTGCCCCTCGATCAAAGAAGAGGAGCTCCCGGGCGCGGAGCGGCCCGGGAGCTGGAAAAGGTTCGGTCGACCCGGCTAGACCGCCGAGAGCCGGGTGAGGACCGCGGCGAGCATCGCCGGCGCCCCGACCGGAGCCGCCGGCGGTGCCATCATCGGGTGGAACCGCAGGTTCCGGTTGACCGGGTGGCCCGCGACGCCGACGCTCCCGTGCGACGGGTGCGCCGTGAAGTTCGCGGGGACCTCGGTGACGTTGAACTTCCACGACCCCTTGACCACGGAGAAGACGATCGCGCCGCCCGAGGCGGTGGTCGTGTTCGAGCCGGACTGGCTCGTGGGACCACCGTGGGGAAGCGACGACCAGATCTTGACCGCCCAGACGCTCCCCGCGGGAAGGCCCTTCTCGACGAACGTCAGCGTCTGGAACGCCGAGAACTTCACCGTCAGCACCGTCGGTCCCGAGATATTGACGGACGTCTGGCTCGGGTTGCCGGGCCCGACGACCTTCTGGACGCCGAAACCGGCCGGTGGCTGGATCGAGAAGTTGAGCGTCCCGTTCGTCACGTTGAAGACGAGGAGCCCCCGGTGGCCGACCGTCGTGTTGGTCAGGGTCACCGCGGGGTTGCCCGCGGTCACCGACCAGGTCGAACCGCTCGGTAGGCCGAGCGCCTTGAACGTCACCGGCGGGTCGCCGCCCGAGCAGTTGCCGGACGGTGCGCCGCCCGTGTCGTTCCCGCCCGAATCGCCGGTCTCGTTGCCCCCGGAGTCACCGGTCTCGTTGTCGCCGGTCTCGTTGCCGGTGCCGTTGTCCTCGGCCGACACGACGTAGGTGGCCGGGAGGTCACCGGACGTGGTGTTCTCCGAGCCCTGGTCGCCCTGGGAGTTGTTGTCGCCGCTGCCGGAGCAGACCGTGCTGTTGCCCTGGTCGCCCTGGTCGTTCTCCGAGGTGCCGTTGTCGCCTTGATCGTCGCCGCCAGTGGAGTTGTCCCCCTGGTCGTTCTCGCCGCTCGTATTGTTGCCCGTGGCGTTGTCGCTGGGAACCACCGCCGGGGTCGAAGCCGTCATCGCAGGTTTCGACACCGCGGCGGGGCTCGGCGCGTGCGCGAAGGCGGACCCCGCAAGGAGGACCGCGCCCATCAGGTAGAACCCCGTCAGGGCCGCCACGCCGAGCGTCGTCCCCCAGCTTCGCGATGGCCGGTGAAGGCCTCGCGATAGCCCGGGCCCGCTCTTGGCCGTCATGGCAACCGCGTCTATCGGGAGGTCGTACTAATAGCTGCGAAAACTCGCGCTTCCGTTCAGGGCCGGCTACCTTCGGCCCCCCCGCGCCCCGGCCGGCCCGGCCCCTCCCTGCAGGCCGGGCCGGTCGCGGAACCGGTTCACCCGGGAGGGAGGGCCTCGCCCACCTGCGGTCGAGCCTCCTCGCCGAGGGGCGAGGGCTCGCCGGGGGCCAGGAGGGGGGCCTCCGGGGAGACCGCCCGCGCGGCCCGCCGTCGGACCACCTCCCGGTACGTCCGGAGGAAGTCGGCTTCCTGCTTCGCGGAGAGCCATCGGTTGCGCCGGATCTCCGCCAGACCTTCCTCGAAACGGTCGAGGAGGTCCGGATCGGCGAGCACGTCGGCCGCCCGGGTGAGCTCCTGGACCACCCGCGCGATCCACGGGTCGGCCGCGAGAGCCTGCTCGATCGCGTGGCGGAACCCCCGGTCGAACGGCACGGTCCGGGGCTCGAGCGGCAGGACGACACCGCCGAACAGGCGCTTCAGGGCTCCGCCGACGCCGACCGTCGCCCGGGCCCTCAGCGGGGGGACGACGACCTGACGGGCCCCGCGGGGGCTTCGCAAGGTCGCCACCCACAACGGCAGCCAGACGACGTTCACTGTCGGGACGGCGGAGGGCGCCAGGAAGTAGCCGGCGAGGAGCTTCAGCTGCTGGTCGCGCGCGGAGATCTGCTCGTCGATTGCGCGGAGAAGCTCGGCTCCGCCCGCGAGGAACTGGTCGCGGAACAGTTCGAGCCGGGCGAGCGCCTGAGCGTCCGTCCGGTCGAGCTCCGTGACCTTGGCAAGCGCCGCCTCCTGGGCAACGCGCTGCTTCTCGTGGACCTCCTCGATCGCGCGGCGGCTCTGGCGGACCTCGGCCCGGGCCCGTCGGATCGCCTGGCGCGCCTCGCGGGCTCGCGCCTCGTGCGGATGGGCGTCCGCGAGCCGGCCGGTCGCCCGCTCGGCGAGCGTTCCGGCGGTCGAGATCGCCGCCTCGCTGTGCGCGACCGTGCGGTGGGCGTGGCGGATCACCTCGAGATGACGGCGGACCTCGGCGTGGTGCGAGCGCTGGATCTCCGCGATCTCCCCCTGCGCGAGGTCGGAGGCGCTGCGGGAGCGGTGGCGGGCCTCCTCGTCGGCCCGGCGGTACTCCTCGTCCAGGCGTTCCCGTCCGGCCTCGATGTTCGATTCGACCTGGGAGCGGACCTCGCGGAGGACGCGCAGGTCCGCCTCGAACCGGGCGAGCCAGTCGCGCATCCGCCCGACCTCCTCCTCGTACCACTCGACCTTGTGCCGCGCCGGCAGGAACCCCGGGTGCGGGGCGTTTGGCGAGGAAGGGTGCCGGCTCTCGGCGAGGAGCTCCTCCTGGAACGGAGAATCGACCGGGAGGAACCCGTCGACCGTGAGGACCTCGACGTCCGACTCCTGGCGGAACGCCTTCGCCACCCCCTCCATGAGGCCGAGGTACTCCGCCGGGGGCTGGCCGGGGGAGAGGACCGGACGGACCGTCTCGGAGGACGGCATGACCGTGTAGCGGAAAGTTCGCTTCCAGACCCCGGTGACGTCAAAGACCGCGGCGCCGGGCGCGCCTTCCCCGCGCACGATGAGGAACGGCCAGTACAGGTTCGCCACGGCCTCGATCTCCTCCTCGAACCCGGCCGCGACCCGGTTGCGGATGTCGCGCCGGTCGGACTCGATCGCGAGGAGGACGGTGGCGAGCAGCATCGGTCCCGGGACCTCGGAGAGCTCCCCGGACGGACCGCGGAGCGTCGCGAAGCGCAGCGTCACCTCGTCCGGCTCGTCGGGGATCGGCGCGCGGGGTACGGGAAGGGTACGCGGTCCGGCCCGGGCGACCCGTCGTGCGAGGTCGTCGAACGACTCCTTCGCCGAAGGGGCGCGCGACGCCTCCTGGGGAGCCGAGTTCGCCGGGTCCTTCGGGCCGTTCGGTGGCCGAGAACGGACGACGGTGGCGGCCGCGGGGACGGTCGCCAGAGGGGCAGCGACCGGCCCGTTCGAGCCGGGAGAGATCTTGAGGACCGTGTCGGGGAGGGCCGCTCTCGAGGGGCGCTGCCTCGAAGGTGCCTTCGAGGGTCGCCGTCGCGGGGCCGCGCGCGGGCGGGACGGCGTGCGTCTTGCCTTCGGCACGAACGAAGATGATGCGCGTCCATGCGCATAAATCCGTAGGCTGCGAGCCGCCCGGCACGACCCCCAGGGGCACGGGTCCTGGGACGTCGCCAGAAGCGCCCGGAGCGCTCCGCGGCTCGCGGTCCGAGCTTGGGATCAGAACGAAGCGCCGCAGTTGGGGCACCGGCCCGCGGTCTCGGGATACACGGCCTCGCAGTAGCGGCACCGTCGGAGGATCTGGGGCGGAGCCGGTGGCGCCACGGCCGGATGGACATTGACGGTGACCTGCGCGGGGGGAGGGGAGGCCGGGGTACCAGGAGACGGGGGCGGGCCGGGAGGAGGCGGAGGGTGCGGTGCGGGGGAAGGCGCCGCCCGGGGACCGCTGATGAGCCCGACCAGAGCGACCACGAAGCCGACGACGAGGAGCAGCACCCCCAACGGAGCCAGCAAGATGGTCGCGAGCAGCAGGAGGCCCAGCAGGAACAGGAGGATCCCCGTTGCGACCATCCGGGAGTTCATCGCCGCCCTCCGACGGGCGGAGCATCGACCCGCGTGCTACATGAACGTACCGCGGCCGCCGATCGCCATTCGAAAGCGGGAGCCGGTCCGGCCCTTGACGGACCGGTCGGTCCAGCCGGGACGGGATGCCGCGGGACGTACGCTTAACTAGCGCATTCCCGGGTCGGGAGGTCGCTCCGGGCAGAACCATGAGCGAGAACTTCCTACCGAACGCGCGCACCCACCCGACGTCCGTCCTTGTCTACGCCCGGGACCGAACGAGCCTCGACGCCGCCACCGCCGCGCTCGCCCGGGAGGTCTCCGACGAGCCCGTCCGGATCGACGTCGTGCCCCGGGGCGCCTCGGCGCTCCCGTCCACCCCGGTCGCTCCGGCCTTCGGGCCCGCGAGCGACCGACGCTTCGAGTTCGAGCCCTCGGAGCTGATCCCCGACCATGCCCTCGAGAACCTCGCGGTGTGGGTGGGAGGCCGGTCGGACCATCCGTCCGTCTGGATGCGGGAGGCGGAGGACCTCTCCTGGTTGCCCGTCCCGCTCCAGAGGTGCTTGGCACGCGAGGGTTTCGGCCCCGCGGTCACCGCGGTGGTCGTGAGCCGGGCCGAGCTTGTCGTCGACGAGCTGCCGCTCGGCGCCGCGGACGTCCGGCACCTGCTCGCCGTCCTCGCTCGTCGTCGCGTGACGCTCCTCGTCGGGCTTCTCGTCCGCCCTACTCCCGAGTTCTCCGTGCTCTTCGACCATGTGGTCCGCGTGCGAACCGGACCCCCGACCGGGTCCCTCGCCCGCGACCTCGTGGTCGAACGCACGCGCCTGGCGCCGACCCTCCCCCCGGCCGTCCGCGTCACGCGTCCCCGGCCCCGCCCGGGTATTGTGACCGGACCTCGTCCGAACCCCGGGCTCTGAGCCGGCCGGTTCCGAGCCCCGGTCGACGGCCGGCCGCCATTCTCCCGCCGGACTGCCGCGACCCGAGCCTCCCAACGCCGGGGACCCCGGTAGCAACGGTCTTGGGCTGGGCCCGGCATGGGAGCCGAACCGCATGCACTCCGCGCCCCCGGTGCGCTCGCGCCGAGCCGAGCACGACGGGGTCGACCCGGTCCGCTCCCGGGTGCTCGGGGGGATGGCGCTCGCCTACGGCTGTCTCGCGGTCCTCTTCTTCCTGGGCTGGTGGATCTACACTGGCCCGGAGGTCGTCACCTGCCCGGTGGTCAACCAGAGCTGCTACGTCCCGCTCACGCAGCGTACGGTCCCGATCTTCGACCCCCTCGAGATCGCGCCGCTGGCGATCGGGATGCTGTACCCTCTCGTACCGATCCTTGACCCGAGGCGCGCGTACCGCTGGCTGGGCGTGCTCGCCGCCTCGGCGGTCGCGGGCTTCACCGCCTACCGGGTCTTCCTTCCCGCTCCGAGGGTCGCGGCCGACGCGGGTGGATTCATCCTCCCCGTACCGTCGCTCTACGCGGCCGCCGCGACCGCGTTCCTCGTGCTCGCGGCGGCCGTCGTGGTCCGGGGGCTCTTCCCCGGCCGCGAACGGTCCGCCCGGCTGCATCTCCGGCCCAAGACGCCGGCGGAGGTGCTCACGGACATCCTCCGGGAGAACGAAGCGTCGGAACGGCAGCGCGGGGCCGGCGAGGAGCGCTGAGGCCCGCACCGGGCCCGGTCAGATCTTCTGTCCGCAGTTCGGACAGAACGTGAACGCACCCACCGGGTGAACCCGCCCGCAGCTCCGGCAGGCGACCTGCGGGAGCGGCACGGCGGCCGACTGCTCCCGGAGCGCGTCGCCGAGCTTCACGTAGGCGAGGAGGTAGAGGATCCCCGGAACAATCCCCACGAACAGCGAGAGGATGCCCAGGACCAAGGTCGGGGTCTGCGCGGCGGCGTACTCCTGCCGGCGGATCCGCGCGTAAGAGAGCGTGTAGACGAGGTAGAGGAAGACGACCACCACCGCCGCGACGCCCCCCGCCGCCGGCAGCGCGACCCACCAGTAGGGATACGGATAGAGAAGGGAGAAGCCGAAGAGCCAGCCGATCCCTCCGAGGAGGATGAGCCCGCCCACCACCTGGAGGATGAGCCCGACGAGGACGAGCCCTTCGGCCGCCCCACCGGACGCCGGTCGAAACGGGGCGGACGCTACCGCGGTGGACGTTGGGTAGGCGGCGGGCATGCCGGCCGCACGCCGGGGCGGGGTGAAGGGGTACCGTGAACGACGGTTGACGGCGAAGGCGTTCTGCGCCGTTGCCAGGGCCCGACGCGTGCCGGACCCCCGACCGAGAGCGACCGGGACGGCGAGGATCGCGCGGCGGGAAAGCACGTTACCGCCCTGTTCGGGGTCGCACTTGTAGGCCGGTGCTCCCGTCGAATAACATGTCTAGTCCCTCCTCACGAGGGGCGAGAGTCTGGTTCTCCCCCCTCGAGGCTCGGGCAGGCCGTGACCGAGCCTGCCGATCCTCTCCCTCCGCCCACGTAGTGTGCCGGGGGGCGACGCAGCGCAATCTTCCGTCCCCTCGCCCCACGGGCTACGGAGCACCCCGGGTCCGGGGCTTCGACCTCAGCCCCCCGGGGGCACGCGGGGGGCTGACCACCGTACCCCCTCGGGATTCGTGGACGCCCGAGCGTCGGTCGCTTCGACGCGACCGGCCCTCCGGCGCGAGCCGATGACCAGCATCCTCGTGGTCGAGGACAATCCGGCGGACCTTCGTCTCGCCGCCGCCATCCTGCGGGCGAACCAGCACGAGGTGATCTTGGCGCGCAACGCGCGCGAGGCGGAGCGGGTCGTCGACCGGATCCGGCCGGACCTGGTCGTGCTCGACCTTGGCCTCCCCGGCAAGGACGGTCTTGCCCTCGCGAAGGAGCTGCGCGGACGACCGCGAACCGCCCACCTTCCGATCTTGGCGGTCACGTCGTACGTGCGGGAGGAGGACGAGCGAGCCGCCCTCGAGGCAGGGTGCGACGACTACCTCCGCAAGCCGATCGACCGGAGCGCCTTCCTCGAGAGGGTCCGGTCGCTCCTCGAGCTCCGCTCGGGCCGGTGAGCGGGGGTCGGGGCGTTCGGGGGCCCACGCCCACGTAGAACGCACCACAACCGCCCCGACGAACGGAGCGGCGGCCCGAGGGACGCGGGACCGGCGGGGTCGGCCCCCCACGTGGGAGGAGGGCCGAGCCGCGCGTCCGAGAACGGTCGAGCACATGTACCGTCGTGCGCTCGCACGCGCATGACCCCAGGTTCTGCCGCTCTCGACCGGAAGGTCGCGCGCCACGTGCTGACGAAGACCCTACGTGTAGGACGTGGCGACAACGTGACGATCGAATCGTGGTCCCTCGCCGTACCTTGGGCGGTTCCGTACGTCCAGGAAGCGCGGCGCCTAGGGGCACGCCCTCTCCTGCTCTACGAGGACGAGGGCTCGTTCTGGTCGGCGCTCCGAAGCGGAGCGTCCCGCGCCACGGGCGAGATCGGCGAGCACGAGTGGGCGGCGCTGGACGAGGCCGACGCCTACGTCTTCTTCTTCGGGCCCGCCGAGTGGCCCCGGTACGATTCCCTCTCGGACGCGCAGACGGCTGGCGTGGCGGCCTACAACACGGAATGGTACCGCCGCGCCGCCAAGGCCCGTCTCCGGGGGGCGCGGATGTACCTGGGCCGGACCAGCCCTCTCTCGGCCCGTCGCTGGCACGTCGATCTGGACGCATGGAGGACCGCGCTTCAGCGCGCGAGCCTTGCGTCGCCCGAAGCCATGCACCGCCACGGGGAGCGGCTCGGTCGGAAACTCGCTCGCGGTAAGCAGGTGCTCGTCACGCATCCGAACGGAACGCGCCTCGAGTTCGCCTTGGGAGGCTTTCCGATCCAGCTCGACGATGCCGTGATCGACGAGAAGGACCTCAAGGACGGCAACAACATCACCACGATCCCGGGGGGCGTGGTGGGGGTCGCCGCCGACCACACCTCGGCCGAGGGCACGGTCGTCGGAAACCATGCGGTCTACCCCAGTTCCGGACCCGCGGCCGGGGTCACGTGGACCTTCGCGGACGGGCACCTCGCCTCGTTCGCCTACCGGCAGGGGGGGCCGGCGTTCACCAAGGCCTACGCGGAGGCACCGAAGGACGGGCGCGATCGCCTGGGGTACTTTTCGATCGGGCTCAACCCCGAGCTCGCGGGATGTCCTCAGCTCGAGGACCAGGAGATGGGCGCCGTCATGCTGCGGGTCGGGGGCAACGCCTTCGCGGGCGGCAAGAACCGCTCGCCGTTCGGGTCCTGGCTCACGCTCACGGGGGCGAACGTCACGGTGGACGGCACACCGCTCCTCGCGCGCGGCCGGCTCGTGTAGGCGCATGAACGCAACCGGACGCGGGGTGGGGGACGTTCCGTGAGCCCCGCGTCCACCGGACCGTCCTCCGCCAAGGATTGGACGGCGTACTACCGCTGGACGGCACGCCGCCCACCCCGGGAGCTCCTGTTGCGGACGCTTGACCACATCGAGTGGGAGGGTCGGCCGCGCAAGGGTCGGACGGCCGTCGAGCTCGGCTTCGGGGCCGGCACCGACACCCTCGAGCTTCTCCGTCGCGGCTGGCATGTCGTGGCGATCGACGGGCAGGAATCCGCGGCCCGGTTCCTCTCGAAGCGCGTCCCCGCGGGGCTTCGGAAGCGGCTCACGACGCGGGTCGCCGCGATGGAGGACCTTGACGTACCTCCCGCGGACCTCGTGTACGCGAGCTTCTCCCTGCCGTTCTGCGCCCCGGCCGAGTTTCCCGCGCTCTGGGCGAGCATCCGCCGCGCGGTTACCCCGGGGGGCCACTTTGCCGGCCAGCTGTTCGGCGACCGGGACGAGTGGTGCGGCCGACGGCCCATGACCTTCCACAGCGCCCGCGAATTGAGGGGGCTCGCCCGAGGTTTCCGGATCGAGCTCCTGCGCGAGACGGTCGAGGAGGGGCGCGCGTTCGACGGACCGAAGCACTGGCACTTCTTTGACGTCATCTTCGAGAAGGCGCGGAGTCGTACCGGCCGGCGCCGTTGAGTGTTTCCGCCGAACCTCCGATCCCCTGGGGGCCGGCCGGCTCGCTCCCGCCGGCGGACCGGTCGTTCTACCGGGGGGGCCTTGACCGGCCCCACTGGAAGAGGGCGAGCCCGCCGATCACGAGGGCGAAGCCGGCGATCTCGACCGGACTGATCCTCTCCGCGAGCAGGACCGCGCCGATGAGGACGCCCGCGAGCGGGTTCACGTAGCTCACGAGGTTGGCCCCGACCGCCCCCACCCGGCGGAGGAGCTCGAAGTAGATCGCGAACCCGAGGGCGGAGGGGAGGACCGCGAGGTAGAGGATCGAGAAGACCGTGGTCCCGTTGAGCGGAAGCGCGTCCCCCGCGCCCGGCACGAGGGAGAGCAGCGACAGGAAGACGGCTGCCGCCGCGAACTCGACCGCGAGGCCCCGCGTGCCGGGGCTCCCCGAGGCGTAGCGCCGGATCAGAAGGGTCCCGACCGCGGCGGTGACGGCCGCGCCGACCACCCAGAGCTCGCCCGAGGTGAACGCCGTGAACCCGGTGCGAACGCTCGGCAGGAACAGGACGATCAGCCCCGCGAAGCCGGCCGAGATCCCGAGGACCCCGAAGCGGTTGACGCCGCCCTCGCCAAAGAGGGC
>JBAIXP010000111.1:0-7291 GCA_037916495.1 Thermoplasmata archaeon | reverse complement strand
CTCAACCCCGACCCGGGCTACCTCAAGGACCCGGCCCGGCTCGAGCTCTACCGCGGTGTGGCGGAGGCCCTCCGCTGGGTCCGCTCGCACGGCGAGCTGGTCGTCTGCGTCACCAACCAGTCGGGCGTCGAGCGGGGCTTCTACTCGCACGAGGATGTCGGTCACCTCCACGCGCGGCTCAACGAGCTGCTCGCCCGCGAGCACGCGCACATCGACGCGTTCTACTACTGCCCGCACCACCCCGATCGGGGGTGCGCCTGCCGGAAGCCCGGGACGGCGCTCCTCGAGCGGGCGCGCGACGAGCTCGGGATCGATCTTGCCGCCTCCGCGATCGTCGGCGACCGCGCCCTCGACATCGAAGCGGGTCGCCGGGTGGGGATGGTCACCGCGCTCGTGAAGAACCCGGGCCACGAGGATACCGTCACCGAGGATCTCGAGCGTCGGGGGCTGGTCCCCGAGATCACCGCCGCCTCCTTCTCGGGGGCGGTCGCACGGGTGCTCGCGCGGGGCTAGGCCTCCCGCGCAAGCCCTATCCGCGCAACCTCTTCGCTCGGCGGAGGCCCGCGTGCTCGTTCCTCTTCTGGCCGTCGTGGGCAGCGCCGTGACGGTCGCCCTCGCCGCGGCCGCCGCCGTGGGACGTGCGCTCACCCCGGCCGCGGCGAGCGTCGCCGGGGCGTTCGGCGTGGCGATCGTGACGCTCTCGGGGTTCGGGTTCCTCGGCGTTCTCGTCGGCTTCGTCGTGGTGAGCGCGCTCGCGACGCGCTACCGGTTCGACGAGAAGAAGCGACGCCACGTCCAGGAGGGCACCGCCGGAGAACGGGGGGTCTCGAACGTGCTCGCCCACATCGTGCTGCCGACCGGGCTCGCCGTCTCGAGCGGGTTCGGGTGGGTCTCGGCCTCGACCGCCGCGGTCCTCTTCGGGGCCGCGTTCTCCTTCGCTCTCGCCGACACCCTCGCGAGCGAGTTCGGCGTCCTCTCGGGCACCGCGCGGAGCATCCTCAGCTTCCGCCGAGTCGAGGCCGGTACCAACGGGGGCGTCTCGGTGGTCGGCGAGCTCTTCGCCGCGGTGGGGGCGGCTTTGATGGCGGTCTTCGCGGCCACCGCGTTCTGGCTCAGCCGCACCCCGATCGGGTCGGCCGAGAGGTTCGTAGTCGCGGTCACGGTCGCCGGGTTCGTCTCCTGCCAGGTCGACTCGGTGCTGGGCGAGGTCCTCGAGAACCGCGGCTACCTCAACAAGGGCTCGACGAACTTCCTCGGCATGTTCTCCTCGGTCGCCGTCGCCGCGGCGTTCCTTCCCTGGGTGGTCGGCGTCCCGTGAGCCCCGCGCGCTCGGGCCGGGGCAGCGTCGTCCTCCTCTCCGGAGGGATGGACTCCGCGACCTGCCTTGCCGTTGCGGCCCGCGACGCCCCGCCCGTCCACGCGCTCACGTTCCTCTACGGCCAGCGGCACGCGCGGGAGATCGCCTCGGCGCGACGGCTCGCCCGGCGGTTCGGCGCCGCCGAGCACACGGTCGTGCGCCTTCCCCTCGAGGGCCTGTTGGTCTCGTCGCTTACCCGCCGGTCGGCCCGGCTCCCTTCGGGCGGGCCGCGCTCCGGGCGCATTCCCAGCACCTACGTCCCCGCCCGCAACTCGATCCTCCTCGCGATCGCCCTGGGCTACGCGGAGAGCCGGGGCCTCGAGAGGATCTACCTCGGCGCGAACGTCATCGACTACTCGGGCTACCCGGACTGCCGGCCGGAGTTTTTGCGGGCGTTCGACCGCCTGGCCCGGCTCGCGACCCGCGCGGGCGTTAAGCGCCACCGCGCTCCCCGGGTCGTGGCCCCGCTGTTGCACTTGTCGAAGACCGAGATCGTCCGCCTGGGCGAACGGCTCGGCGTTCCGTGGGAGCTCACCTGGAGCTGCTACGCGGGCGGCCGGGTGCCGTGCGGCCGGTGCGACTCGTGTAGGCTCCGTGCGAAGGGGTTCGAGGAGGCCGGGGTCCCAGACCCCCTCGTCCCGCCGGGACGCCGCCCTAGGTCTTGATCGGCGCCGTGCACGCCGAGCAGCGCGTCGCCCGGATGTCGACGGTCGAGAAGCACTCGGGGCAGCTCTTCGTGGTCGGCGGCGCCTTCTTCGCGCGGGCCGCCTTGCGCTCCTGGTACTTCGCGAGCGGGTAGACCAGGACGAAGAAGATCACGGACATCACGACGGCGAAGTTGATCACCGCCGAGAGGAACGCCCCGAACAGGAAGCTCGAGCCCCTCACCGTGACACGCCCCACGTTGGTGAAGTCGGCGTGGAAGGCAACCCCGATCGCCGGGTTCACGATGTCAGCAACGAGGCCCGAGACCACGCTGCCGATCGCGACCCCGACGACGATACCTACCGCCATGTTGGCGAACGTCGGCTGGGTGATGAACGCTTTCAGGTCGTCCAAGACTCCCATCGCCCGCACCTTTCCGGGGCGGCGGGACGGACTCCTAGGATATCTTCTCTCGCTCGGGGCCGCTGCACCCCGGCCCCCGCTCACATCGTGGGCAGCGCGACGATGCCGAGCAGGTCGAGCGCGTTGCCGAGGGTCTGGCGGACCGCGGCGACCAAGGCCACCCGGCTCTCCCGCGCGTCGCCCGAGGCGAGGACCGGCACGGCGTGGTAGAACCGGTTGAACCGGTCGGCGAGCTCGTGGGCGAAGCCGGCGAGGGCGTGGACGTGGCCCGAGCGGGCGGCGTAGGCGACCGTGCGGGGCCACTGGGAGATCGTCCGGGCGAGGGCGAGCTCCTCGGGGTCGGAGAGCTTCGCCGCGTCGAACGGGTACGGCGGCCGGTCGGCGTCGCCCTTCCGCAGGACGCTCGACGCCCGCGCGTAGGCGTACTGTACGAACGGACCGCTCCGCCCCTCGAAGGAGAGCGCATCCTCCCAGCGGAACCGCACCGGCTTATCCGGCGCGACCCGGACGATGTGGAACCGCACCGCCGAGGCCGCCACGGCCTCTGCGATCCGCTCGACCTCCTGGGGTCCCAGGTCGTCCCGGCGCTTCACGACCTCGGCGCGGGCCCGGTCGAGCGCCTCGTCCAGGAGGTCGTCGAGCCACACGGCGCTCCCGCCGCGGGTCGACATCCTCCCCCCGCCCGGGGCGTGGATGTCCTGGTAGAGGACGTAGGTCGGCCGGCGCGCCTCGCCGATCTCCGCGAGGAGCGCGTCCAGGGTCCGCGCGTGAAGCTGGTGGTCCTGGCCCAGGACGTCGACGACCCGCTCGAACCGGGCGAACTTAGAAAGGTGGTAGGCGACGTCGCGCGTGACGTAGAGGCTCACGCCGTTCCCCCGTTGGAAGACGACGTGCTTCGACTCCTTCGGGAGGCCGTAGCCCTCGGCATCGATCGCCCAGGCGCCGTTCTCCTCGCGCACGGCGTGCGGGGCCGAGCGCAGCCGGTCGAGGACCCGCTCGACCGAGCCGTCCTTCACGAGGTCGGACTCCCAGACGAACTCGTCGTAGCGGATGCCGAGGCGCGCGAGCGACGCGAGCATCGCCCCGAGGACCTCCTCGGCGAGCCGGCGGTGCTCGGCCGGCCCGGTTCCGCCCTCGATCTCGCGGACGAAGTCGGCGACCTCCTGGGCCGTAGCGGGGTCCTGCTTGAGGTGCGCGCTGAGGGCCGGGTACGGCCGTCCCCGACGGTGGTCGGCCTTCTCGCCCTCGACCTCCTGGCCTTCGACGCTCAAGCGGACCGGCTCGGGCCATGCCTCCCGAGGCCGCTGCCACAGCCAGGTGACCATCGCGGCCTGCCGGCCCATGTCGTCGACATAGTACTGCGTGGTGACGCGCCCGCCGGCCGCCCGAGCGGCCCGCGCGAGCGTGTCGCCGACGATCGCGTTGCGCACCCGTCCGACGTGGAGCGGCCCGGTCGGGTTCGCGCTCGTGTGCTCGATGCAGACGGGGCCGCCCGAGGTGGGGTGGTGGCCGTAGCGGTCCCCGAGCGAGAGGGCGAGCTCGAGGCTCGTACGAACGAGCTCGACCGGCTCGAGCGCGAAGTTCACGTAGGCGCCCTGGGCGGCGACCGAGCGGATCGGCGGCGCGGGCGAGATCCGTCCGGCGAGGCGCGTCGCGAGCGACGCGGGCGGCTCCCCCAGCTGGGCGGCGAGCCGGTGCACCGGTAGCGCGAGGTCGACGCCCTCGTTGCCCGAGAGCTCGAGGAGCTCGCGCGCCTTTTCGGCGTCGAGCGGCACCCCAAGGTCGGAGGCGGCCCGGCCGAGCGCGCCCGCTGCCGAACCGATCCAAGCTTCCCAAGGGTCGGCCGGGGCGGCCGCCCGTTCGTTCGACGGCCCCACGGTCGCTCCGCTTCGAAGCGGCTTTACGGGCGCGGTCGTTTAAACGCTTCCTTCATGGCCGGTCTCCTGCTCGTCCGCTACGGTGAACTCGCGCTCAAATCCCCGCCCGTCCGGCGGGAGTTCGAGAGCGCGCTCCGCCGCAACCTCCTCGGCCAGTTCGTGCACGCGGGGCTCGACCTCCGGCTCCGCTCCGACCGGGGCCACCTCTACGCGGAGGCGGACGATCCGGTCCGGGCGGCCCGCCTCGTGCGCCGCGTCTTCGGCGTCACGTCGGTGAGCGTCGTGGAGGAGGTCCCCACCGACCGCCCGACGATCACCGCCCGGTTGCTCGAGCTTGCGGACCGTCGCCTCGTTCCCGGAACACGGTTCGCCGTGCGCGCGCGGCGCACCGGGAGCCACACGTTCACCAGCCAGGAGCTCGCCCGCGACCTCGGCGCGGACGTCCTCGCCCGATGGCCCGAGCGGGACCTCCACGTCGACCTCACCCGTCCGGAGGTGGAGCTGTTCGTGGAAGTGCGCGGCCCGCGCACCTACCTCTACTTCGACCGGGCGACCGGACCGGGCGGGGTCCCGCTCGGCGTCGCGGGCCGTCTCGTAGCCCTCGTGGACGGCCCCCGGGGCGCACTCGGGGCCTACCTCATGATGAAGCGCGGATGCCGTCTCAGCCTTCTCGTGCTGCCGACCGGCGCACCGTACGCCCAGGAGGTCCTCGCCCGGTTCGACCCGAACGTGAAGATCGAGACGGTCCCGGCGGAGCCCGAGGCGTGGGCGACCCGGGCGGAGGCGACGGTCGCCGCGACCCATGCCGAGGGCGTCGTGCTCCCGCTCGCGGTCGACGACTACCCGGCGGCCCGGGCCCGGTGGGGCACGACGCTCGTCTTCTCCCCGACGGTCGGGCTCACCGACGAGGAGGTGGAGGCGCGGTGGAAGAACGTCGTCGAGCTCGCCTCCTAGACAAGGAGCCTCCGTCGGACGAATCGGCGGCGACCCGTGCCCCCGCGAGCCCCGGCTCGGACCCTCCCGCAGCCCCGACCGAACCCGACTCCGCCCGGACCCTGAGAGAGCGACGGCGACGCTGGTTCGAGGAGGTGGAGCGGTACGAGCGGTCGCACCGCCCCTCGGAGACCGCCCCTCCGCGGTAGCGTTAAGAAGTGGGGCCTTGTCCTCCGGCGAGGAAAGGGCATGCCGGTCTACCATGTGGTCGGTTCGTTCTACGCTCGCCGGGACTACTGGCAGCCGTTCTCGAAGCGGCACGAGGCGGAGACGCCCGAGGTCGCCCGCGAGTGGGCTCTTTCCGAGATCGGAGGGTGCCACGGCGTGAAGCGCCAGCACATCCGCATCGCCTCGGTTTCCGAGGTCCCCTCGGCATGAGCACGCCCGCGCCGGCCTCCCCGGAGCAGCAGGTCCAGGAGGACCTGATGCGCCTCGACGCCTACCGAAACCAGTTCAACAGCCTCGCCCAGCAGCTCCAGCTCCTCTCGGCGTCCCGTCAGGAGCACGTCCGCGCCCGGGAGAGCCTCGAGGGGGTCGACCGCGCCGCCCCGGGGACCGAGTTCCTTCTCCCCCTCGGCGGGGAGACGTTCGTCCGCGGGAGCGTCGGGCACCAAGCCCCCGTCCTCATCGGCATCGGCTCAGGCGTCCTGGTCGAGATGGACCGCCCGAAGGTCGCCGAGCTCCTCGCCCAGCGGGTCGGCCGGATTGACCAGGCCCTCCGCGACCTCGAGGGCCAGATGGGCGCCCTGGACGACCGCATCCGCCAGATCTCCCGCCGCCTCGAGCAGGCGGCGGAGAAGGAAGGGGCGGCCCCCGATGTGGGCCGGACTTAAGGCGCGCCTGCGGCGCCGGGCCGAGGAGGCGAATCCTCCTCCCGCCGCTCCACCCTCGGATCGTGCCGCTCCCTCTCCCGCTCCTCAGGCGGCCCCACCGCCGCCCGCCCGCGCCGCGCCGGCACCGACGCGTCCGGTTCCGGCGGCCAAGCCGTCGGCCCCTCCGGCGGCCCGGGCCCGGACCACCCCTCCCCCGCGCGCCCCGGCTCCCGCTCCCCCTCCCGAGGTCTTCGCGACCGGGATGTTCGGGCAGAAGCTCAAGGAGGGGACGATCGAGGACGTCCTGGACGACCTCGAGATCTCCCTCTTGCAGGCCGACGTGGCCCTCCCCGTGGTCGAGCGCCTGCGCCGCAACCTCCGCAGGGAGTTCGCGGGCAAGAAGCTCCGCTACGGCGTCGACGCCGAGGAGGCGATCCGTCTCTCCCTCGAGCGGTCGGTCCGGGAGATCCTCGCCGTCCCGCCGATCGACCTCGCGGCCAAGGTCCGGGCGGGGGTGACAAAGCCGTTCGTGATCCTCTTCGTGGGCGTGAACGGGACCGGGAAGACGACCACCGTGGCGAAGCTCGCGGTCTGGCTCCGCGCGCAGGGCTTCTCCTGCGTCATCGCCGCGGGCGACACCTACCGGGCCGGTGCGATCGAGCAGCTGCTCGTGCACGGGGAGCGGCTCGGCGTGCGCGTCGTCCGCCAGCAGGAGGGGAGCGACCCGGCCGCGGTCGGCTTCGACGCGATCGAGCACGCCCGGGCGAAGGGCGTCGACGTGGTCCTGGTCGACACCGCCGGCCGCCAGCACACCAACGAGAACCTGGTCGAGGAGGCGAAGAAGATCCGCCGCGTCACGCAGCCGGCGCTCACGCTCTTCGTCGGCGACGCCCTCTCGGGCAACGACCTTGTCACGCAGGCGACTCTCTTCGACCAGGCGATCGGGATCGACGGCCTCGTGCTCACCAAGCTCGACGCGGACGCGAAGGGCGGCGGGGCGCTCAGCGCCACGTTCGTCACGAAGAAGCCGATCGTCTTCGTCGGCGTCGGCCAGGGCTACGAGGACCTCCGCCGGTTCGACCCGGAGTGGATGGTGCATCGCCTCTTCGCGGAGGAGGCGGCCGGGTGACCGGCCGGCTCTCCCTCGTCCTCGTCCGGCCGAAGGAGGACGGCAACGTCGGCGC
>JBAIXP010000110.1:0-8972 GCA_037916495.1 Thermoplasmata archaeon | reverse complement strand
TCGCGCGGGACGAGGGTCCACGGGCCGACACCACCCTCGAGAAGCTGGCGCACCTCGCGCCCGCGTTCGCCCCCGACGGCCTCCTGACCGCGGGGAACTCCTCGAAGCTCGCGGACGGGGCGTCCGCCCTCGTGCTCGCGAGCGAGCGGGAGGTCGAGCGGAGCTCGCTCCGTCCGCTGGGCTGGATCCACTCGGCCGAGGAGAGCGGGGTCCATCCGCGCGACGTGATGGAGTCGCCGATCCCGACCGTCCGCAAGCACCTTGCGAGGACCGGCCTCAAGCCCGAGCAGTTTGACCGGGTCGAGCACAACGAGGCGTATGCCTCGGCGTCCCTCGCCGTCCAGCGGGCGTTCGGCTTCACGGAGGAGCAGTTCAACGTCGACGGCGGGGCGATCGCGCTCGGCCACCCGATCGGCTCGAGCGGGGCGCGGATCGTCGTGACGCTCCTCTACGCTCTCGAGCGCGCGCGCGGCTCGCTCGGCCTCGCGACGTTGTGCATGGGCGGCGGCAACGGCCTGAGCCTCGTGGTCGAGCGCGAGAGCGCTTAGACGAGCGGGATGCCCGTCCGGCGCTCGATGTCGCCGAGCGCCCGCAGGACCGCCCGGCGCTCGCCCCGGGGTGCGCGCGGGTTCGGCCGTCGTCCGAGCTCGGACGCGAACCGGGCGAGCTCCTCGAGCGCGGCGTCGACCCTCAGGCCGTCGGCGAGACGAGCGCGCACGCTCCTGGCGAGCGCCTCGCCGAGGTCGGCGCCCGCCGTCCCCGAGGCGCCCGGACGCGTCCACGCGGCGAAGAGCTCGCGTACGGCCGCGTAGCGCTCGGCGGCCCGGGCGAGCCCCGGCTCGTCCCACGGGAGCCGGTCACGGAGGGGACGGCTCAACAGGTACCAGCGGAGCGCCCCGACCCCCACCCGGTCGAGCATCCCGCGGAGGGCGACGAGGTTGCCGGTCGATTTCGACATCTTCGAGCCGTGCTGGAGGACGAAACCGGTGTGCAGGAAGACCCGGCTGAACCGCGTACGGCGGAGCGCGAGGGCGATCTCGTTCTCGGCGAAGTGGTGGGGGTAGACGAGGTCCCGCGCCCCTCCGTGGAGGTCGACCGGGACGCCGAGGAGCTCGGAGGCCATGGCGAAGCACTCGAGGTGCCAGCCGGGGACCCCCCGACCCCACGGGCTCGGCCAGGACGGAAGGGGCGGCTCCTGCCGCTTCCAGACGAGGATCGCCCGGTCCCGTCCGTTGCCGCCGGCAAACGTCTGGCCGGCCTCGGGGACGACGTGCCGGGCGAGCTCGGCCCCGGTGGGGAAGTTCGCCCCCGCGGGGTGCTCCGGCGGGTCGTAGATCCACTCCCCTCCGTCGTGCCGGACATGCCCGGTCCGTTCGAGCGCCCGCCCGACCCGGACCATCTGGGGGACGTAGTCGCCGGCCCGCGGGCGGAACCTCGGCGGCTCGACGCCCAGGGCGGCGAGGTCCCGGAAGAAGCCGCGCTCCTCGAGCCGAGCGAGCCGCACGGAGCTGATCCCCAAGGCGGCGGCCCGGCGGTCGATCTTGTCCTCGACGTCCGTGACGTTCATCACGTGACGGACCGCGAATCCGTCCGCCTCCAGGACCCGGCGGGCGACGTCGAAGTAGAGGTAGGTGCGCGCGTGGCCGACGTGGGCCGGGGCGTAGACGGTGGGCCCGCAGACGTAGAGATTTACGCGACCCCCGGCGCCGGGGCGCACCGCGGTGCGCCGCTCGGTGAGCGAGTCGACGACCGAGAGGCTCGGGGCGGACCGGGGTTCCGCGCGCGGGGTCACGCTCCCACGCCTCCCGCCGCGGCGAGAAGGTGCCGCTCGAAGAACTCGGCCGCCCGGACGTAGGCGGCCCGCTGGTTCTCCCGGCGCACGAGGCCGTGGCCCTCGTTGGAGAAGCTCAGGAACTCGACCGGGACCTTGCGCACCCGGAGCGCGGTCACGATCTGCTCGGCCTCGTAGAGGGGGACGCGCGGGTCGTTCTCCCCGTGGACGACCAGGAGAGGGGCGGTGATCCGGTCGGCGTGGTGGACCGGCGAGATCGCCTGGAGGAACTCGCGGTCCTTCTCGAGGCTGCCGTACTCGTCCTCCCGCACCTTGCGGCGCCACGGGCCGGTGCGCTCGAGGAACGTGACGAAGTTCGCGATGCCGACCACGTCGACCGCGGCGTCGAAGAGGTCCGGGTAGGTGGAGATCGACGAGAGGACCATGAACCCTCCGTAGCTGCCCCCGACGACGCCGAAGCGCTCCCCGTCCCGGACGCGCACCGGCGTGGCCCGCCCGCGGATCGCCCGGACGACCTCCTCGAGGTCCCGCACCGAGTCCATCCGCTTGCGCACGTCGTCGAGGTGCAGGTACGTCCGGCCGTAGCCCAGGCTCCCCCGGACGTTGGGGACGACGAGACGGTACCCTTCCTCGAGGAGGAAGCCGAACAGGGGGGAGAACTGCGGCCGGGCCTGGGACTCGGGCCCGCCGTGGACGTAGACGATGGTGGCCCGGGCCGGGGACGCGGGCTCGTACCACCAGAACGGGACGGAGAGCCCGTCGCTCGCCCGCACCCCCGAGAGCTCCGGCTCGACGCGGACCCCGGGGAACGGCTCGGTCGGTCGGGAGACCGGTCGGACCTTGCCGGTCGTCGCATCGACCGCGAAAACCTCGGTGCCGAACGTCGGTCCGCTCAGGTCAAAGAAGAACTCGCTCCCGTCCGGAGCCGCGGCCAGCCCGTTGATTACGCCCGCCGCGGGAAGATCGACCCGGCGCGCCTCCCCGGTCGCGACCGTGTAGAGGACAAGGCGCGAGCGGCCCCGGTCGTTGTACGCGATCGAGAGGGTCGTCCCCGCCCGGTCGAGACAGAGGTGCTCCGCGTCCCCGTCGAACGCGGCGAGCGTCTCGACCCCGCCGCCCCGCGGGGCGAGGGCCAGCACCGCCGTGAACTCGCGCTCGGGGTTCGCCGCCGCGTAGACGCGGTCGGGGCCGAGGAGGGCGTCGTAGACGGCGACCTCGCCCTCGTGCGGGAGGAGGCACGTCTCTCTCCCGCCCTCGAGGAGGAGGAGGTCGCGGTCGATGTTCGTGTTCGAGCGCAAGAGCAGGACCCGGTCCCCTCGCGCGTCGGCGACGTCGACGAGTCCGTCCTCCCCCCGGAGGCACCTTGCGGTCTCGTCCGCGTGCGGATCGATGCCGTAGACATCGAAGAACCGGGCGTCCCGCGCGTTCGACGAGAAAAAGAACTGGCCCGCCTCGTTCCAGGCCCCGGGGGAGTGGATGCGTCCGGGGTCGTCGGTGAGCGGGCGGACGACGCGGCCCGGCTCGTCGGTGAGCACGAGCTGGTAGTGCTCGTCGCCGCCCCGGTCGACGGCCACGACGGTCCCGGGCCGGTTCGGTCGCGGGACGACCCGCGCGACCCGCTCCGTCCCGCCGTAGAAGAGCTCGGGAGCTCCCCCCGCGCGCGGGACCTTCCACGCGTGGGGCAACCCGCCGCGGTCGGAGATGAGGTAGACCGTGGCCCCGTCGTAGGAGACCGACGGCGAGCTCGCCCGAGGGTAGGCGAACCACCGGTCGAACCGGGCCTCGCGCGACGCGCGCTCGGAGGAGTTCACGGGCCCGACCCGAGCCCGCGGTGCGGATATCTTGGCTTCGTGCTCGGACCGCGGCTTCCTTCGGGTCGGTAGCTTTTAGAGGGCTCGGCCGGTCGGCGACCGGGCCGGATGGAGACGCTCTACCTGCTCGTCGAGACCGAGCTCGGCAAGCTCGATGAGGTGGTGCGCCGCCTTCGGGCCGTGAGCGAGGTCACCGAGGTCGAGGCGGTGACGGGGCCGTTCGACGTGATCGTGAAGGTCCAGGCGCCGCAGATCAACCAGGCCCTCGACGTGGTCGTGCACAAGATCCGCCGCATCCCCGGGATCAAGGCGACCGAGACCCTGGTCACCGTCTCCTCGGGGTAGCCCCGCCCTCCCGCTCACCCGTAAATAGACCCGACCCCTCTCGCGGGGCATGATCGACGAGGGGCAACCCGCTCCGGATTTCGAGGCTCCCGACCAGGACGGCCGGTCGTTCCGGCTCTCCTCGCTGAGAGGAACTCCCGTGGTGCTGTTCTTCTATCCGAAGGCCGACACCCCGGGCTGTACGATCGAGTCGAAGGGGTTCCAGGGCGAGCTCGACAAGTACCGTGCGAAGGGCGTCTCGGTCGTCGGCGTGTCCGTCGACGAGTGCGCGGCGCAGAAGGCGTTCGCGAGCAAGTACGGTCTTGCGTTCCCGCTCATCGCCGACACGAGCAAGAAGGTCGCCGACCGCTACGGGGTGTTGGGGCCGTCCGGCACCGCGCGCCGCGTCACCTTCCTCCTCGACCGTGACGGCAAGGTCGTCGAGGTGGTGGCCGCGTCGTCCCCGACGCCCCACCTCGAGCGTGCGCGGGCTCGCTTCCTCGAGTCGTAGCGCGGGCGGTGGGCCTAAGCGGCCTTGCCCGGGGGCCTCGGCCGGCGCCCCGAGAGGGTCCAGACTCGGTCCCCGAGCAGGTGCAAGGTCGCCGGCACCAGGTAGGTCCGAACGACCATCGCGTCCAGGACCACCGCGATGGCGACGGAGAAGCCGATCGCGCGGATCAGCGTGAACTCTCCGACGTAAAGCGCCGCGAACGCGCTCGCGAGGATCACCGCCGCCGCGGTGATGATGCCGCCGGTACGGCCGACCGCCTCGACCGCCGCCTCCGAGGAGGGACGCCCGAGGGACCGCTCCTCGCGCACGCGCGTCAGAAGGAAGATGTTGTAGTCGATCCCGAGGCCCAGGACGAGCATGAACAGCAGCGTACGGACGTAGAAGAAGATCGGGAAGCCGAGCAACCGCTGGAAGACAAGATCGGTGAGCGCCCAGGCCCACGCGATCGAAAGGCCGATCGTGGCGACCGCCATGACCGCGATGATCCAGGAGCGCAGCACGACCAACAGCACGACGACGAGCCCGATCGCAACCGCGACCAGCATCGCCTCGGTCGCGACGTTCGTCTGGTGGGCGAGGTCCGAGATCGTCGGGCCCCCGCCACCGTAGGAGAGGGCGACGACGTCGGGGTGGGTCGCGGCGAACGAGCCGAGCGCGGATTCGACCTGGCCGATCGCTCCGACGGCCGTTTCGGAGAGGCCGGCGGAGGAGGGCTCAAGGGAGAGGAGCACGGTCCGCTGGTCCGTTCCGATGTAGCTCGAGGCGACCGCGAGGAGGTTCGTCTGGACGGTCGCCGGGGAGCTCGGCAGGGCAAGCCACGCGGACAGGGAGGCGCCGTACGGCCCGACCGGTGAGCGGACGGCGGCGATCCCGGGCGTGGCGTTCGCCGTAAGCGAGAGCGTCGCGAGGTCGGTGAACTCGGTCGCGTTCGGGGTCGTGCCGACCAGGAGCGGCGAGGCGAACGTCACAAGGGCGAACGACGGCACCGCGAAGCCCGGCCCGAACGCCGTGCCCAGCTGGTCGAGGCCGACCGTGGCCGGATGGCCGGGGGGAAGCTGGGCGTAGAAGTCGTAGGAGACCTGGGTCGAGAGCGCGGTCGCGACCAGCGGCACGGAAAGGAGGACGACCACCCCGACGAAGACGAGCGGCCGACGGTGCGTCGCGCGCGCGGCGCGGTAGAAGTAGGTCTGCTCGGCCGCGACTCGGGCGCGCACCCGCGCCGAATGCCGCACGAACCTCTCCCCGTGGGTCGGCCAGAAGATCCTTGGTCCGATGAGCTTGAGAAACGCGGGGACGAGCGTGAGGGACAGGAGCATCGTGATGAGGATGGCGACCGACAGGACCATCCCCCACTGCGAGAGGAGCGCGACCCCCGAGAAGGTGAGCGCGACCGTGACGATGATCGCGGTCGAGCCGCTGGTCGCCACCGACTGACCGGCCCAGGTCACCGACTGGACGATCGCCTCGTCCGAGGAGAGGCCGTGGACGAGCCCCTCGCGGTAGCGGGCGATGAGGAAGATCGAATAGTCGGTCCCGACCCCGAGGACGAAAACCTCCTCGAGCGTGAGCGCTGTCGAGTCGACGTGCGCCACGAACGTGCCGAGCAGCACGGTCGCGCCGACCCCGAGGAGGAGCGCGATCCCGAGGCCGGCGAACGCGACCACGGGCGCGACGGGCGACCGGAAGTAGAGCATCGAGATCGCGAGGAGGAGCCCCACCGTGAGCGGGAGGACGAGGCGCAGCGACGCGTTGACCGCGTCCTGTGTGAGCTCGTTGAGCGGCGCCGAGCCGGTGTCGGCGTAGGCGATCGTGCGGGTGGGGTCGGAGGCGCGCAGGACGTTCGGAACGATCGCGTCGATCGTGCTCAGGTCCGCGTAAACCGGATGGCCCCCCGAGGCGTCGGTCGTGTCGTCCGGGACGGTGAACGTCACCTGGACGAGGCTCGCGGTCCCGGCGGCGTTGACGAACTCGGAGCGGAGCGCGAGGGGGACGGGGAGGGGCTCGCGGTCAAGAGTCGTCCCGGCGACGATGACGTTGGCCCAGGCGAGCGCTGCCGGGCCGGTCGGGACCCCCGACGGGAACTGTCGCCAGACCTCGAGGACCCAGGACGGGGGCAGCCACGACGCGTTGCCGATGAGATCCGCCGTCACCGCCTGGACGCTCGGCCAGGAGGTGGCGTTCTCGAGGGCGAGGCCCGCGAGGACCGAACGGCCCGTGGCGGTCGGGACCGGACCGGGAAGGAGGACCGGCACGAGCGGTGCCTCGTTGGCCCGGGCGGTCGCGTCCGCGCAGAGGAGCGCCGCGGAAAGGTTCGGGCCGGAGGCGCAGGCGGCGGTCCCGTTGAAGCCGGTCCCCGAGCCGTTGACGCCGTTGTAGAAGGCGTCAAGCACGGTGAGCGCCGGGGTGCTGCCCGCGAAGGCGCTCTGGGCGGCCTGGTATGCGGGGAAATTGTACCGGGACCAGTTCCCGGTCGAATTGTTCGTGACATTCGTCGACCAGCTGCTCCAGAAGACCGAGGGCGGCCCCCAGAGAAGGGTCGCCGTCGCGTTCACCTGGTCGGAGGCCGACGGGCTTGCGGCCTGGGCGGCGGCGACCGCCCCGGCGGCGATCTGCGCTTCCCCGGCGAGGTAGGCTGCGTAGACGGTGTAGATGCTGTCGATGGACGCGATGTCGGTGAGCGAGCGGTTGGTGGCCAGGGCCGAGGTCACGTTGAGGACCGTCCCCTGGCCGGCGGGGCCCGTGACGTTCGGGCCGTAGAACAGGAGCGTGGCCGACGAGCCGCCGGTCGACCCCGGGAAGAGCTCGGCGAGCTTCGCGTTCGCCGCGGCGCTCGGCGAGGAGGACGGGAGGGTGGTGGTCGAGTTGGTCGTCACGGTGCCGACCAGCGAGAGGAACGGAGCCGCCACCAGCACGAGCACGATCCAGCCGATCAGCGGGTAGACCGGGTGACGGACGATCGCACGGCCGA
This sequence comes from Thermoplasmata archaeon, assembly GCA_037916495.1. GTDB lineage: Archaea > Thermoplasmatota > Thermoplasmata > Lutacidiplasmatales > UBA184 > Lutacidiplasma. The sequence goes on along the minus strand of JBAIXP010000110.1, from coordinate 1,566 downwards.
GCGCGGGGAAGAACCGGGGCCCGGCGGCCGAAGCGGGCGGGGCGGCCATCGACCACGCCGGGGCCCGGCCGAGATAAGACTAACCGGCCGGGGCCTGATCGGGCGGAGCGGCCCGGCCGCGCGTCCTCCACAACGGCGGAAAACGCGCCGGGTCGGCGAAGACGCGCGTCTCCTCGACGACCCAGCCGGGGACTCGGCGCGCGATCGCCTCCGAGCCTTGCCGCGCCACCCCCGTCGCCAAGAACTCCCGCGTGCGGGACAGGAGGGCGACCTTCGCGCCCGCCTCGAACGATCGGGAGACGGACGCGATGCCCCCCGCCGCGAGGGCCGAGCCGTGCACGACCGCGCTCGCCGCCGAATCCTTGAGGACGACGACCGGGAACTCCCCCCAGACCCGCTCGGCCGGCTGGAGGGCGGAGAGAAGCGGCGCGGGGTCGCCCGCGTTGAGGGCCGCGCGGGCGTCCGAGAGCTGGGTGAGCGATAGGCACTCGCGCTCGTCGAACGGCCCGGTCGCGACCCGCCTCAGCTCCTCGAGGTGGGCCCCGAGGCCCGAGGCCTCCCCGAGGTCGACCGCGAGCGTCCGCACGTAGGTCCCCGAGTCGGCGGTCACGTCGAACAGGGCGCGGGCCGGCTCGCTCTCAAGGAGCACGAGCCGGTGGACGGTCCGGACCCTACGCTCGCGTTTCACGGCGGAGCGGACGGGCGGGGTCTGGAAGATCGGGCCGGTGAACTCGGCGAGCAGCCGCTCGAGCCGGGGCCGGTCGATCGGTGCGTGGAAGGTGACGACCCCGACGTACCGCTTCGGGAACTCGAGGACGAGCGGGACGAGCTTCAAAGCGGGGCCGACGCCGACCCACAGGAGGCCCGAGACGTTCGGGTCGAGGGTGCCGGCGTGGCCGGCCGTCTCCACCCCGAGGAGGTCGCGGGCCCACGCGGTGACCTGGTGCGAGGACGGCCCCCGCGGCTTGTCGACGAGCACGAACGCGCCCGAGCGGATCCTCGCCTCGACCGCCTCCCGCGGCGGGGCGGCGCTCACGACGCCGCCCGCTCCGCCTCGGCGGCAAGGTACGTCGCGATCGTGCGCGCAACCTCCTCGGCCGGGGCGGTCGTCGCGTCGACGACCAGGTCGGCGGTCTCCTGTTCGAGGTCGATCCCGTAGAACGAACGGTAGCGGGCCCGCTCGCTCTCCTCCCGCGTCGCGAGGCGCCGCGCCGTCTCCTCCAGCGAGCCGCCGTCCCGGTGGGCGAGCCGGCGGACCCGCTCCTCGCGCGCGGCGGTGACGAGAACGTAGCGCACGGGCGTCCCCCGCCGTCGGCAGAGAACCCCCTGGATGCGTCCCTCGAGGACGACGCCGGGGCGGGCGAGCCGCTGCATCCGCTCATCGAGCTCCCGGTCCACCTCGGGATGCTCCTCGGCGTACCGCCCGAACTCTTCGAGGCTGAGCCCGTGGCGGCGGGCCTCCTCCCGGAAGACCTCCCCGACGGAACGGAACTCGAGACCGAGCGCCTCGGCGACCTTGCGCCCGGCCGTCGACTTCCCGCTCCCCGGCGGGCCGCCGATCGCGAC
>JBAIXP010000109.1:0-31152 GCA_037916495.1 Thermoplasmata archaeon | reverse complement strand
GCGCAGTCGCGCCCGCGAGATTAAACCGCGCGACCCGGGGTCCGCCGGGCGGGATGCAGGTGCCGGGAGGCTCGCGTCGGGCGCCGAGCGCGCCCGGCGTTTCGAACCCGGGTGGTCAGCTTGGAGGGCTGACATCCTACCACTAGATTACACCTGCACGGGCCGCCCGCGGACGGCGCGCGACCGGCTTCTTGGGTTAAGCGTTTGGGGTTCGCCGGCACCCCGACCGGGCCGGGGGCCGGCGTCTCGAGGATTCGTCCGGTCTAGCCGACCGTCATCGTACCGGACATGTAGCCCGGCACGCCCATCGGCTCACCGGTGTAGCCGTCCGCGCCGCACGGGTCGAGGCAGATCCAGGTGTAGGTGCCGGCCTGGGTGAAGTCCACCGAGAACGTCACGGTGGTGTTCCCCGGGCTCAGGACATTGAGGCCGAGCGTGGGGACGGTGAACGTGTGACCCATGTTGATGTACGGGACCTCGGACATCGGGGTGCCGTTCACGGTCTCCGTGCCCCCGACCGTCCCGGTGACGTTGCAGGAGCAGCCGCCCCAGGTCGCGGCCATGTCGTAATCGACGATCGTGAACTCGACCACGCCGAGCGGCACGGTGAAGTTCGCGGGCGAGTACTGCGGCTCGCCGTTGTTCGGGTTGATCTGGATGGTGAGGTACATGTGCGCGGGCGAGCTTCCCGACGAGCTCCCCGAGTTGGTCGCTCCCGCGCCCGTGCCGATCGACAGCGCCGTCCACACGACGAGCAGCGCGACGACGCCGAGCGCCAATCCACCTGCGGTCAGATTGTAGTACGTCTGGTCCTTCATGGTTGCCCCCGCTTCGTTCCGAAGCCTGACCGGAGTTCTCCGGACAGGGGGATAAGTGGCCCGTCAATCCCGGTTGACGGGCCCCGGCCCGGGACGGCTACGCGCGGTTCCCGGCCTCGCGCGACGGGGCGAGGGAGAGGTCGACCAGCGCCACGCGCTCGAGCACGAGCCCTTCCCAGGCCGAGGCGGGGACCGCCGCCCGCTCCGCGGCCGTCACGCCGAGGCGGTCGAGGAGGGCGGCCGACGGAGGACGGGGGAAGGCGTCCGTATCCGGCAGGAGGCCGAACCTCGTCAGGAGCTCTCTCGGGTCGTGCGGCTTCTCCGTGACGAGGACGAACCGCTCGGTCGCCTCCGAGACGCCGACCTTGCCGAGGGCGCGGGGCAGCTGGTCGTCGCCCGCGAGGTACAGGACGAACTCGGCGCCGCGGTCCCTCAGACGGGCGCCTCCCCGCGCCCGGGACCGGCCGAGATGGGCCCACGCCGAGAGCACGTGCCGCTCGCCGGCGACCGCGTCGGCGTCCACGAGCGCCACGAGGGCGCCGGACCCCGCGGCGAGCTCGCGGAGGGTTCGGACGACCTCGGCGGGGGACGGCCGTCCGGCCTCGGCCCGGCGGGCGCCGACCGCCCGCACGGTGCGCTCCTCGGTCGGGGGAAGCGGCGCCACGGGAGGCTCACTCGGCGAGGAACCGGACGAACTCTTCGCGCGTCCGGGGCCTGAGGACGTAGCTTTCCGCCTTCTCGCGCCCGATCGTGGACGTGGGGGTGATGCCGTAGTCGTGGCCGGGCAGGACGACGAGCGCGTCGTCGAGCTTGACGATGCGGCCGAAGAGCGAATCGTACATCTCCGATGGGTCGCCGCCGGGCAGGTCCGTTCGGCCGCACTCGCCGACGAACAGCGTGTCGCCGGTGGCGACATGCCCCTCGAAGAGGTAGAGGACGCTGTCCTTGGTGTGGCCGGGCGTCGAGAGGACCTGGAACTTGAGCCGGCCCGCCTCGATCTCGTCGCCCTCGTCGACCTTCACGTCGGGACGGAACGGCACGAGCTTGTGGGCGACGATCTTCGCGCCCGTCCTCTGCCGGACGTCCTCGTTGCCCGCGATGTGGTCCGGGTGGCTGTGCGTGTTGAGCACGTAGCGCACCTTCACCCCCCGCTCGTCGATCGCCTTCAGCACCGCGTCGATCCCGTAGGACGGGTCGATGACGACCGCGTCGCCGCCCTCGCCGTCGGCGACGAGGTAGGTGAAATTGAGGTAGCCACCGAGGCGGAACTGGTCGAGGAGCACGGGGTCGGGGACCGACCCCGCCTATTTGACCGTGGGCCGGGCGGCCCTACTCGTCGAGCGGGAGCCCCTCGGCGGCGTCGGGGAGCACGGCCGTCTGGCCCGTCACCGCGTCCAGGACGACCCGACCGGCGGTCCCCTCGGCGTACCAGAACGGTACAAAGAGCAGCGACATCGGCCCGAGCCGGACGTCGCGCAGCGGGGGCAGGACCCGGCGACTCTCGATCACGAGCGCGCCCGAGTGCTGCTCGGTGTGGTCGACCCGGACGGCATGGTGGCGACGGACCGCATCGAGCGCGAGCGCGGACGCCCCAACCTCCGAGAGGCGGGCGACGAGCTTCTGCACGGGCCCGCCGACCTCGTCGACGAGCTCCCGCCCTTCCTCGTCCCAGATCTCGCAGGACTTCGTCACCGCGTTGACCGCCGCGAGGCGGTGCGCGACCGGGCCCGGGCCTCCGTCCGCTGCGACGGTCCGCACGCGGTAAGCGCCTACGTAGTACGGTACGAGCCGGAGGGTGTAGCGCGCGTCGCGCAGACCCGCGCGGATCTCCGCCTCGGCCCGCTCGATCCGGGGACGGACCGTGCGGGCCCCGGCGGGAAGTAGGGGAAAGGGGGCATCGAGGTCGTCCGGTTCCGGCGGGCCCCCGGGCGCGCCGTCCGTGCGCGACGCGGGCAACAGGAGCTCGCCGAGCGCCGGGCCGAGCGCGGCGGCCTCGATCACCTCGACCCCGAGCTCGGCGGCGTCCGTGCGGACCGCGGGCCCCGGCTCGGATTCGTAGACGACCGTCCGGTGCACCGTGCCCGCCGGGAACAGCGCCTCGAGCTCCCGCGGCGGCCTCCGTCCGCGGTCAATCACCACGGCGCGGTGGTCGTCGGTCCGGCCCGCGACCAGACCCTCGGCCCGCAGCTCGACGCGGTAACCCGCCGCCTCGAACAGACGCTTCAGGAGGGGGAGCGGCGGCGACGGGTCCATCGCGCATCGGTCGAACGGTCCGACTTATCTCCGTTCCGTTCCTTCGGAGGCCCGTCGGCCGAGGCTTCAGTCGGCCCGCGTCCGCCGCCGGGAGTGGACCCGGGCCCCGGAACGCCGCGGCCGACCCCCGGGGGCGCCCGGCCCGGCGGACGGGACCGCCCGTCGGTCCCGCGGGGGGTCCCTCGAGCAAAACCCTTTTTAGTGGCGCCCGGGTCCAAACGCCCGCCGATGGGGGAGGCGGTCACCCTCCGCGTCGCCGAGGCGTTCCAGCAGGACATTGGCCTCGGCACCGCACGTCTCGACGTGCAGACGCGCCAACGGCTCAAGGTCGGCCTCGGGGACATCGTCGAGATCCGCGGGCGCAAGTCGACCCCCGCGATCGTGAGCCGGGCCCAGCCGGACGACGAGGGAAAGTCGCTCGTCCGGATCGAGGCGGTGGTCCGGCGGAACGCGGGCGTCAGCATCGGCGACCGGGTCTCCGTCCAGCGCGTCGACTGCCCGAACGCCGACGCGATCACGATCGCCCCGATCTACGCGGGCTCCGCCCGCATGGACCTCGGCCCCGGGCTCGAGAACTTCGTCTCGAAGGCCCTTTCCCGCCGCCCGTTCGTCCGCGGGGACGTCTTCGTGATCCCGGGGGTCTTCCTCATGGGCGGCTCGCTGCCGTTCATGGTCGTCGCGACGACCCCGAAGGGGATCGTCCAGGTCGCCCCGTCGACGCTCGTCACGATCCGCGAGGACACGGTCAGCGAGGCAGAGGTCGCCGCCCCGCGCGTCGCCTACGAGGACATCGGGGGCCTCAAGGAGAAGCTCGGGCGGGTCCGGGAGATGATCGAGCTTCCGCTCAAGCACCCCGAGCTCTTCGACCGCCTCGCTATCACCCCTCCGAAAGGGGTCCTCCTCTACGGTCCCCCGGGGACCGGCAAGACGCTCATCGCGAAGGCGGTGGCCAACGAGGCCGGGGCGCACTTCATCGGGATCCAGGGCCCCGAGATCATCTCGAAGTACTACGGGGAGAGCGAGAAGGAGCTGCGCGAGAAGTTCGAGGAGGCCGAGAAGAACGCCCCCAGCGTGATCTTCATCGACGAGCTCGACTCGATCGCCCCGCGGCGCGACGAGGTCGTCGGCGAGGTCGAGCGCCGGGTGGTCGCGCAGCTGCTCACGCTCATGGACGGGCTCTCCGGCCGGGGAAACGTCATCGTCATCGCGGCGACCAACCGCGAGGAGGCGATCGACCCCGCGCTCCGCCGCCCCGGTCGGTTCGACCGCGAGATCGAGATCGGCGTCCCGACCCAGGACGGCCGCCTCGAGATCCTCCAGATCCACACCCGCGGCATGCCGATCGAGGGGACCGAACGCGACCGCGAGCGGGTCCTCAAGGAGCTCGCCGCCCAGTCCCACGGGTTCGTCGGCGCCGACCTCTCCTCGCTCGCCCGCGAGGCCGCCATGCGGGCGTTGCGCCGCTACCTTCCCGAGATCGACTTCGACCAGCCGATCCCGCTCTCGCTCCTCGAGAAGATGAAGGTCACCGAATCCGATTTCCGCGAGGCGCTCAAGCAGATCGAGCCCTCGAGCCTCCGGGACGTCGCGGTCGAGGTCCCCACGACCCGCTGGGAGGAGGTCGGGGGCGTCGAGCGCGTCCGCCGGGTCCTCGAGGAGTCGGTCGAGCTGCCGTTCAAGAACCCGCAGGTCTACCGCCACATCGGCATCGAGCCGCCCCGCGGGATCCTCCTTTACGGGCCGCCCGGCGTCGGAAAGACGCTGCTCGCCAAGGCCGTCGCGACCGAGAGCCAGGCGAACTTCATCTCGGTGAAGGGACCCGAGGTGATGAGCAAGTGGGTCGGCGAGAGCGAGAAGGCGATCCGGATGATCTTCAAGAAGGCCCGCCAGGCGTCCCCCTCCATCGTCTTCGTCGACGAGATCGACTCGATCGCCCCCAAACGCGGGTTCCAGACCTCGAGCGGGGTCACGGAGCGGATCGTGAACCAGCTGCTCACGTCGATCGACGGCCTCGAGACCCTCGAGCGGGTCCTCGTCATTGCGGCGACCAACCGCCCCGACATCGTCGACGAGGCGCTCCTGAGGACGGGCCGGTTCGACCGCCTGCTCTACGTCGAGCCGCCCAACGCGGCGGGACGCCTCGAGATCCTGACGGTCCACACCTCGAAGATGCCCCTCGCCGACGACGTCGACCTCGCGAAGCTCGCGGCCCGGACCGAGGGGTACGTCGGGAGCGACCTCGCCGCGCTCTGCCGCGAGGCGGGGCTCGTGGCGATCCGGGAGAACCTCAAGGCCACCAAGGTGACCGCGGCGCACTTCGAGTCCGCGCTCGGGACGGTCCGCAGCTCCTGCGACCCCGACTCGCTCAGGTTCTACGAGGAGTTCGAAAAGCACCTCCAGCGGGACCGGACGGCCCGGCGCCGCGAGGAGCCGGTCCAGGCGATCTACCGCTAGGCGCGCGCCCCTCGGCGGCGCCCGTCGATTTTCCGCGGGCAAGCTTAAGTAATGGGGCTAAGTTCGGCCGCCGCCCTCGAGAAGAGGGGGCACCATGCGGGAGAAGTGAAACCGTTGCTACGACACGCCTACCGCGCCGCGACCTGGGTGTTCGTAGTCGTCGTGCTGGCGAGCTCGCTCGCCGCGATCCTCGGGGTCGCGCAGGCCGCCACGACGAACTACACCTTGACCGGATACGTCGACCAACCGGGCCCGTCCGCCCCGCCCGTTCCGGCGGGCGTTGTCGTCGACCTGGTCTCCCGGGCGACCGGAGCGGTCTACACCTCCGTGGTGTCGGGTAGCGGCGGCCAGTTCACCTTCACCTCGAGCAGTACGTCGGGGGCGCTCGTCCCCGGCTACTGGTCGGTCTCGGTGCCGCCCGCCGCCAACACGAGCCTCACGGGCTGCAAGCCGTGCGCCGTGCTCCCCCTCGACCTCACGCCGACGTACCGGTTCTTCAACGGCACCCAGCTCACGAACTCGAGCTACTCGACCTCCCTCACCGGGATCCAGATCCTGCCGTACAACGCGACCCTCAACGGGACCGTGTGGCAGGGTGCGACGACGGTCCAGGGCGCCTCGGTCCAGCTCTTGAGCCCCACCTACGGCGGCCTCGTGCTGGTCAGCAACGTCACGAACTCGACCGGGCGGTTCTCGCTCAAGGTGCCGTTCGGCACCTACGTGCTCCAGGTGCTCCACACCTCGGGGCCGGACGTCTTCTCCAACACGAGCTCGATCACGATCGCCTCGCGGACCCCCGCGGCGGTCTCACCGGTGCTGAAGTCGTTCGAGGTCTCGGGCCACGTCGTCTCGGCCCTCACGTCTCTCCCGGTCCCGACGGCCGGCAACTCGACCCTCTTCGACCCGACCAACGGGTTCGTCTACACCGCCCCGACGGCGGTGGGAGGCTACTACAGCTTCGCGACGTACCTCGCGAACTTCTCCTCGGGCAGCCAGACGTTCGACGTGGTCGCCGCCTCGAGCGGCTACGAGCCCGGCTGGTTCTCCCAGACGGTGAGCTCGCCGTCGTTCGTCACGCGCAACATCTCGGTCCCGCTCATGGCCCCGTCCTCGCTCGGCGTCTTCGGCACCAAGATCGACCTCACCGGCATCAACGTCGCCACCGGCAAGGGCTCGATCGCGGTCACGACGGACGCGACCCTCGGCAACGACTCGGCGATGCCCGGACTCCCCAACGCGACGGTCGGCCAGCTCTGGGCCCAGCTCGGGCTCGACTTCAACCACGCGCTCTCGTTCCCGGCGTCCGACTTCCCGGCGCTCCAAGCCTGGGTGAACTCCTCCGGACCGTTCTTCCCGGCCGTGCAGGCCCTGACGACGATCAACGGGACGGGCTTTGTCGGCCCGCGGACCGCCCAGGGGCTCGCGTCGTTCACCACCCCGACCTGCTCGCCGTGCGGCCTCGCGAGCTCGGACAGCCTTTCTTACGCCTGGGCGACCAACTACACGCTCAACGGGACGATTCCGCACAACGCGTCGAGCTACGCGTTCTCCTTCCGCTTCGCGCACCCGAGCACGACCGCGGACGTCTACAACTACACCTTCGCCCTCCCGGCGGGCTACGTCCTCTCGGCAGGGACGACCGCCCCGAAGAACACGAAGCTCGTGGGCTCGGGACCGAACGGGACGTGGACCAACTTCACCCTCGTCTCGCAGGCGAGCTCGACCGCCGCGGCGAGCGCGACGTTCAACCTGGTGCGCGCGGCGAACCTCACCGCGATCGTCAACATCTCGGCGAAGAACTTCGCGTTCTCGCACCTCAACGTCCTCAACTCGACGCGCGGCTCCTACGCGGTGGTCCTGGGCGTGAACGAGAACGCCACGTTCAGCGCGGCGAACTCCTCGTTCCCCGCGGGGACGAACGGGACGTCGTTCACCTGGAACTTCGGCGACGGCCACACGGTGACCGTGACGAACCTCTCCACGAACCACAGCTACGCGGGCGCGAACGGGTCGACGACGTGGAACGGCACGCTCACCATCGTGAGCTCGGGCGGCCACACGAGCAGCACCTCGTTCAAGGTCTGGATCGTCTCGAGCGTCCCGACCGCGAAGATCACGACCAACGCGACCGTGACCGAGACGCACGCCAACTTCGTGCTCCTCGACTGGAACCACACGCTCCAGATCAACGCGAGCGGGAGCGGAGCGGCGGCCCCGGCGGGCCTCAACTCCTCGCGCATGATCGCGGACTCGGTCTTCAAGCTCACCGCGGTCAACTACAACGCCTCGCGCAACAACTCCGCCTCGCAGGGAGCGTCCCCGTTCGCGAACTGGTCCGTCCCCTTCGGCGGGGGTTCGAGGGCCGGCGCGGGCAAGTACGTGAACTTCGCGAACGTGACGGTCAACAACGCCTCGACCGGGGTCACCGGCTGGGGCTGGATGTACAACCTCACGCTCACCGTGTACACGCTCGTGGGCACCTCGGCGAACGCGAAGCTCGTCATCCTGGTCAACGACAAGCAGAACCCGGTCCCGACGATCACCCTCCAGGGCGCGAACGGCAACACGATCTCGGCGAACGGGGTCGTGGAGGGACGCAACGGCCTCGCGACCGTCCGCCTCAACGCCTCGGGCACCTCCGACCCCGGGAACGGCTCGGTCGTGAGCTACCGCTGGGTGATCACGCTGAAGGGCAACACGACGCCCGTCTACACCAACAACTCGACCAAGGTGAAGCCGAACGGCTCGCTGCCGACGGCCTACCTCGCGCCGAGCAACAAGACCTACCGGATCAACCTCACCGTCACCGACCGCAACGGCAACACGGCGAACGTCTCGAAGACGCTGCTCGTCTCGAAGAACTCGACCCTCCGCCCGATCATGGAGGCGGCGAACCTCACGGGGCCGTCCACGGTCAATGTCGGCTCGAGCTACACCTACTGGGTGAACGTGACGGTCGGCGGCGGGACGCACTCCTACGCCAACAACGTCTCCGTGACGTTCTACCTGCGCAGCTCGAGCGGGACGGGCTCGAAGACGATCATCGCCGGCTCGCCCGGCTCGGTCGTGTTCTACGGCTACTCGAACGATACGACGAACGCAACGGTGAACAGCACCCCGATCACGACGAGTATGCCGGGCGTGCTCGCGAACCTCTCGTACGGCAAGACGGTGCGCGCGGTCGTCTCCTGGAACCCGGGCTCCTCGGGCTCCTACATCCTCTACGCCAACGTCTCCGCGCAGAACGAGTTCGCCGGGGACTTCGGCAGCACGAACATCGCGAGCGCCCCGGTGACCGTCCACGCGAACCCGACCACGCAGCTCCTCGAGTACGTGGGGATCGGCGCCGCGGTGGTCGCGGTCATCGGAGGTCTCCTCTACTACTACCGCCGCTCGCACCGCCCCAGCACCCCCTCCCGCCCCGCGGGAACGGGTCGCGGCGGCCTCGAGCGCGGACGCACCGAGGACGAGGACGACGAGTCGTAGGTCCCTTTAGGAACCCCTTCGGGACCGGGCGAGCGCCCGGTCCCGCCCTCTTCTTTTCCTCTAACCGAACACGATCGCGGCGGGCCTCACGGCGACGCCGGGATCTTGGTGCGAACCGCCGTAACGAACGAGGCGCCCGGGCCGCGAGCTCGCGCGGCCGAGCCTAACCGTAGGGACCGACCTCGTCCAGGAGGTCGACGTGGGAGAGGAGCATCCTTCGGCAGCAGTAGCGCTTCAGGCCGAGGGCGTCGAAGACCTGGCCCGCCGGCTCCCCGCGCATCGTGCGCTCGCGGTACTCGTCCCAGTGCTGGCCGATCACGGCGCCGCAGGTGAAGCAGCGGACCGGCACCATCATCGTCATCGTCCGTGTTCCTCCCCTAACGGTAGGACTTCTGGCGCCGGGCGCGCGCCCCGCGGCCGCCCGGCCGCTTCGGCAGCTTGCGGCGCGGGTCGCTCACGAGCAGCGTGCGGTCGTAGCGCCGGAACGTCTCGCGGAGCCCGTCGTCCTTGAGGTAGGCGACCAGGCCTCGGGCGATGGCGGTCCGGGCGGCGGACGCCTGCCCGACGATCCCGCCCCCCTCGGTCCGCACGGCGATGTCGACCGAGTTCGCGCGCTCGCCGACCATGAGGAGCGGCTCCTGGATCTTGCGCCGGATGAGGTCCGGCTCGACAAAGTCGAGGGGCATGCCGTTGTAGCGGAAGAGCCCCTGGCCCTTGCGCAGGGTCGCCCGGGCGATCGCCGTCTTGCGCTTGCCGGTGGACAGGACGACCGCCGGAGCCTTCACAGACGGGCTCCGAGCAGCCGGGTGATCTCTGCAAGCGTGAGCGGGGCCTGGAGGGACGGGCGGGCCTTCGCCTGGGCGATCGTCTGGGTCGGAGCGTCGTGGAGCTCGGGCGGGAGCCCGATGTGGACCTCCAATCGGTCGAGCGCGACCTTGCCGCGGGTCTTCAGGTGCGGGAGCATGCCGCGGACGGTCCGCCGGAAGATCCGGTCCGGGTAGCGCGGGAAGTGGGGTCCCGAGCGGACCGACCCGCGGGCGCGCGCGGCGGTGTACGTGGCGAGAACGTTCGAACGGTTCCCCGTCACCACGCTCTGCTCGGCGTGGACCACGACGATGTGCTCTCCCGAGAGGAGCCGCTTCGCGATCACGCTCGCCGCGCGTCCGAGGACGAGCCCGGTGGCGTCCACCACCGTGGCGGAGGGAGCCGTAGGGGTCGCGGGCGCTTCAGGCAAGGAGCCTAACCCCCGTCCCGTCCGGATGGGACTTCAAAAGTTCGGCGAGGGACACGGCCGTCCCGCCCGCCGCGTGGATCTTCGCTCGCGCCTCGGCCGAGAAGCCGAACGCCCCCACGGTGAGACGCTTTGAGAGCGGGCCGTGGGCGAGGAGCTTCCCGGGCACCGCGATCGTCTCGCCCGCGCTCGCGATCCGCTCGAGCTGACCGACGTTGAGCGGCGTCGTCTGGTGACGGGCGCGAGCCAGGCGGTCGGCGACGGCCGACCAGATGGGGGCCTTGCCCTGCCGGGAGGCCCGGCGGAGCTCGACCATCAGATGCACCAACTGGGGGTTACCCTTACGCCGGCGGCTCGCCATTCGCGGGACGGGCACGACCCGGGCTCGCGATATAAGCGTTGCCGCGGGGCGGACCGCGTCGGGGCAGCGGCTGGCCCGGACCATCTCCCGCATCGACCGGAACGGTCCCGGCCCCGGCGGGACGGAGAACGGGTTCCTGTATCCGCATACGATTAAATACGCCCCCCCGCCATCGGCGCCTCGAGGCGCCCGCGATGCGCAAGTTCCTTACTGAGCTCCGAGGGAAGACCGTGATGACGAACGACGGGCAGATTCTCGGGATGATCGACAACTTCGTCGTCGACACGCTCAGCGGCGGGATCGCCCATGTCCTCGTCACCCCGAGCGAGGATGTCGAGCAGCGACTGTTCCAGAGCGACGCGTCGGGCCGGCTCGTGCTTCCCTTCAAGAGCATGCGCGCGGTCAAGGACGTCGTCGTGATGGACATTGGGAAGTGACCCTTCGGGCCGGACTTTCGTCTCGATCGTCGTCACCGTTCGCAACGAGGAACGCCACCTAGGCCAGCTCCTCGAGAGCCTCGCGCTCCAGGAGCCGCCGTTCGAGATCGTCCTGGTCGACGCGGAGAGCCGCGACCGCACCGTGGCGATCGCCGAGGCGTTCGCGACGGCGCACCCGGGGCTCCTGCGGATCTTCCGCCGCCCGAGCTCGCGGGGCGGGGGCCGCAACATCGGCGTCAGGGAGTCGCGCGGGGCGTACGTCGCGTTCGTCGACGGCGACTGCTTCGCCGACTCGAACTGGCTTTCCACGCTGCGCGAGCACGCGCAGCCGTCCACCGTCGTCGCGGGACGGACCGCGACGGTCGGCAAGCCGAAGTACGGGGAGCTCGAGCGGGTCGAGCTCTTCCAGGGGGGGTACGACGTGACGTACCCGTCGTGCAACCTGCTCTACCCGCGCGCACTTTTCGAAGGTCTCGGCGGCTTCGACACCCGCTACATCACCGCGGAGGACATCGACCTCAACCTGCGCGCCGTCCAGCAGGGGGCGACGATCGTCTACGACGAGCGGGCCGTCGTCTTCCACCACATGCGCGGCAACTTCGTCCGGTTCCTCTACCAGGCGTTCTGGAACGGCTACGGGCGTAAGCAGCTCACCGAGAAGCACGGGAACCTCTGGGAGCGCTACCGGCTCCGGAGGCTCCTTGCGGGCCAGAAGGGGTTCATCGCCTGGACCCGCCTGGTCGCGGCGCTCGCCGGCTACGCGACGCGGATGCTCACGGGCTCAGGCCGAAGGATGTACCCGACCTCGGCCGGAACCGGCGGCGCCCGGTCGGCGTAGCGCGGCGAAAGGCGGTTCGGGCCTAGCTGGTCTTCAACGCGTCCGCGACCTTCGCAACCTCGGCGAGGACGCGGCTCACGTCGGCGGTCTGGTCGACCACCGCGACCAGGAGCGCCTTCTTGCCGCTCCCGACGATGATCGTCTTCGAGTCGGGCCCGTCCACGACGATCCGCTCGGGGGGCGAGCGATTGAGCTCGGTGTTGGCGGTCGCCGCCGCTCCGAGGATCGTGGCGCACATGATCGCGAACGTCTCGGTGTAGACCCCCGCGGGCACGTCCGCGTAGAGGACGAGGCCGTCGCGCGAGACGAGGGCGGCCGCGATGCCGCTGATGCGGCCCTTGAGGTCCTTGATCACCGCGCCGACGTTCCCCGTCGCCATCATGCTGGTTTCCCCCTCAGAGGTCCTCGACCCGGAACCGGCACTCCTTCTGACCGGTGCTGGCGCATGCCTCTTCCGTGCATTTGACGCGCTCCCCCTTAAAGCGTTCGTAGAACTCGCGCAGGATGCCGCGGAGACGGTGGCAGGTGGCGATGTCGCTCGGGGTCACCTCGATCGACCCCTTGGCGACCGCCTCGTGGTCGGAGAAGCGGATCTCCTCGACCCAGCCGCGATCGACGAGGATCCGGGCGGCGCGCTCGAAGTAGTGCTCCCGGTCCTGGAGCGCCTCGTCGGCCATGTTGCCGCCGATGACCGACCCTTCCTTGAAGAACAGGCCGTGGCAGGCGTGCGACATCACGCCCTCGTACAGCTCCTTGATCTGACGAAGCTCGCCTTGGTCGATCTTGAGCTGGCGAACCTGCATGGACGCCCGCGGCACCGTAGCCCTTCCTATAAAAGGTCCTGCCCGAGCGGGGTCCCTTACGGCGGCGGCGAAGAAGGTGGCGGGGGCGTCGAGGGTCCCGGCGGCGACGTTGCGGGCGGCGCGGAAGGTCCCGCGCGGAGCGTCGCGAGTAGCGCCGTGAGGCTCGCCGCACGGTCGGCCTGGACGTTCGGCCAGGCGTCGTGACGGTCGATCAGGATCGGCAGGAGGCCCGCCCGGTTCGCGGCACGGACGTCGCTCCAGAGGAGGTCCCCGACGAACACGGTCCGCGACGCGGGCACGCCGAGCTGAGAGACCGCCGCACGGAAGGCGGCGGCGTCCGGCGCGACCGGCCCCGGAGGGTCGCCGGCCCCGAGGAGCAGTCCTTCGTCGAGCCCGGCCCGGCGGAGGAGCCACCGCGCGCTCTCGGCCGGCAGATGGGTTAGGATGCCGACCTTCGCCCCGTCGCCGCGCAGGTCGCCGAGCGTCCCGGCCGCGTCGGGGTACCGCTCGATCTCGCTCGCCGGCTTCAGGAACCGGCGGACGACCGCCGAGGTCTCCTCGGGCGGGAGGGCGTGCCCCGCGATCGCGTGGAGCGTCTCGGCCAGGTGCTCCTTGAGCGCCTCGACATCGGCCGGCGGCGCGTGCCCCGTGAGCCCCTGCCAGCGGCGTCGGTCCCAGGCGCGGAGGCGCGAACGGATCGCCGAGGCGACGCGGCGTTCGCCGAGCACGGGTCCCTGGGGCCGCCAGGCCCACTGCCAGGCGTGGACGGTCTGGAACGGAACGAGCACATCGTCCAGGTCGAAGACGACCGCCTCGACCGGTCGGTCGCCGAAGGAGAGCGGCACGCCCGTCCGCCTTCTAGGCCCGGCCGCTCTTCTGGAGCTCGAGCAGATCCTCGGTCGAGACCTTCTCGCCCTTCTTGAGACGGGCGAGGAAGTCCTCCTCGCGCGGAGGCTCGGCCGCCCACGCCGCGGGGGCCCGTCCGCCTCGCGCGGCGTAGAGGAGCTTCTCGATGTCCCGGACCTCCTCGATCGCCGCGATGTGCTGGCGGTGCGCCTCGTCCGCCTGGGTCTTCACCTCGATGAGCCGCGCCTGCACGTCGTCCGCCTGGCGGCGGAGCTCGTCGCACCCCTCGTAGAGGACGACCATCGCCTCGTGCTCGCGCTGCGCCTCCTCGGCGAGGCGACCGACGGCGGCGTGGTGCTTCTCCGCCTCGTCGCGGGCCTGGGCGAGCTCGGCGAACGTACGCTCGACGTCGGGGTCCTGGCGGAGCTGCTGCTCGTGGTCGCGGATCGCGGCCTCGAGCCGCTTCATCTCCTCGACCAGGCGCTTCTCCTGGTCGCCCGTGAGCGCCGTGGTCATGTGGCGGAACTCGAGCTCCTTGAGTTCCTTCTTGAGCCGCCAGACCGGCACGGCCCCCGGCTTCGGGGTCTGGGCACGGCGCATCTGGGCCGCCTTCTCGCTGAGCTCCTCGAGCTTACGGTTCCACTCCTCGCGGAGCTTCTTCTCCTCGCGGACCTCGGCGTTCAGGCTGTCGCGCAGCCGGCGGTGCTCCTGCGCCTCGGAACTGCGTCCGCGCAGGCCGTCCAGGATCCGCGCGCGCTCCTCGGCCGCCGAGCGCGCGTCGGCGTTCAGGCGGTCCCTTGTCGCGCGCCACTGGTCGGCGCGGACATTGGACTCCTCGCGCTTGCGTTCGAGCTCTTCGCTCGGGTCGGACAAACGGCCACCGTTCCGCGTCCGGTGTCCCCGGAGCGCGGGAGCCGTTGAGCAGAACTTCTCGATATAAAGACTGCGAATCGGCGGCGGCGGCGGGCCGGTGCCGGACCTTCCGTTGCCACGTCATACTTATCTTCGGGGCCCCCGATGAAAAGTCGTGGAAGAGGTCGGTCGCATCTACGGGGACGTGGGGATCGGCCAGTTCCATCTCCTCCTCACCCGCCCGGTCGAGCGCGGCGACTACGTCGCCGTCGAGGACGAAGGGCACGGCAAGGTCCTCTGCCAGCTCGACGACCTCCAGCGGAAGAGCGACCTCGACCTCGAGCGGGCCGGCCACCTGGGCCTCGGGGGGGACGAGGCGATCCACGAGAGCCTCCTCGGGGTCGCGCGGATCATCGGCTACCGCGACGCGCAGGGCGTCGTGAAGTGCCCGACGATCCCGTTCCGCTCGGGGGCACACGTCTTCCGCGCCGAGGAGACGCTCATCGCCGAGGTCCTCGGCCTCAAGCACCGGCCCGCGACGTGCGCCTACGTCGGGCTCCTGCGCAACCACGACCTCAGGGTCGAGCTCGACATCAACCAGCTCGTCCAGCGCCACGTGAGCGTGCTTGCGAAGACGGGCGGCGGGAAGAGCTACCTTCTGGGCGTCCTCATCGAGGAGCTCCTCCGCCACAAGGTCACGTGCGTGATCATCGACCCGCACGGGGAGTACGGCTCGCTGCGCGTCGCCGCCGAGAAGTCCGAGGCGCAGCGTAGGTTCGGGGTCGAGCCCCAGGGGTTCGCCCGCCAGATCCGGGAGTTCTCGCCGGACCCATCGCTCAACACGAACGCGAAGCCCCTCAGCTTCTCGCTGCGGAACACCGACCCGCGCGAGCTCCTGGTGTTCATGGGCCTCACGAGCATCAAGACCTACCTCGGCCCGCTCAAGCAGATGGTCGAGGCGGTCGCTCTCGCGAACCCGGACTACACCGTCCACGACCTTGTGAAGGCCGCGGAGGTGGCGGAGGGGGCCGTGGCGGAGGTGCTGCGCGAGCGGCTCGAGTACGTCGAGCAGACGAAGCTCCTTGCGCCCGCGGGAACGAGCCTGCACGACCTGGTCGAGCAGGGCTGCGCGACCCTCGTGAACCTGCGCGGGATCGCCCCCGACGTCCAGGAGCTCGTCGTCGCGCGGATCGCCCAGACGCTCTTTGACAACCGCAAGAAGAACAAGATCCCCCCGCTCTTCCTGGTCATCGAGGAGGCGCACAACTTCGCCCCGCAGCAGGGGAGCGCGACGTGCTCGCGGATCTTGAAGAACATCGCGAGCGAGGGCCGCAAGTTCGGCCTCGGCCTCTGCGCCGTCACGCAGCGGGCCGCCCGCATCGACAAGAGCGTCCTCTCGCAGTGCAACACCCAGTTGATCCTCCAGGTGACGAACCCCCTCGACCTGAAGGCGATCGCCCAGTCGATCGAGGGGCTCACCGACGGCATGACCCAGATGATCCAGTCGCTCCCGGTCGGGGTCGCGCTCGTGACGGGCGGCGGCTACCACACCCCGCTCTTCTGCGAGGTCCGGCCGAGGGCGAGCCGGCACGGCGGCGAGAGCGTTCAGATCGTCGCGGCGTAGCGGCTCGGGCCGGACGGCCCCGACAGGCCTAGGCCGCGCCGAGGGTCTGGAGGTAGCGGGCGATCAGGCGCACGCCGAAGCCGACCGCCCCGGGGTTCACGTAGGCCGGCTGGTAGCGCCGGGTGAGGATCGACGGGTGCGCGGGCCCCGCGATGTCAAGATGGGCCCACGGGACCGAGCCGACGAACGTCTCGAGGAAGGCGGCGGCGGTGAGCATCCCCGCGACCGAGATCTCGGTCGAGTTGCGGACGTCCGCGACGTCGCTCTTCACGAGCTCGCGGTGGAAGTCGGTGAGCGGCATCCTCCAGATCTGCTCGCCGGTGTAGGCGGAGGCCGCGGCGAGCGCCCCGGCGAGCGCGTCGTCGTTCCCCAGCAGCCCCGCGGTGTCGTCGCCGAGCGCCACGACCTCCGCCCCGGTGAGGGTCGCGAGGTCGATGAGGACGTCCGGGCGGTGCTTCTGGACCACGTAGCCGAGGCCGTCCGCGAGGACGACCCGGCCCTCGGCGTCCGTGTTCAGCACCTCGATGGTCTTGCCGTTGAAGGTGCGGACGATGTCGCCGGGCCGGTAGGAGCTGCCGCTCGGAAGGTTCTCCGCGCAGCAGAGGACCCCGACGACCCGGGGGGCGACCTTCAGCTGGGCGGCGGCCCTCAGGATCCCGAGCACCGCGACCGCCCCGGACTTGTCGAACTTCATCTCGGACATCGACGCCGCGGGCTTGATCGAGATCCCGCCCGAGTCGAACGTGATCCCCTTCCCGACGACCGCGACGGTCTTCGTGCGCTTGCCGTCCCCGGGGTAGTCGAGGACGACCATCCGGGGCGGGTGGGAAGAGCCGCCGCCGACCGCGAGGATCCCCCCGCAGTGCATCGCCTCGAGCGCCTTCTCGTCGAACACGCTCACCTTGAGCCCGAACTCCTTGCCGAGCGCCCGCGCCTCCTCGGCGAGCCGCTCGGGGGTCGCGGTGTCGGCCGGGAGGTTCGCGATCTCCCGGGTCCAGAGGACGGTCTCGCAGAGGGTCGCCTCGGTCTCGACCTCGCGCTTTAGTGCCCGCTCCTCGCGGGAAAGCTCGCTCCCGAGGTGGATCGTCGCCTCCTCGACATTGGTGTCGGCGCTCGTCTTGTACTTGAGGAACTGCCAGGAGCCGAGGGACGCCCCGTCGACCACCGCTCGGGCCGCCGAGGCGGTATCGACCGGGTCGGCGACGAACGAGCCGAGCCGGTAGGCGACGGTCCGGGCCCCCTTCCCTCGGAAGCCCCGGACGACCTCGGCGGCGGCGCGGCGCACCCGTTCGGTCGAGAAGGAAGCGCGCGGGCCGAGCCCCACGACGGCGAGGCGGGTCCCGTCCGGCCGATGGAACGTGGTCAACTCGCGGCGCTTGCCCGTGATCGCGCGCCGCGCCCAGGCGGCCGACAGGGCCCCTCCGAGGGCCTTGTCCTCCGAGGCGAGGCTCGCCGGGAACGCGGCGTCGCCTTCGCGCTCGAAGAGCCCGCAGGCGGTGACGTCCGCGTGGGCGTCCAGCGCCTCCCGACGCTCGAGCCCGATCTTCATCGGGTCGACCGCGTCCGGGCCTAGAACGACGGCCGCAGCTTCTGCCGGTCGATGCGGATGCCGGCCGGCGTGATCGCGAGGAGGTTCTTCGCGATCCCCGCGACGTCGCCGCCCGTGTCCTTGGCGACGTTCTTGAGGTCGACGCTCATCCGCTTCACCGCGATCTGGTCGTTGGCGATCGACGTGTAGTCGAGCAGCACGATGTCGCCCTGGTAGGCGAACTTCGAGACCGTGTGGAGGTCCTCGAAGCGCAGGATCTCGGCGAGCCGGACGGTGCCCCGCGCTCCGGCGAGCGCGCCCGCCTCGTCCTCGAACTGCATGGCGCCGAGGTCGAGGAACGAGCCCTCTTCGAGATTGTCCGAGCCGTGGTGTCGCCTGAGGAGTCCGCCTTTCTTCATCATGGAGGGAAAACCCCCTGTTCGAGGGAACGACCGCGGGATTGGTTTTTAAGTCTATGGTTCGAGGGGCGTCGCGCGGTCCGCCGAGGACGACGCCGGCCCGCGCGACGGAAGGAGCCCGGGGAACCTCAGGCAGAACGTCACCCGGTAGACGTCCTGGCCGTTCTTCCGTCCGAAGAGGCTCGCCGACTCCTGGACGCTCACCCCGTAGCGCTGCTTCGCGAGCCGGGCGACCCCCCGCGCGGCGAGGGTCTCCGAGAAGAAGACGTCCCAGCCCTCGGGCCGCTCCTCGCTGAACGAGACGGCCCGCCGCACCTCGGCCCGAGACTCCTTGAGGAGGTCCTCCCACCGCTCGGCGAGCCGGTCTTTGAGCTCCTTCGACCGGCGCGTTCGCGGCGCCTCCTCCCCCCGGAGCTGCACGACGGCGGTGTAGTACCGCCCGCTGCGGCGTCCGCACTCGGTGCACGTGCGCGCGGTGACGCGGACGGAGAGCGGCACCTCGACCGTACGCTCGAGCCCCCGGAAGCGGACGCGCGCCCGCCCCAGCATCTCGTGCACCCCGGCAGCCGCCTCGACCTCCTCCCAACGGACCTCCCGGACGCCGACGTCGGGATGGACGGTGAGGAACCGGGCGAGGTCGTCCGCGCCGAGGACCGCGGGGGCTCCCGAGCGGTCCCACCGGGCCCCGACGCGCCGGGCGCCGCAGGTGGGGCAGAGGACGACCTCGGCCCGCGGCGGGGCGCGCACGAGCTCGGTCCGGTCGGCCGCGCACTCGGCGCAGACGCCGTCGGTCACGGCGACCCCGGTGCGGCCGCAGACGACGCAGAACTCCGCCGACCCCATCGCCCCTCCCGGGCTAGCCGACCATGGCGAAGATCTCGGCGTGGGGAACCCCGCCGAGCGTCGTGGTCGCCCCGCGGTCGACGTGCCCGCCGTCCTCGGCGACCTTCAGGACCCGGTGCCCGAGGAGGTTCGCCACGGTCGCCCGCTCGAGGGCCCAGAGGAGCTCCTCCTTGGACACCCGGCGCTCGCCGTAGAAGTGGCTCGTGACCTTCACGGTCCCGTTCCCGTGCTCGAGGGGAAGCTCCCGTCCGACGAGCTCCGCGTCGCAGGCGGCGACGACGAACTCCGCCCGGACCCGGTGGATCCGCATCACGAACCCCTCCCCGTCCCCGTCCGACCCCGTCAACGGCCCAACCTACCCGGGCAGGCGGCGGCCGGGATATATGGGCGAGCGTCGCGGCCGGACGGCCTCAAAAGCGGGTCAGTTGGAACTGGTCGGTCCGGGCCTCGTAGATCTCGCCCTGGTTGATGAGCGAGGTGAGGATCGCCTCGGCGCGGTTCCGCGCGAGCCCCTTCTTCTCGACCGCGGTGAGGAACTCCTCGCGCGAGAAGTGGCCTCCCGGCCCGGCCTGGAGCTCGTGCATCGTGGCGCGGGCGATCTCGAACTGCTCGCGCTGGTGGTGGCTCGTCCCGACCTGGGTGATGTCGATGTCGATCTTCCCGTCCGCGGTCTGCGCGACCCGGGAGAGATAGTTCTGCATGATCCGGACCGCCCGCGCGGCGTCCTCGGCGCGGACGGTGTCGGAGAGCCGGGCCCGGGCGGCCGCCTCGCTGAGGCGCACGAGCGCCTCGAGCTGACGGGCGGTGATCGGCACCGGGGCGTTCGGGTCCTCCCCCTGCCGGCGGACCCGTACGTAGTAGTCCTCGAGGGTCCCGAGCGCCTCCTCGGAGAGCTGCGGGCGGACCTGGCGCCGCGCGTAGGCGATGTACTTCTTGAGCAGCTCCGGCGAGAACGGCGCCTCCTCCCCGGCCGAGGCCCCGGGGCCGCCGCCGCCCTCGCGGTGGGAGGCGAGGATCCGGCCCGCGAGGTGCCGGTCGCGGGCCTGGTCGGGCTGGTCGCGGATGGAGAAGATCACGTCAAAGCGGGAGAGGAGGGTCGGGGGGAGGTCGATCTGCTCGGCGATCGACCGGTCGTTCGTGAACCGCCCGAGCTTGGGATTCGCCGCGGCGAGGACCGGGCAGCGCGCGTTGAGCGTCGAGGTGATCCCGGCCTTCGCGATCGAGACCGTCTGCTGCTCGAGCGCCTCGTGCATCGCCGAGCGATCCTCGCTCGTCATCTTGTCGAGCTCGTCGATGACCGCCATCCCCCCGTCGGCGAGGACGAGCATCCCGGCCTCGAGCGCCCACCGGCCGCCGGCAAAATCGTCCTTCACCGCGGCGGCGGTGAGCCCGGCGGCGGTCGCCCCTTTGCCGCTCGTGTAGATCCCGCGCGGGGCGACCCCCGCGACGTAGCGCAGGAGCTGGCTCTTCGCCACGCCCGGGTCGCCGACCAAAAGGACGTGGATGTCGCCGCGGACCCGGACGCCGTCCGAGTGCTTCTTCGCGACCCCTCCGAACAGCTGGAGGGCGATCGCCTCCTTCTCCTGCTCCATCCCCTTGATCGTCGGGGCGAGGGAGAGGACGATCTTGTCGACGACCGTCGGGTCGTTGCGGAACCCCTCGATGAGCGCCGCGTCCTCGGGGGTCACCTCGATCTCGGTGTACTCGAGGCTTTTCGACTCGAACGAGAGGCCGACCAGCATCACGTCGAACGTCGTGTTGCGGACGACGCCGCCGCGGGAGGCGGTCGCCCGCTGGAAGCTCTTGAGGACCCCGTTGAGCACCACGCGGTTGCCCGGTAGGACCTTCCCTGTCAGGTCCTCGGTGAGGAGGACGGAGAGGCCCTGCGGGTGCGCCCCGTGCTTCAGCGTCTCGGGGTGCTCCTGGACCTCGATCCGCTGCGCGTCGACGTACGCCGATTCCTCGGCGACCAGACGGAAACGGGTCCTCCCGAGGGTCTTGCCGCACCCGCCCTGCGACTCCGGGCACTCGAGCGGTTCGCGGAAGACGAGCGACGACTCGTCCTGCGGCTCGTGGAACTTCACCCGGCAGGCGACGCACTCGAAGACCGCGTCCCGGATCTGCGGGCGGACCTCCGTGACCCGGCGGACGATCCCGTCGACCGCGACCAGGCGGTTGAGGTCGGTCTCGCGGATCGCCCGGACGAGCCGGTGTGCGGTCGCCGGGAGGCCGAACGGGCGGAGGCGCAATCCCTCCGCGTCGCTTCCCGCCACGGGAAGGAGGTCGCGCATCGCCCGGACCCCCGCGTCCAGCACCTCCTCGGGGCGGTCGAGGAGGAGGTCGGCGAGGTTCGTGTCGGCCTCGTCGACGATTGAGAACGGCACGTCGAGCGAGCGCTCCTCGGGGAACCGGTCGAAGACCTGGAGAATCCGGGGCCTAAGGCCCGCCTCCTCGAGCACCGCCCCCCAGCGGCTCTGGAGCTCGGGCGGCGCGGGCAGGGCGCGACGCGCGGCGACCATCGCTCCCCCTCACGGCTCCAGACGGTAGCGGTCCCGCGGGAAGAGGCGGCTCTCCCGGATGTTCGCAAGACCCGCGAGCGCCTGGACCAATCGGTCGATGCCGAGACCCCAGCCTCCGTGCGGGGGCATGCCGAAGCGGAACGCTTCAAGGTAGCCCGCGAACCGCGCCGGGTCGAGCCCCGCCGAGCGGAGGTTCTCCTCGAGGCGGTCGAGGCGGTGCTCGCGCGGGCCGCCGCTCGCGATCTCGAGGCCCTTGAACCCGAGGTCGAAGTACCCCGTTTTCCGGGGGTCGTCGTCGCGCCGCCAGGCGTAGAACGTCTGGGCCTTCACGGCGGTGGGGTAGTCGGTGATGAAGTAGCAGGGGGCCCCGAGCTCGCTCGCGACCCGGTCGCCGATCGCCTTCTCCTCCTCGGTGCCGAAGTCACGCTCGGCCCCCGGCCGCCCGAGCCACTCCTCGCACGTCGCGAACGGCACGCGGGGGAACGGGACGGAGAGCGCGGGAAGCCCGGCGGCGAGCGGGTTCTTCGTCCCCTCGAGCGCCGCGCGGCAGGACGCCACCGCGTCCACGACGATCCCCTCCAACAGGTCGCGTACCTCGTCCGGCCCCGAGATGTAGCCGACCTCGGCGTCGAGGCTCGTGAACTCCGTGATGTGACGGACGGTATCGGACGGCTCGGCCCGGAAGGCCGGGGCGATCTCGAACACCCTCTCGAGGCCCGCGCCGATGAGCATCTGCTTGTAGAGCTGCGGGCTCTGCGCGAGGTACGCGGGGGATCCGAAGTAGTCGACCGTGAAGAGGGTCGCCCCGCCCTCGGCGCCCTGCCGCAGGAGCTTCGGCGTCTCGACCTCCAGGAACCCGCGTCGGGTGAACGCCTCGCGGAAGCCGGCGAGAAGGCGCGAACGCAGCTCGAAGATCGCCCGCACCGCGGGCTTGCGCAGGTCGAGGACGCGGTGGTCGAGCCGCGTGGGAAGCTCGGCCCCGACCTTGTCGACCACGCCGAGCGGCAGGGGAACGCCGGCGCGCGCGACGACAATCGCCCGGTCCGGAAGGAGCTCGACGCCGCGGTGGGCGCGCTCGGAGCGGCGGATCGTCCCCTCGACCTCGACGACCGACTCGCGCGGGGTCCCCTCGAACAGCTGGAAGAGCTCGGGCCCGGTCGAGCCCTTCTTGAGGGTCACCTGGGTCGTGCCCGTGCCGTCCCGCACGAGGGCGAACGCGACCCCTCCGAGGGTGCGGTACTCCTCGAGGTGCCCGGCGATGCGGGCCGCCTCGCCGTCCCGCTCGGAGAGCTCACGCGAGAGCCGGCGCGGGAGCGGCAGAGGACGCCACCTCCTTGTGGGCGAGCGCCGCCTTCACCAGGGCGACGTAGAGCGGGTGGGGCGCCTCGGGACGGGAAAGGAACTCGGGGTGGTACTGCACCCCGACGAAGAACGGATGGTCGCGGAGCTCGAGCGCCTCGACCCTCCCGTCGACCGCCGAGGCGGAGACGACCAGGCCCGCGGCGGCGAACCGCTCGAGGTACTTCGGGTTGATCTCGTAGCGGTGCCGGTGCCGCTCCCAGATGTCGGTCTTGCCGTAGATCTCGGCGACCTTCGTGCCGGGGGTGAGCACGACCCGCTGCGCCCCGAGCCGCATCGTCCCGCCGAGGTCGGCGACGCCCTTCTGCTGCTCGAGGAGGCAGACGACCGGCTCCTCGGTCGACGGGTCGACCTCGGTGGTGTTCGCCGCCGCAAGGCCGAGGGCGCTGCGCGCGAACTCGACCGCGGCCATCTGGAAGCCGTAACAGACCCCGAGGAACGGCACTTTCGACCGCCGGGCGATCGCGATCGACTGGAGCTTGCCCTCCACGCCGCGCGCCCCGAACCCCCCGGGCACGAGGAGCGCGTCCGCCCGCTCGATGCGGGCGGCGATCGCCGGATTGCGCGGGATGTCCTCGGCATCGTACCAGTGGAGCCGCACGCCGATCCCGAGCCGGCCCTGGCAGTGGTGGAACGCCTCGGCATGCGAGAGGTAGGCGTCGCGGAGGTCCGTGTACTTGCCCACCACCGCGATGTCGACCGGGTTCGTGGCCCGGCGGTACGTCCCCAGGTACTCCTTCCAGGAGCCGTAGTCGGGCGGCCGGTCCGGCAGCCTGAGGAGCTTCGAGATGAGCGGGCCGACACCCTCCGCCTCGAGGACGAGCGGGACCTCGTAGATCACCGACTGGTCGGGGACGGAGACGACGGCCTCGGGCGGGACGTCGCAGAAGAGGGAGATCTTCGCCTTGATGTCCTGGGTGAGCGGGGCGGGCCCGCGGGCGACGATGATGTTGGGACGGATCCCGATCGCCCGGAGCTCCCGGACGGAGTGCTGGGTAGGCTTCGTCTTCGCCTCGCCGACCGGCCCCACCGTCGGGACGAGCGTGGTGTGGACGAACGCCATGTGGCCTTCCCCGAGCTCGTAGGAGAGCTCGCGCAGGGCCTCGAGGAACGGCATCGACTCGATGTCACCGACCGTGCCGCCGACCTCCACGAGGACGACCTCCGCGCCGGCCGCGTCGGCGACCTCGCGGATCGACCGCTTGATCTCGCCCGTGACGTGCGGGATGATCTGGACGGTGTTGCCGAGGAAGTCGCCGCGTCGCTCCTTCTCGATCACCGCGCGGTAGATCTTCCCCGTCGTCAGGTTGTGGCTGCCCGAAAGGCTCTGCCCGAGGAACCGCTCGTAGTTGCCGAGGTCGAGGTCGGCCTCGGTCCCGTCGTCCAGCACGAAGACCTCGCCGTGCTGGTACGGGTTCATCGTACCCGCGTCGACGTTGAGGTACGGGTCGATCTTCAGGATCGTGACCGAGATCCCGCGGGCCTTCAGGAGCCGGCCGAGCGACGACGTCGTGATCCCCTTCCCGAGCCCGGAGATGACCCCGCCGCTGACGACCAGAACTTTCATGGAACGAAGGAACCGGACGCTCGTAGAAGAGGTCGAGCATAAAGTCTTGCGAGCGGGGCCGGGGCGTGCGGCCCCCGCGGGCCTCCCGGAGGGTCCGCGGGACGGCTAGAACGGCACCCGAGCGCCTGACGGAGCGCGGTGGAACTTCGCGAAGTCGGCCACCTCGGCGAGCTGGTCGCCGGTGAAGACCGGACCGTCGACGCAGACGTGGTACGGGCCGAGGGCGCAGGCGTCGCACAGGCCGAGGGCGCACTTCATGTGCCGCTCCATCGAGCCGTAGACGGCGACCGAGCGGCGGCGGGCCGCGTCGACCACCTTGCGCATCATCTTCTCGGGCCCGCAGGTCCAGACGGCGTCGAAACCGCCCTCCTCGAGCAGCCGCTCCGCCGGGCCCGTCACGAACCCGTGCTCGCCCGCCGAGCCGTCGTCGGTCGCAAGGATCGTCCTCGCGCCCATCGCCTCGAACCGTGCGCGAAAGAGGAGTTCGGAGGCGGTGGTCGCCCCCAGGGCGACCGTCACCGACCCGCCCCGGGCCCGGAGCGCCTCCGCGGCGGGGGCGAGGACCGCGGCGCCCGAACCGCCCGCGACGACCAGCACGTTCCGGACACCCGTGTCGAACCGGTTGCCGTACGGGCCCCGGATGCCGACCTTCTCGCCGACGGCGAGCCGCTGGCAGCGCCGGCTTGAGTCGCCCATCGCCTTGATCGTGACCCCCTTCCGCCGGCCTTCGGTGTAGGAGAGCGACATCGGAAGCTCGTCGTCCCCGGGGAGCCAGACCATGACGAACTGGCCGGGGGACGCCGGCGGGTCGTAGGGGAACCGAAGGGTGAGGGTGGACGGCGTCTCGACGACCGTCTCCTCGACCGGCACGATCGTGCGCACGGACCGCGCGAGCGGTCCTCGGCTATTTGAGCGGCCCGTCAGGCCCCGGGGGGACCGTGCCGCGCGGCGCCGTGGGCGCGTCCCACGGCGGCCCGGACGCTCGGGATGCCGAGCTCGTCGAGCAGGGCGGAGAGCCCGGTGGCGAGCCGGCCGAAGACGCCGACCCCCTCGAACGCCACGGCCGTGCCGACCTGAACGGCCGAGGCTCCTGCCATGAGGTACTCGAGGGCGTCCTCGGCGGTCGTCACGCCCCCGACCCCGACGATCGGCCCCGCGACCTTCGGGTAGATCTGGTAGACGCACGCGAGCCCGACCGGCTTGATCGCCCGACCGCTCAGGCCCCCGAGCCCGTGCGCGAGCACGGGGCGGGCCAGCCGGACATCGAGCGCGAGCCCTCGGAGCGTGTTGATCGCGCTCACCCCGGCGGCCCCGGCCTTCTCCGCGGCGACCGCGAGCGCCGCCGGGTCCGCCGTGTTCGGGGTGATCTTCGCGAAGACGGGGATGCGGACACGCCGGACCACCGCCCGGACGATCTCACGGACCTCCTCCGGGGTCCCTCCGACCTCGGTCCCGTACCCTTCGGCGTGCGGGCAGGAGAGGTTGAGCTCGAGGGCCGCGACGCCCGTGGCCGCCATCCTTTCGCCCAGGTCGGCGAACTCCTCCGGGCCACCGCCAAAGACCGACCCGATGACTGTCGCCCCCGCGGAGCGGGCGATCGCGATCTCCTGCGGATAGGCGTCGATCCCGGGGTTGGGGAGCCCCATCGCGTTGAGCATCCCCCACGCTTCGTAGGTCTCCACGGTCGGGTTCGGGTACCCGGCGCGGGGTTTCGATCCGACCGACTTCGTGATCACGCCCCCCGCGCCGGCACGCCACGCGCCGACCAGGGAGTCGCCGCTCTCGCCCCAGATCCCTGAGGCGAGTAGGAACGGGTTGCGGAGCCGTATCCCCGCCAGCTCCACCGAGAGGTCCGCCACGACCGCCCGCACCGGGAGCGCGACTTAAATCGGCTCGCCCGGATGGCCGCCCGATGCACCTCGACCGGCTCACGGACGCGGCGCGGGGAGCGCTCGAGTCGGCGTTCCAGAGGGCCGCCGAGCTGCGGCATCCCTCGGTCGAGCCGGAGCACCTGCTCCTCGCGCTCACCCAGGACCCCGACGGCGCCGCGGCGGGCCTCCTCCGGGCGCTTGACGTCCCGCTGGACCGCCTCGCCGAACGCCTCGAAGCCCTCCTGAGAGACCGGCCGACGGCCGACCGTGTGGCGCCGTCCGACCAGTATCTTTCCCGGACCCTGGGACAGGTCGTCGAGGCGGCGGAAGCGGAGGCGGCGCGCCGCAAGGACCGCTACACGACCGTCGACCAGCTCTTGCTCGGCCTGCTCTCGGTCGCCTCGCCGGCCCGCGACGCACTCGAGGAGCTCGGGGTGCGTCGGGCCGCGCTCGAAGCGGCCGTCGCCAAGGTCCGCGACCGCTCGGCGCCGGTCGAGAGTCGGACCGAGGAGGCCCAGTACGGGGCCCTCGAGAAGTACGGGCGCGACCTCACCGCGCTCGCGAGGGAGCGCAAGCTCGACCCGGTGATCGGCCGGGACGAGGAGATCCGGAGGGTCCTTCAGATCCTGTCGCGGCGCACCAAGAACAACCCGGTGCTGATCGGCGACCCGGGCGTCGGCAAGACCGCGATCGTCGAGGGGATCGCCCTCCGGGTCGCGGCGGGCGACATCCCGGACTCGCTCAAGGACCGCAGGATCGTCGCCCTCGACCTGGGGGCTCTGGTCGCCGGGGCGAAGTTCCGCGGGGAGTTCGAGGAGCGGATCAAGGCCGTCCTCAAGGAGGTCGAGCGGTCGGAGGGGAAGGTCGTCCTCTTCGTCGACGAGCTCCATACGCTCGTCCACGCCGGGGCCACGGAGGGAGGGGCGATGGACGCCTCGAACCTGCTCAAACCGGCGCTGGCCCGCGGCACGCTCCACTGCATCGGCGCGACGACCACGCAGGAGTACCGCAGGTACATCGAGAAGGACGCCGCGCTCGAGCGGCGGTTCCAGCCGGTACCGGTCGCCGAGCCGACCGTCGAGGACACGATCTCGATTCTCCGCGGCTTGAAGGAGCGCTACGAGCTCCACCACGGGGTCCGGATCCTCGATGGGGCGTTGGTCGCCGCGGCGACCCTCTCGGCCCGGTACCTGCCCGACCGGCACCTCCCGGACAAGGCGATCGACGCGGTGGACGAGGCGGCCTCGGGGGTCCGCCTCACCCTCGACTCGCGCCCGAGCGAGCTCGACCAGCTCTCCCGGCGGATCCGCCAGCTCGAGATCGAGAAGGCCGCCCTCCAGAAGGAGCGCGACGCGCCGAGCCGCGAACGCCTGGACGCGCTCGAGCGGGAGCTCGTCGGGCTCAAGGAGAAGGAGACCGGCCTGCTCGCCCGCTGGGAGCGGGAGCGCCAGCAGGTGGAGGCGATACGGTCGGTCCGTGCCGAGCTCGACCATGCCCGCGCCGAGGAGGAGAAGGCCGAGCGCGCGGGCGACCTCGAGGCGGCCGCGCGGCTCCGCTACGGCAAGGTCCCCGAGCTCGAGCGCAAGCTGAAGGAGCTCTCCCCGGCCGGCCCGGTCGGGGACGGCACGATGCTGCGCGAGTCGGTGGACGAGGAGGACATCGCCCGGGTGATCTCGAAGTGGAGCGGCGTGCCGGTGAGCCGGATGCTCGCGGGGGAGCGGGAGCGCCTGCTCCGGATGGAGGAGGAGCTCCACCGGCGCGTCGTCGGGCAGGACGAGGCGGTCGCCGCGGTCGCGCGCGCCGTCCGCCGGTCCCGTTCGGGGCTCGGGGACCCGAACCGGCCGATCGGGGTCTTCCTCTTCGTCGGACCCACGGGCGTGGGAAAGACGGAGCTCGCGAAGGCGCTCGCCGCGTTCCTCTTCCACTCGGAACGGGCGCTCGTCCGCATCGACATGAGCGAGTACATGGAGAAGCACACGGTCGCCCGGCTCCTCGGGGCTCCGCCCGGCTACGTCGGCTACGAGGAGGGGGGCCAGCTCACCGAGGCGGTCCGCACCCGGCCGTACACGGTCGTCCTGTTCGACGAGGTCGAGAAGGCGCACCCGGACGTCGTGAACGTCCTCCTCCAGCTGATGGACGACGGGCGCCTCACCGACGGGCAAGGACGGACCGTCGACTTCCGCAACACCCTCGTCATCCTCACGTCGAACCTCGGCACGGAGGAGCTCTCGGGGGCCGCCGACGAGGCGGCCCGTCGCTCGATCGTCGACCGTGCGCTGCGTGCGCACTTCCGCCCCGAGTTCCTGAACCGCCTGGACGAGGTCGTGATCTTCCACGAACTCACCGAGAAGGAGATCGGCGCAATCGTCGACCTCCAGCTCGCCCAGGTGGAGCACCGCCTCGAGGACCGGCGACTCTCCCTGACGGCGACCGACAATGCGAAGAAGCTCCTCGGCGCCACGGGCTTTGACCGCGACTTCGGCGCGCGCCCCCTCAAGCGGACGATCCAGCGGGAGGTCGTCGACCCGCTCACCGAGCGTCTCCTCGCGGGCGAGGTGCCGGACGGCTCGAAGATCGACATCTCCACGAAGGGCGGCGTCCTCACCCTCACCGTCCGGCCGCCTCGGGGGAAGGTCCCGTGACGAGCGCTCTGACCGTCGCGGTCGTCGGTTCGAACGGGGTGGCGAAGGAGCTCGGGAAGAAGGGGACCGCGTCGGACCTTACGCTCTACAACGACGTCCACGAGGACCGCGCGCTCACGCTGGTCGAGCCGACGCAGTTCCCCGAGAAGGTCGCTCCGCTCCTCAACGCCCTCGCGATGGCCGACCACTGCCTCTTGGTCGTCGCGGAGCTCTCGCGCGCCGTCGCGGAGGCGATCGCGGTCGTCGAGCTCGCCTCCCTCCCGGTGACGATCGCCCGGGGACCCGCGGTCGGCGAGGCGGAGCTCGCCCGGGCGCTCAAAGGGAGCCGGCTCGAGACGGCCCCGCGGGTCAGCGTGGACGCGCCGAGCCTGCGCGCGAGCCTCGAAGGTCTCGCGGGACGGGTCCGGGACGGCCCGGTCCGTGTCGCGCTCGACCACGCGTTCCCGGTGAAAGGGGTGGGCGCCGTGGCGCTCGGGCTCGTTCGCCAGGGAACGGTGCGGGCGCACGACCGTCTGCGGCTCTGGCCGACCCCCAAGGTCGTCGAGGTCCGCTCCCTCCAGGTCCACGACCTCGATCGGAAGGAGGTCGGCCCGGGAGAGCGGGTCGGGGTGGCGCTCCGCGGCGTCGAAGCGGACGAGCTCGAGCGGGGCCAGGTCCTGGCCCCCGAGGGTTCGCTCAAGACGGGCACCGAGCTCGCAGGGGGCCCGCTCGCCCGGTGCCGCTACTACCGGGGGGACGCGGGGCCGGGGGCCCAGCTCCACGCCTCGGTCGGTCTCCAGGTCGTTCCGGCGCGGCTCGACGAGTTCGGAAGCTCGGCGGTCCGCTTCACCACCGACCGACCGGTCGTCTACGAGGGCGGGGAGACGGTCTACCTGCTCGACCTCTCGGTCCCGGCCGGCCCGCGGATCCTCGGCGCGACCACCCTCGCCGCGTAGGTCTCGGCACCAAGGGCCGGGTGGTAGGTGCGCGCACGTGGCGCGCCCGGGGCTCTAGGCGAACATCGTGACGGATTCCTTGCGGAGCTCCTCTTCGCCGACGACCTTCTCGATCGCCCGCTCGAAGTCCGCCGGGGTCACGCTGTCGCGCTCCTCGCGGATCGCCCACATGCCGGCCTCCGTGCAGATCGCGCGGATGTCGGCGCCGGTGGCGCCTTCGCACCGGCCCGCGAGCGCCTCGAAGTCGACGGCCTCGCGGAGCGCCATCCCCCGCGAGTGGATCTTGAAGATCTCGACGCGGCCCTGGTAGCTCGGCACGGGCACGTCGATGATCCGGTCGAACCGGCCCGGGCGCAACAGCGCGTCGTCCAGGATGTCCGGCCGGTTGGTCGCCGCGATGATCTTGACGTTGGAGAGCGGCTCGAAGCCGTCCATCTCCGCGAGCAGCTGCATGAGCGTACGCTGGACCTCGCGGTCGCCGCTCGTGGCGACCTCGAGACGCTTCGCGCCGATCGAGTCGACCTCGTCGATGAAGATGATCGTCGGGGCCTTCTCCCGAGCGAGCTGGAAAAGCTCGCGGACGAGGCGGGCGCCCTCGCCGATGTACTTCTGGACGAGCTCGCTGCCCACCAGCCGGACGAACGTCGCGTTGGTGTGGTGCGCGACCGCTTTCGCGATGAGGGTCTTCCCCGTCCCCGGCGAGCCGATGAGCAGCACGCCCTTCGGCGGGTCGACGCCGACCTTCTTGTAGAGCTCGGAGCGCAGGAGCGGGTACTCCACCGCCTCGCGGATCTCGCGAATCTGCTCGGAGAGCCCGCCGATCATCTGGTAGGTGACGTTCGGCTTGTCGACGATCTCGCTCGCGGTCACGAGCGGGTCCAAGGAGGCGGGAAGGACCCCCATCACCGCGAGGGTCTGCTTGTTGAGCGCTACGCGGCTCCCGACCGTGATCTTGCCGTGCTCGACGCTCTCGGCCGAGTTGACGACGAAGTCCGGGCCGGTCGACGACTTCACGATGACCCGTCCGTCGGTGAGCACGTCGCGGACGCTCCCGACGATGAGGGGCGGGTAGCGGAGACGGTCGAGCTCGGTCTTGAGGCGCTTCACCTCGCGCTGCAGGCGGAGAATCTCCGCCTCCATGTAGTGCCGCTCGCTCTCGACGCGCTTGATCGCCTCGGCGAGCTGCGTGTTCCGCAGCTCGAGGAAGTTCATGCGGTCGAACGCGTCGTGCTGGGTCGCGACCGGGGCCTCAGGTTCGCTCATGTTCTCCGGACGGTCGGTCGTGCCAGGTACCCTTTCTCACTAGACGAGGCGGCTTATAAGTAGTAGACGCCCGCGTTGCCGCGGGGGGAACCGTTGGCGAGCGACCCCGAGCGGCGCGCTCGCGCGTTCGCCCCGTGCCACGTCACTGGCCTGGTCGCGCCCGCGACCTCGGCCCGCGACCCCCGCGCGCGCGGCTCGCGCGG
>JBAIXP010000108.1:0-20652 GCA_037916495.1 Thermoplasmata archaeon | reverse complement strand
CCGCACGTCGCGGTCGAGCGACCGAAGGAGGTCGCGGTAGAGGTCGAACCGCCGGGCCAGCTCCTCGGGGGGCAGGAAGGCGAGGGGGACGCCGCCCGTCCGCACCACCGCCGCGAAGCCGTCGGGCCCGCCGGCGACCGTGCGGGTCCGGTCGCCGAGCCGGACGCGGGTCCGTGTCACAGGGGCTCCCGTCCGAGAGCTCCGCCAGGCGTAGCGGAGGACGGTCGCGAGGCGGGCGTCCAGCCCTTCTCCCCCCGGCCGGTAGAGCGTGAGGACGGCACCCACCAGGACGAACGGGACCGCGAGGAGCGGCATCGACGTCGGAGCGAAGACGGCCCCGACCGCGACGTACCCGAGGAACTTGAGCGCCTCCCGACCGGAGGCGAACGGGCCGAGCCTGAGGCGTCGATCGAGCCGGCCCGGGAGGGGCACGACCGGGGGGCCGGACGCGGGCTCCTCCATCTCATCCCGGGCCCCCCGGGCGGATCGGGGGGAAGCGAGGCGGCGATCGTTCTCCCTGGCGCCGAGCATGACGGGCCAGCCCGTGGCCGGCTCGTCCGAGCAACTCCCGAACGGCGAGCGGGACCGCAAGGGGCGCGTAGGCGGTCCCCGCCGCACGGACCGCCCCGCTCGCGGCCGACCCGACGCCCCCCGCGCTGCGAGCCCCGGTGGAGATTGGGACGAACCCCCGCGACGCCGCCGAAGGGGCGGCGCCCACGCCGCGTTGGATCCCCGCGCCCGTGGCCCCGCCCGCTGCCGGGAATCCGAACGCTCCGAGGTGCGTGCCGGCCGCCGAGAGGAGGAACGGCGAGGAGAGCGCGGCCCCGAGGAACCCGACCAGGATCACCGGCGAGCTGCTTCCCACCGCGAGCTCGAGGGGCACCACGAGGACGCACGGAAGGAAGGCGAGCTCCGCGAAGAGCAACCAGGCGCGCCGGGGGATCGTCGAGAGAGGCCGGAACGGCCAGAGCAGCGTGAGCACGGGCAGGACGACGATCAGGACGGCGAGCAGGGCGTCGCGGACCCCGACCGCGATCAGCAGCCCAAAGACCGCGACGAACTCGGCGAGGGATAGCACGAAGGCGAGCGCCCCGTTGTCCCAGGAGAACTGGATCTCCCCCCAGCCGGCGAGGTTCACCCAATGCTGCCAGGCACCTCCGTCCCAGCCCGCGAAGACCGGATAGAGGGCCCCCGCGAGGTCGAGGATCCCGGCGGCGATCGGGACGGTGAAGTTGGCGGCGACGAGGGCGAGCACGAGCCGCGGGAGCAGGCCGTCGAAGGTCGCCGCCCAGCGCGCCACGGTGGCGCGCGCCAGGTAGAGGAACGCGACCCCGAGCGCCCCCAGCGCGACCAGCGGGTCGACGAGGTTGGAGATGAGGTACGAGGAGAACCGTGCCGCCGTGGCGGCGTAGTCGGCCGGACCGCCCCCGCCCGAGAGCACCGGGGGAAAGAGCGATCCCGGCGCGAGCGCGGGCACGAGAAGCCCGTCGTACGTCGGCCCGGTCACCGCGGCGACGAACGCGGTGAGGTCCGCGAAGAGCGCGAAGAGGACGGCCCGCAGGAGGTCCTCCCAGTCGACCGCGAGCAACTGCCCTCCGCTACGAACCGGTGACGACCCAGTGCGCGAGCCCCCAGACCAGCCCGCTCACGGCGGCGACGAAAAGTAGGGTCCCGACCAGGGCGTCCCGGGCACGGTCCTTCGCCTGGATCTTCTTCGTGACGTCGTTCGAGAACCAGCTCAGCGCGACCCGGGCCCAGACCAGTGCGAGGATCCCGCCCCCGGCGAGCCCGACGAGATCGACCAAGCGCTGAACGGCGGCGGTGAAGTTCGTGACCGGGTCCGCGCCGTGCGGGGCCGGCGCGGCGGGCCCGGTCGTCGGGACGGGGGCCGCGGAGGAGACTCCCACAGCTCCCGACGCAAGCAGGGCCGCGAGCACGAGAGGGACGGCGGCGAGCCCGAGGGCCGAGCGGGGCGCGGGCGCCGCTGCTAGGCGGGATGCGCCCACGCGAACACCTCCTCGCCGTCCGGGCCCCGTTCGTAGCGCAGCGTGCCGTCCGTGCGGAGCCGGGCGAGCGTGCGGTCGACCAGATCACGTCCGAGTCCCTCCTCGTCGGCGAGAAGCTCGAGGGTCGGACGGTCGATCCCGTCGCACGGTTCGATGATCCCGCGGATAACGGCGACCGGGTCGCGGGCCTCGCGGAGGACGGGCTTGCGTTCGCGGAGGAACCAGGCCCTCCATCTCGAACGGCGCGGTCCCGCCGAACCGACCGTTGCGGCGCGTTCCCGTGGCACCCGGACCCTCCGGGCCGCTGGAGCACCGCTCTCGCCCGCGAGGTGCGCGACGATCGCCCCGAGCTCGCCCGTCCGCTCGTGGTCCGTCCGAACCGATGGGTCTCCGCCGGTCGCCCTCAAGTATCGATAGCCCAACGTGCTTCCACCCCGTTCCCCGGACGGGACCCGGGGGGAAGGTCGGTCAGCCCCCGGTGGAGCCTGAAACGTCGGCCGTCAGTCGCGCCGTACGACGAGCGCGGCGTGGTCCCGCGAGAACGGGGTGAGGGGGGTCTCGGCCCGGACGGTGAACCCTGCGTCCTCGAGCACCCGGCGGGCCTCCCGCACGACCGCCCCCGCGCTGCGACGCTGCGTCACGGACCGGACCTTGAGCATGAGGATCCCCCGTCCGTGCCGCTCGAGGCACGCCGAGGCGTTCTCGCAGAAGATCTCGGCCTGGTCCCGCTGGGCGATGTCCTGGTAGAGGAAGCCGGCTTCGCCGACCTCCGCACGGTATCGCTCGGGGAGCCGCGCGTCGGCCAGGAGCGGCAGGAGGTTCTTCCTCCGACGGGCGAGGTCGAGCAGCGGGACAAAGGCGGTCGGGCTCTTCTCGACGACGTAGATCTCCGCCGACGGCCAGACCTCCGAGAGATGGCTCGCGGTTGTGCCGTGGGCCCCGCCGAGGTAGAGCGCGCGACGCGGCGGGACGAACAGGTCGTCGGGGGCGCCCTGGACGAGCAGGGCGGCGAGCTTCGAGCGGAACGGGTCCCAGAGGCGGTACTCGACGCCGCCGGCCGTCTTCAGCGGCTCGCCGTGGAGCCGAACGCCGGGCTCGGCATTGATGGTGTAGAGGTCGCGCCCTTCGCGGAAGACCGCCGACCAGCGGCTCGGCTCCACGCCGGCCCTAACCGGTCTCGACCAAAAGCTCGACCTCGACCGGGGCGTTCTTCGGGAGGCTGGCCACGCCGACCGTCGTCCGGCTCGGGCGGCCGCCGTCCCCGCACAGTTCCCCTCGGAGGTCGGTCGCCCCGTTCGCCACCTCGTGCTCCCGGTGGAACCCCGGCGCGACGCTCACAAAGACGCCGACCCTCACGATGCGGCGGACCGCGTCGACCGACCCGAGCTCCGCCGCGAGCGCGCTCAAGGCCTGGAGCGTAGCCTGCCGAGCGGCCTGCTGGGCGGCCTCGACCGAAACATCGCGGTCGACCGATCCCGGGGCGACCACCGCGCCGTCCCGCACGGCGATCTGGCCCGAGACCCACGCGAGCGGGCCCGAGCGGACCACCGGGCGGTAACTCCCCACCGGGGGTGGGGGAGGGGGGAGCTCGAGCGCAAGGTCGCGCAGGCGCCGGCTGGGGGGAGCGGCCATGCCGCCCCGAGGCCCGGCGCCCGAAAACCCTGCCTTCCCGTGCGCGAAAGGTGCTTAGGCACGGCCGGGCCTGCCTGAGGGGGATGCCGATCCTCAAGCGCAAGCGGGCGACGAAGGCAGCCGAGGTTCCCCCACCGACCGGTACGTCCTCGGTCGTGCCCCGCCGGCGGCTCGGCCTTTCCCGGGGCAAGGCACCCGGGGCTACCGAGTCACCCGCGCCCCCTCCCCTCCCGCCTCCACCGGAGGCCGCGCCCCCTCCCCCGCTCCCCGCGCCACGGCCGCCCCCGCCCGCCACCCTCGACCCGAAGCCGGACTACTCGGAGTGCTTCGTCTGCGGGACGACCCTCGCCGGCAAGACCTGCCCCAAGTGCCGGATGACGTGGGTCGAGTAAGCTGCCCGGGGAGGGTCCCGACCGACACCTTTTGAGGGTGGTCCCCTAGCACGACCGATGCCGGCCCCGCACGAGCTCGACACGATCGAACGGGAGATCGTCGACCATCTGTTCGAGTTCCAGCCCGGCTACGCGGTGGCCCTGGGCCTGCACAACTACGACGGGCGGCTTCCCGACCTCGCGACGGCCGCGACCGACCGGTGGGCCGGCACGGCCGACCGCCTCCTCGAGCGGCTCGCTAGCTCGGACGGGGCGAGCCTCTCCCGCGCCCGCGAGACCGACCGGCTGTTGCTCCGGCTGCTCCTCGAGAGCCCGCTGTTCGACCTCCGCGAGGGCCGGGACCTCGAGCGCAATCCGATGTCGTACATCGGACAGTTCTCCCTGACCTCGTACATGGCGAGGGACTACGCCCCCGCCGCCGAACGGGTCCGCTCGATCGTCCGGATCCTCGAGGGGGCCGAGCGGATCTTCGACGCGGGCCATCGCCGGCTCAAGGGGCCGCTTCCCCGACCGTTCGTCGAGCTCGCGATCATGATGGGCGGGGGCCTCCCGGTGCATTTCGCCGAAGCGGAGGAGTTCGCCACCAAGCACGGCTTGACCTCGTCGGTCGCCCGCGCCCGGCCGCACGCCGAGGCGGCGGCCGCGAAGTTCGTCGCATGGCTCAAGGAGACCGAGCTACCCCGGGCCGACGACGCCTACGCCCTTGGCCCCGAGCGGTTCCAGAAGCTCCTCTGGGTCCGCGAGGGGCTCACCACGCGAGCGGAGGAGATCCGCCGCGCCGGGGAGGCCGACCTGGCCCGGAACCACGCACGCCTCGCCGAGATCGCCCGCGAGACCGGTGCGACGCCGGCCGAGTTGTTCCGGCGCCTGGGCGACGACCATCCCGCCGCGGGCGAGGTCCTCGAGACGGCGCGGGGGTACGTGGAAGTGACCCGTCGGTTCGTTTCGGAGAAGGACCTCGTCACAATCCCGAGCCCAGCGGCCTGCCGCGTCGAGGAGACCCCGCCCTACAGCCGCGCCCTCACCACGGCGAGCATGAGCCCCCCGGGGCCGTTCGATACGAACGCGGCGGAAGGGATCTACTTCGTCACCCTGGTCGACCCGGCGTGGACCGAGAAGGAGCAGACCGAGTGGCTCCGCTCGCTCAGCCGGCCGATGCTGCAGAACATCACCGTCCACGAGGTCTATCCGGGCCACTACCTGCAGTTCCTCCACTTCCGGGAGAAGGGCGGCTCGCTCGCGCGGCGGGTCTTCCTCTCGTCGTCGTTCACCGAAGGCTGGGCGCACTACACCGAGCAGCTCGCCATCGAGGCGGGGCTCGACGGGAAGGACCACCGGGCCGAGCTGGCGCAGATCCACGACGCGCTCCTGCGCGACTGCCGCCTTCTCGCCTCCATCGGCCTCCACACCGACCGCTGGTCGGTCGAGCGGGCGACCCGCCTCTTCGAGGAGAAGGCGTTCTTCGAGCACCACCCCGCGTTCCGCGAGGCGATGCGCGGCACGTTCAACCCGGAGTACTTCTGCTACACCCTCGGCAAGCTCGCGATCCTCGACGCCCGCCGGCAGTGGCTCGGGAAGAAGTTCGGCGGCCGGCTCCGCCCGTTCCACGACGCGCTGCTCGCGGGAGGGTGCCCGCCGATCGGGCTCCTCGACCGGATCCTCGAGGACGCGCCCGCGGCCGGCTAGCCGTCCCCGCCTCGGGGGCCTCTCGGGGCCCCGACGCTCCGTCGGGGGCTGCGGCGGCCCGGGGTGCCTACGCCCCCGGCGCCGGCCCGAGATGCGGCAGCAGGGAGGACGGATCGGGAAGGTCCTTGGGGGGGTGGTAGTCGGCGAGCGGCACCCCGCCGACCCGGACGGCCTTCCGGGCCACCGACGCGCAGTAGCCGCACGACGCGCACGACGTTCGGGCGCAGTCGGTCGTGGCGATGCGTCGCAGGAACCCGCTCGGGAACGCGCGGTTGTCGAGCTCGAGCCCCGCGAGCGCGTCGAAGGCGGCGAGGAGGGGCGCCGCTTCCGCCGGTGCCCCGGGCTCGGCGACGACCCTCCGCAGCGCGCTCCTCGGCCCGAGGTTCTGAACGTAGCTCAGGATGTCGAGGAGGTTCCCGTCGTACCGTCGGGCGGCGTAGGCCCGGGTCGCGCGAACGAGCCAGTCGGTCGTGCGGTTCCGGCCCGAGATCTTGAACCTTCGGACCCCGGCCTCCTCGAGGACCTCGAGGTCCTCCGGCCGAACGAAGATCCCCGAGACGAGCTTCACGGGGTCGTTCACGAGCTCGAGCCCGCACTGGAGGATCGGATACTCGAACCGGGGGCCGCGGGCGCCGTGCTGGGAGGCGAGCGAGCTCGTGGCGAGATGATGGAACCGGTAGGGGCAATCGTGGATGCACGTCTGGTTGACGAGCACCTCGACCTCGGCGCCGGCGCTCGCGAGCCCCTCGAGGAGCTTGAGGTCGCGGTTCGCCTCTTCGATGACGATCGTGTCGGCCCCCATCCTAAGGAAGTACTCCCCCTGGGCGACCGTGCGGACCCGGGCGAACGACGAGGCGGTGAGGCGCACTCCCGGGAACTCGGTGTGGATCCAGCGGAGGAGGAGAGGGACGGCGACCACGAACCCGTCGGCGCCGAGCTCGATCAGGCGCTCGACCTCCTTGAGAAAGCTCGCGCGGTACTCGGGCCGGTACTCCCGGAGGCCCAGGTCGGCGCTGTTCATCGTCGCGTAGAACGTCCGACCCGCGCGGTGGGCCCGCTCGACGAACATCCGGAACCCCTCGTCGTCCACCGCCGGCAGGATCTGCGGGGGCCGGCCCCCACCGGTAAGGGTGGTCGGGAAGTTCCCGAAGAACGAGGCGACCGGGAGCTCGCGGGTCCGGTCGACGAGGCCCGGGTCGAAGTTGGACGCGAGGACGATCTCCATACGGCCTTCGAGAGCCGTCGGGGGCGCTAACCCGTCCCCCTTACCGGTGCGGGAGAGCCGCCATCCCGCGGTTGCCGCTCCTCACACCCGTCATGCAGTCCCCCGCGGAGACGACCGACCGCCTCGTCCAGGCCTACCGGGAACGCATCGCGGCGGTGGACGAGCGTCTGATCGCCCTCTACGCTCGCCGTCGCGAGCTGGTGCGCGAGGTGTTCGCGCTCAAGGACCGAGGCGGCCTCGCGCGGTTCGACCCGGAGCAGGAGGCACGGGTGATCGCTCGCGCCCGGCGCGTCGCGAGCGAGATCGGCGGCCGGCCGGACGAGGCGGAACGTTTCGCTCGGTGGATCCTCGACCAGGGGCGCGAGGAGACCGCGCGCCCCGCACCGTCCCCCCGCGGCCCGTCCGACCCGGTCCGGGTCCCCGTCGGAAGCCGGACGGTACGGCGCGCCTCGTCCCCCTCCGGTTCGGATCCGTAGGGGCCGCGGTACGGCCAACGGTAAGTCGGGCGCGCGGATGGGGAGAGGTCGATGGGCTGGCTCTCGCGGGTCCTCGGGAGGGACGAACCGCCCGCCGCTCCCGCCTCCGAAGAGCCCGAGCTCCCGACCGAGCGACGGGGCCGTCGCGCGCCGGAGCGGCTGACGACGCTCAACTTCGAGCGGTTCCTCCGGGAGCACCCGAGGGTGGTGGTCGACGTCTGGGCCCCCTGGTGCGGGCCGTGCCGGGCCTTCGCCCCGGTCTTCGCCACCGCGGCCGAAACGTGGGGCGACCGGATCGGGTTCGGCAAGCTCCATGCCGACCACGAACCGACGCTCGTCCGAAGGTTCCGGGTCCGATCGATCCCCTCGCTCCTGTTCTTCCGGAACGGGAAGCTCGTCCGCACGGAGGTCGGAGCGGTCTCCGAGGATCGCTTCGAGCACCAGCTCCGTCTCACCTTCCGGGACCTGCCTTCCTGAGCGCCGCGTCCACGCGGCGAGGCCGGCACGATATCGCCAAATCGGTCCCGAGCTCGGGCGGGTCGGTGGGCATGTCCGAGGAGGAAGGAGATCGGGCGCGGGCGGACGGTTCTCGGGACGCGGCCGCGGAGCTCCGCGAGCTGCTCGAGCGGATGGACCGGGTCGACCACCTGATCGAATCCCTCCAGGAGCGGACGAACACCCTCACGCGGCTGATCGGTCTCCTCGGACAAAGGGTCGATCGGCTCGAGTCGGGTCCGTAGAGCGGCGGGGGCGTTCCAGCGTCGCGGAGGGACCTCTCTCCGAACGGGTCGGCCTCCCTGCTACGTGGGGTTGCGCCGGGAGGCCCTGGGCGCGTGACACCCAGGTCGTGGAAACGGGCCGAGAGGGAGCGAGCCGCCTGCCCGGGGCGTAGGTGACCCGATCGGTCAGCTCCTCCCGGAGGAGGTTCCCGTCAGCTCGCGGAGGGGGGAGTCTGCGAATCGGAGGCGGCGGCCGGGCCGGCCTGAGGGAACTTCCGCTGTACCTGGTGAGCCCCGACGAAGACGAGGAGTGGCGCGATGACCGCCGCGAAGGGGATGATGTAGAGGACGGCGCCGACCTTCGCGAGCGGGCTCGAGTACCGGGACCCGAATCGGAAGAGGCCGAGGATCGTTCCGATGAGGCCCACGAAGCCGAGCAGCCCGCCGACGTAGGCGACCGCCACCGTCCCCCTTGCCAGCGTGGTCGCGTTGTTCTGGCAGGTCGTGTCCGACGCCCCGCAAGCGAGCGCGTTGAAGATAGAGCCGGCGTAGAAGATCATGAAGACGGCGACCAGCGCAAGCCCGACGAGTCCGATTAGGCCAAGGACCCGCGGGGTCCGGAACCGGGCGTCGGCGGTTCGCAGGCTGCCGAACCCTGAGATGTAGAGGACGAACGAAAGGAAGGCGAGCAGGACCCCGGCGAGTACGGAGAAGACCCCTGCGAGCACGGCGTAGTAGATGGCGTTCGACTGAGCTCCC
The DNA here is from genome assembly GCA_037916495.1 of Thermoplasmata archaeon. Lineage (GTDB taxonomy): Archaea > Thermoplasmatota > Thermoplasmata > Lutacidiplasmatales > UBA184 > Lutacidiplasma. Next base: position 11,757 of record JBAIXP010000108.1, on the reverse strand, counting down.
GAGCCGCCCGTGACCCCACCGAGCGGGATCGCGGCCAAGGCGACGAAGATGCCCGCGATGGCGAGCGCGAGGCCAAGAAAGCCCGTCAGGGCCCCCCACTTGATGCGCCGTGTCCCCGTGATCTCCGCCCCGCTGGGGACCGTCGTCCCGGTCCCTGCGGATGTCGCGCTTGCCGGCACCCCAGCCGTCGCCCCTACCGCCATGGCCTTCGAGGTCTCCCGATGAGTCCCCGCTCATTAACCCTCCGATGAACCACCACGCCGTAACGTGCGTTGGTCGTGAACGTTGCAGTGGATGGACTCGCGCGAGGAACCGGATCTGCCCCCCCTCAGGGCGCTCCTACCAGGATCCTAGGAGGAGGAGATCTAGGTGTAGGAGGGGGTATGCGAACCCCCCGAAGGTTCGAAAGCGTTCCGGAACGGGGCTAGTGGGGCCTTGCGAGCGGCTCCCAGCGATGGGGAATCCCTCGGATCAACGGTGGAGTCGATCCGTTTGTCGAAGCCTAGCGTAGAACCCCTCGCGCGGGCCGAAGCCATGGATTCTGAGCGTGTCCCCGTCCACGGAGTAGTACATCCTGACGCGACGGAACGACGTGAGCCTCAGCCGCCAAAGACCGGGATGGTCCGAGAGCTCCTTGACCCAGTACGCGGGGCCTGGTCGGAAGGGCTGGAAGAGTAGACCGCGGATCGCGTAGAGGAAGTCCTCCCGGACATCCGGAGGGAGCCGCGCGAACTCCTCCCGAGCCTTCTCGTGAGGGATGTACCGGGCAGGCACCGGTCACTTTCCCCGCGACCGAAGCTCTTCGTGGACCCGATCGAGGTCGCCGACGCGGAGCCAACGGCCCTTGGTTCGGCGCTTCTCCAGCTCGGCCAACCACTCGGGGGGATCGTAGTCCTCCAGGAGCTCGAGGAGGAACTCGTCCCAGGTCCGTCCACCCGTCTTTCTCGCTTGGAGCTCCTGCAACACTCTGGCGTGGACAGGGATGCTTGTCATTCGGCCAGCGGCCATTGTCTATGTAATGGTTTAAGTGGTAGTCATAATTGTTCCAGGAGTGTCGGAGGGGGGATTTGAACCCCCGGCCCCAGGATCTCTCCCGGGACGTCCGAGACGCCCCGCTATGAGTCCCGTGCTCTACCAGGCTGAGCCACTCCGACGGTGGGGAGAAACTCGTTCCGCCGCACCGACCGTTACGCCGACGGTTCCGCTTCCCCGGCGACGGCGACCTCGGGCGGAGGGGCGGCCTCGGGGATCGTCTCGGCCGTGGGGACGGGGACGACGTCCGGGATCGCCCCGAGGACGACCGAACGGCGGATCTCGATCTTCTTGAGCGGGTAGAGGGACTTCACCCCGTGCGCCAGGACCTTCGCGAGCTCGCCCTGGAGCATCTCGTTCACGAACTCGGGGGAGGTGCGGAGCTTCGCCTCCTCGTTGAGGATCTCCACGATGCGGTGGCGGAGCTCGGCGCGGAGGCGCGTCTGGAGCCGCTGCTCGCCGACCGCGACCGGCTTCAAGATGATCTGGACGCCGTCCTTGGTCGTGACGAGGAGGGAGCTGTCGATCTTGGAGCGCTTGCGCCGGGCGAGCCGGCGCACGTAGTCGGAAGTGAGGTCGTGCCCCACGAACCGGGCCTCGGCGACCCCGTCGCCCGAGATCCGCTCGATCTGGAACCGGAGCTTGACGTGCGCCTTCCCCGCGTCCCCGGTCCCGGAGAGCTCGGGGAGGGTCATCTCGAGGGTCCGTCCGACGACCTGCTCGGGCTCGCTCGCGGCGGTCTCTCCGAGCTCGCCGTGCTGGAACAATCCGGGGGCCCGGATCTTGTACCAGCGCTTCGACCGCCACTTGTCCTTGACGGTACGGGCGAGCGCCGGCTTCTTCCCCGAGGACTCCTTCTCGGCCATCGAGCGGGCCGGCCGAGCCGGGTCGCCTACTTAGAACTTCCGAGGGGCCGACGGGCCCCGCGCGGCGCCGCCACCGTCTAGTCGGCCCCGGGTCGGGCCCCCACCCTCGGGTAGGCCCGCGGCCGCGTCGCCCGTCGAATTTCCGCCAAACCTCATATCTCGAACCAAGTTGCGCGCGCCGTGGCGGCGCTCGTCACGACCTCCCCCGCGCTCGGCGCCCGTTCGACGGCGGCCGAGCTCCGGAGCACAGGGATCCCCGCGGAGAGCCCTTCCGAGCGGCTCCGCCATCAGGTCCTGAAGACGATCGAGGGGCTGCGCGCCCGCGGCCTCGACCGCTCCGACACGTTCCGGGCGCTCTTCCCCCGGACGATCCTCCCCGAGGGGGCCTACGAGGACCTCGTGGCCGCCCTCGTTTCGGGCGCCCATGTGCTGTTCTTCGGGCCGTCCGGCTCGGGCAAGACGAGCCTCGCGAAGGACCTCTGGGAGCTCTTCCCGAAGAACGTCTGGGTCGTCGACGGCTGCCCGGTCCTCGACCACCCGCTCTCCGTCGTCGATCCGGAGGTGGCGGGACGGTTCCCTCCGTGCCCGATCTGCCGGCGGCGCTTCTCCCCCGGTTCCGACCTCGCCCGGTTCGACCCGAAGGCGGTCGACCCGGCGAAGGTGCCGGCCCTGTTCGTGCGGCTCCGCGAGGGGTTCGGGTTCGCCCGCGTCCAGGGGAGCTCGGAGGTCTTCCCCGACCACCTCACGGGCAACATCAACCTCCGCAAGCTCGAGGAGGTCGGCGACCCGATGAGCCCGCTCGTCCTCGAGCCGGGGAAGCTCCTGCAGGCGAACCGCGGGTTTTTGCTCGTGGACGAGATTGGCAAGCTCCCGCTCGGCACGCAGAACGTCCTCCTCCAGGCGCTGCAGGAGGGGACCGTGACCCCCTCGAAGTCGCGGGAGACGTTCCCGGCGGAGTTCGTGGCGGTCGCCACGTCGAACCTCTCGGACCTCGACAACATCAACGACCCGCTCTCCGACCGCCTGACGAGCCTGCACATCGGCTTCAACGACCGTCACGCCGACAACCGCAGGATCGTCGAGCTCGGCCGCGCCCCCGGCGGGGACGTCTTCGTCCCCGAGGTCCTTTTGGACGCCGGCGTCCGGGTGATCGAGGCGTGGCGCCTGCGCACGGGGGAAGAGAACCCGGACGTGGGCGAGGTCGGGTCGAACCGTACCCTCCTCGACGTCGGCGAGCGCACCAGCGCCATCGCGGTGCTCGGCGGCCGCACGATCGCCTCGAGCGCGGACCTGAAGTCGGGCCTCCTCCACGCGATGCGCGGGCGGATCCGGGCGCGCAGCGGCGACTCGTTCCGCCAGAACGAGAAGCGCGTCATCGAGTTCGTTGACCAGTACCTCGACCCGGCGCTCAAGCGGAGCGCGGGCGTCTACTGGTGCCGCTACTACACCGGCGTCCTCAAGGAGTCGAGCGCGGACGCCCAGGCGCTCGTGGGCGAGGGTCGCCGCTTGAAGGACGACCCGACGCTCGCCGCGCGCCTCGGCGACGCCGCGCTCTTCCCGAAGTTCAAGGGCTTCGCCGCGTACGTGGGCGAGCGCGAGCGGCCGGAGTCGGCTGCTTCGGGCGCCGACGCCGCCCTCGGGGTCTTCCGCCTGCTCGAGGAGTTCTCGCTGTTCTCCTGCAAGGAGGACGACCGGGATGACGCCCCCCTCTAGCGGGGAGGTCGTCCTCCCGGAGTGCACCGAGTACCCGGACGACGTCGTCTCCGACGACCTATTGGACGCGATCGACCGGGAGGCGCTCGTCCGGGCCCTCGCCGAGGAGGGGGTCGAGGGAGCCCGCGCCCTCCTCAAGCGCCGGGCCGAGGAGGACGAGAAGCTCCGAACCCGGCTCGACCGGCTCCGGGACTCGTTCCGCCGCCGTGCGCAGCGCGGGCTCGCCCGGACGATGGAGGACTACGACCGCCGGGCCGCCGACCTCACCCTGGTCGCGAACAAGTCCGACGAGGAGATCCGCGCGCGCATCGCCGAGCTCGAAGCCCGCCTCGCGCGCTCCCGCTCGACCGACTGGTCGAGCCTTCCCTCCCCGGAGCTCCTCGAGGAGGTCCGCTCGGCCCTGGTCGTCCCCGAGGCTTCGTGGAACCGACCCCCGGCGCGGGGGGCCTGGGGCCGCTTCGTCGCGGCCCTGAGGCGGTTCGCCGCGTGGTTCGCGGGCCTCTTCCGACGCCGCCGCGCGAAGACCCGATCGACCGAGGGCCGCGAGATCCCGCTCGCGTTCCTCGCCGCGGACGGGAGGACCCTCGGCCCGTCCGAGATCGGGCAGGCCCTCGCAAGCTTCTCCCCCGCGGAGCGCCGTGAGCTCTCCGAGCGGGTCGAGGGCTCGATCCGGGCGAGGGAACGCGACCTCGAGCGCGAAGCCGAGGAGAAGCGGAGGTCCGCCGAAGCGCAGCACCGCCGGCTCGAGGAGGAGAGGGACGAGGCGCGGCGGCGGGCCGAGTCGGATACCGAGCGCCGGGTCCGCGAGGCCGAGGAGCGCCGGTTCGAGCGCGAGCTCAAGGAACGCGGGTTCGTCGCCGAGCGCGGCGGCCAGCTCGCCGTGACCTACGGCCTGGTCGCCCGGTTCGCCCGCCTCCTGCTCGAGGAGACCCGGCGCCAGCTCCCGGGGGACGTCCGTCTCTCGTTGAAGGGCGGCGGGGCGACCGGCGTCTTCGAGAAGGCGCGGCTCCGGCGGCTCGAGGAGGTGGCGCGCCTCGACGTGCCGAGCTCGCTGCTCGAGGCCCGCCTCGCCGGCTCGCGCCACATCGACGAGTCGACCAGCTACGTCTACCGGGAGATCACGTCCGAGCGGGTCCACGTCGTGCTCGCGTTCGACCGCTCGGGGAGCATGGAGGAGAACGGGAAGCTCGACGCCGCGAAGAAAGCCCTCCTCGCGCTCTACGTGGCGGTCCGCCAGCGCTACCCGGACGCGACCGTGGACGTCCTCGCCTTCGACAACACCGTCTCGGCGCTCGACCTGGTCGAGCTCTGGGAGTGCAAGGCCGGCGCGTTCACGAACACGGCGGAGGCGATCCGCGCGGCCCACCTCCTTCTCCAGTCGTCCCGGGCGAGCCGCAAGGAGCTCTACCTCATCACCGACGGCCTCCCCGAGGCGTACACGGACGAGCACGGCGAGGTCCGCTCGGGTCAGCTCGACCGCGCGATGGAGCACACCCTCGAGCGGGCCCGGGAGCTCTCGACCGTCACGCCGCTCAGGTCCACGGTTATCCTCCTCAAGTCCCAGCATCCCGAGTACGAGGCCGCGGCCCGCGCGATCGCGCGGACGCTCGGGGGGGAGATGGTCGTCACCGAGCCGCGCCGCCTCGGCGTCGAGCTGCTCGTGCGCTGGGCCCACGGCACCGAGGTCGAGCGGCGGCCGGTCGAGCCTCTGCCGGCCCCCGCCCCGCCGAGCGGGGCGCCGGCGGGTCGTCGCCGGAAGGTCGACCGCCGGATGGGCGGCTAGCGGCCCTGCGGGTCCCCGTGAAGGCTTATCTTGCGAGGACGCCGTAGCACAGCCGAGGGACGATGGCCGAAACCCCCGAGCAGGCCGAGTTCCGCCGGCACCTGTCCGAGATGCGCAAGGCGGCCTCCGGCCTCGGCCGCGATTTCGCGAAGGAGTTCTCCGACCTCGACCAGAAGATCGAGCGGTTCGGCACGTCCGCCGCCCGCGACGCGCGGGACCTCGCCACCGACATCCAGTCCGAGTTCGCCCGGATCGGCCGGTCGATGGACGAGGAGCTCCGCCGACTCCCGCACCGCCTCGCGGGGGCGGGCAGCGCGATCGGCACCGGCACGGTGAAGGTCGCGAGCGCCGCACGCGACGCGGTCGTCGACGCGGGCCACCGGGCGAAGGAAGGCACGAAGAACGCCTTCGCGACCGCCGCAGGGGTCAAGCGGACCCCGATGCGCTCCTGGACCTCACCCGAGAAGGAAGCCGAAGAGCGCAAGAAGGACGAGTCGGGCTGAGCCCGGCGCCCTCGGCCTAACCGCTCCGGCGGCGCGTCCGCCGCGGCGCCTTGGAAGGAACGGACCGAACTGCCTCGAGCTCGTCGCGGACCCGTTCCGCCGCGACCGTAAGGTAGCCCGGGTCGACGTCGAACCCGACGAACCCGACCCCGAGGCGCGCGGCCGCGACCGCGCTCGCCCCGATCCCGACGAACGGGTCGACGACCGTCCGGGTCCGCTCGACCCCGTGCAGGCGGACGCACCATTCGGGGAGCTCGACGGGGAACGACGCGGGGTGGGGCCGGTCGCGCGCCCGGACCCTGATCGTCGGGTAGGGCAAGAACCAGGTGTTGCCCCGGCAGCGGAGCTCGGAGGCGGGACGACGCCACCGGCCGACGTTGGAGCGGTCCTGGTAGGCGACCCCGACCGCCAGCCGGTCGAGCGGGACGTCGCCGCGGCGGGTGAAGTGGAAGACGTACTCGTGGGCGTTGTGAACAAAGCGCTCGGAGACGAGGGGCTTGTAGTGGCCGACCGCGAGGTCGCGGTCAAGGCCGGCCGAGGCGCCGGCGGCCCGGCGATCGATGGCGATCGACTTCACCCAGTGGAGGACGTTCTGGAGGACGAACGTCCGGCCGATCTCGCGGGCGACCTCCCAGGGGATCCACGGGTCCCTCGGCGAGCCCCCGACGTTCAGGAAGAACGACCCGTCCTCGTCGAGGACCTCGCCGACCGACCGGCCGAGCCGGGCGATCCAGGCGAGGTACTCGCTGCGCGGCCGGTCGTCCGCGTAGCGGGTGTAGCGGACCCCGCGGTTGTAGGGGGGGCTCGTGACGACGACGGAGGCCCCGGGGGCGCGCCGCGCGAGGTGCGTGAGAGCGTCCTCGTTCCAGAGGACGATCGGTCCCTGGCCGTCCGGCGCGAAGCGGGCGAACGGCCAGTCGGACGAGCGCGCCACCGGTCGGCCCGCTCGGGGGCCCCTTACCGGCCGCCCGGGCGGCTGCGGCCGAGCTCGGCACGCGCCTCGGCGAGCGCCTTCTCGGGCTCCTTGTAGTAGAAGGAGACCATCTGGCCGACGTCCCGGTGGGTGTAGGGCTTCTGCCGGGTCGCCCGCGCGTCCCGCGCCATCATGCAGTCGAGCATCTCGACACGGTTGCGGACCTCCTGCTCCATCTGCTTCATCGACCAGTTGCGCATCAGCGCCACGCGCTCGTAGATGTAGGAGTGGCCCGAGAAGAGGAACGTGTCGTCCGCCGGGTTCCAGGAGTAGACCGAGTTGGTGATGAGCTCGTTGGTCTCGGGGTCGAGCCCGACGATCTCGGTGAGCGATTGCACGCGTCGGGTCATCTTGTTACCGACCTTCACCTGCCGCTGGAGCAGCACGAGGTTGAGCGCCGAGACGAGCGACCGGGGGAGCGAGATCGGCGGGTTCTCCATCCGGTGGACCATCGCGCTCACGCTTTCGGCGTGGAACGTCGTGTAGCAGGTCTTCCCGGTGGCCATCGCCTGGAAGACGATGAACGCCTCCGCGCCTCGCACCTCTCCGACCATCAGGTACTGGGGCCGCTGGCGGAGCGCGGCGGCGAGGAGGTCGAACATGTCGATCTCGCCCGGGGCCTTCCCGCTCACCACGTTCTTCGCGCCGAAGCCGGCGCGCGTGAGCGACGGGACCCAGTTCTCGTGCGGGAGGTTGAGCTCGCGCGTGTCCTCGATCGAGACGATCTTCATCTGCGGCGGGATGAACAGGAGCGTCGCGTTGAGCGTGGTCGTCTTCCCGCTCGCCGTGCCCCCGCAGACCATCATCGACTGGCCCGTCTCGATGGCGATCCAGAGGTACGCCATCATCTCGGGGCTCATCGTCTTGAACTTGAGCAGGTCGACCGGCGTGAACGGATTGTCGCGGAACCGCCGGATCGTGAACGAGCTTCCGCGCTTGGTCACGTGCGTCCCCAGGGTCGCCTGGAGACGCGAGCCGTCCGGCACCGTCGCGTCCAGGATCGGGTTCGCGACGGAGATGTGCTTGCCCGAGCGCTGGGCGAGCCAGACGACGTAGTCGTCGAGCTCCTTCGCGCTCATGAACTTCAAGTTCGAGCGGATCGAGCCGAACTTCCGGTGGTAGATGTAGAGCGGAATGCCGACGCCGTCGCACGAGATATCCTCGACCTCGGAGTCGGTCATCGGGACGTCGACGATCCCGTAGCCGATGAAGTCCCGGTCGAGGTAGTAGAGGATCCGACCCTTCGAGGTCGGTCCGGGGAAGAGCTCCCACTCCTTGAGCTTCCCATCGACCATCCGACGCATCTCGTTCGTCTTCGTCTCGGGGTCGTTCTCGGGGAGCGGCTGGAACTCGGCGATCAGCGTCGCGCGCAGGCGCTCCGTGAGGTCCTTCTCGATCGGGGAGAGCTGCGGCTCGATCACCTCGTAGAGGTGCTCGTTGCGCTGCGTGTGGTAGGTGATCCGTACGTAGGAGGTCCCCGGGACGATCGGGGCGAGGTCGAGCTCCTTGAGCATCGGGTCGTTGAGCGGGGGGACGGGCGTGATGTCGGTCTGCGAGCCCTGGCCCGAGACGCCGAGGCGCGCGAGCTTCACCGGCCGGGAGTCGTCCGCGTTGCGTCGGAGCGCCGCCCCGACCCTAAGCAACGGCGAGAAGCTGCGCGGGCGGTGGCGCTTGAGCTCGGTCGTCTCGTAGGTCTCCTTCGATCGTGCGCTCGCTCCCGCCATGGTGATCGACCTCCCTCTACACGTTGAGGATCGGGACGACGAACCGCATCATGAGCCAGCCGACCGCGAGCATGATCGTCGCGTGCTGGAGCCCCTCGGCCATCCTCCCGTTGTAGAGCACCCCGGCCATGATCCCGTCGCCGACCGCGTGGACGATGACCGCCACGAGGAACGCGAGGAAGAGCACCGGGACGAACGTGAACTCGAGCGCGACGCTCCCCGAACCCCCGAGCGAGGAGGAGGCGACCCCCTGGCCCGCGGTGATCATCTGCGGCAGGAAGACCGCCGCCATGATGTAGATCGTGACGAGGAACACGAAGAACGAGATGTAGATGACCGTCACGTAGGTGAGCATCGAGATCCGGCGGGACTGGTCGGAGAGCTGCGCCTCGCGCGTGTCGTGGGCGACCATCGACAGCACGTCCGCGACGTTCCCGCCCGCCTCGTTCGCGCGGGTGATGATCGAGACGACCCGCTGGGTGAGCGGCGTCGGGACCCGCTCCTCGAACAGGCGCAGCGCGGTCGCGACCGGCACGCCCCACTCGAGCTGGCTCGCCATCTTCTTGATCTCCTCCGTGAGGAGGCCGTAGCGGCCCGTGCTCGCGACGATGATCGCGTCCGGGAGCGTCATGCCGAACCGTCCCGCCTCGGCGACATCGCGCAGGAAGTCGGGCAGGCGGTCCTCGATGCGCGCGATCCGGCGGAGCTTTGCCGTCATCGCGAACCCGTAGGGCGCGATCACGCAGAGGAGCCCGAGGACGAAGAAGTCGAGCGCGGGGTTCGTCCCCGCGGGCTCGCCCGCACGGACCGTGAGGGTCATCGCGCCCACGGCGTTGAGGGCGGCGATCACCCAGAGGACCGCGCCGACCGCCGAGCCGGCGAAGAGGACGAGCATCTCGCGGCTCAGGCCCTTCTCCTGGGCCGTGGTGACGGGGAGGATCGCCTTCACGCGGCGCACGGAGGTCGGGGCCGATGCGACCGCCATCGCCTACACCATCTCCTGCGCGAGCGAGTACATGAAAAAGATGAACCCGACCTGCGCGAGGGGGATCATCCCGCCGACGATGCCCCAGAGGACGTTGATCATGAACTGGCCGCCGCCGCCGATGATCGCGAAGATCGCGATGATGATCACGAGGAAGAGCGGGAAGGCGACCACGACGGTGACGAACGTCTCCGCGAGCAGCCCCATCGTCTCGACGCGCTGCTGCATCTCGAGCTTGTGCTCCCGCTCGAACTGCTCGGCCTTGAGCAGGAAGTACGGCTTCAGCAGCCCGCCGCTCGTCGCGGTGGTGACGACGCCCTGGAGGAAGTCCTGGAACTTCTTCGAGGGGGTCCGCTGCGCGCCCTTGCGGATCGCCGTCAGGATGTCGACCCCGAGCAGCTCCGTGTCGCGCGTGATCCAGGCCGCCTCCTCGGCGACCTCGCCGTAGATCCTCTGGCGGCCGAGCTCCTTGAAGATCTGGTCGACGTTCACGTCGGCCGAGCTCATCGCCGAGACGAAGCTCATCGCCGGGCCGATCTTCCGGTCGATCTTGCGGCCCCGGTCCTTCGCCTTGGACGCCGGGGTCCCCTGCATGCCGTAGAAGGTGCCGAGGACGCCGAGGACCGGGAGGAGGAAGAGCGGCGCGCCGAAGAGGAAGTTGCCCGTGAGGACGAGCCAGCCGCCGAGGCCGACCCCGACCGCCGCGGTGGCGATGCCCACCACGAGCGTCGTCGCGTAGACGTTCGCGAGGAACTCGTCCGCGCGCACGCGCATGTGCGCCTTCACGAGGTTCTCCTCGAGGACGGGGTTCGGGGGTTTCGCGCTCACGCGGGCGCCGAACGTCTTCCAGGCCCACCGCTGGAACGCCGAGATCGACGACGGGGTCGGCTGCTCCCCGCGCTTCAGCCTCACAGGGCGGGCGGTGGGGGCGTTCACGCGGACCGTCGCGGTGCTCATCCTAAGCGCCTCCCTTCGGGGTCCCGCTCGGTGCCGCGCCCTTCGGACGGACGCGGGACATCACCTCGTTCGGGTCCTTGTAGTACTGGGCGATCGTCTGCCAGAGCTGACGGTAGTCGTTGATCCGGTTCTCGACCAGATAGTGGATGAGCTCGGTACGCCGCTTGAACTCGGCGTCCATCTCCTCCGCGGTGTAGTTGCGCAGTTCCATGATCTTGTCGAAGAGGAACGAGTGGCCCTTGAACACGAACGTGTCGGTCGCCGGGTCCCACTCGTAGACGGTGTTCGTGATGAGCTCGTTCGTCTCGGGCTCGAAGCCGACGATCTCGAGGACCTGCTTCAGGCGCCGGACCACGCCCTTCTCGGTGTGGGTCTGGAGCTGGATCACAACGTTGTTGAGCGCCGAGAGCAGGATGCGCGGCGTGTTGATCGGCGGGTTCTCGAGGCGGTTGACCATCGACTTCACGCTGTCGGCGTGCATGGTCGAGTAGGTCGTGTGGCCGGTCGCCATCGCCTGGAACATCGTGTAGGTCTCCTTGCCGCGGACCTCTCCGACGATGATGTAGTTCGGACGCTGCCGAAGCGCCGCGCGCACGAGGTCGAACATGTCGACCTCGCCCGCGGCCTTGCCGTCCGGGCCGCGGTCGCCCGAGCCGCTCCGGGTCGCCCCAGGGATCCAGTTCTCGTGGGGCAGGTTCACCTCCCGCGTGTCCTCGATCGAGACGATCTTCGAGGTCGGCGGGATGAACAGCGCGATCGCGTTGAGCGTGCTCGTCTTGCCCGAGGCGGGTCCGCCGCAGATGATGAGCGACTCGCCCTGCTCGGCGGCCAGCCAGAAGTAGGCGACCATCTCGTCCGAGGCGCTCCCCATCGCCACGAGGTCGACGGGGGTGAACGGTCGCTCCTTGAACCTGCGGATCGTGAAGCTCGCGCCGCGGGTCGTGACCTCGCGGCCGTAGGTGGCCTGGACGCGGTGGCCCTCGGGGGTCGTGCCGTCCAGGATCGGGGCCGAGACGCTGACGGCCTTGCCGCAGCGCTGGCCGAGCATGACGATGAACGAGTTGAGCGACTCCTCGTCCGGGAAGACGACGGAGGTCTTCACCGACTCGAACTTCGAGTGGAAGACGAAGATCGGGACGCCGACGCCGTCGCAGGAGATGTCCTCGACGTCCGGGTCGGAGATGAGCGCGTCGATCGACCCGTAGCCGACGAAGTCGCGCA
>JBAIXP010000107.1:0-6999 GCA_037916495.1 Thermoplasmata archaeon | reverse complement strand
CGCCGGGCGTTTCCACCTCGGACGCCCTCGCCCTCCTTCCCCGGGGGCCGGACGGGCCGGCGATCCGGGAGCTCGTGCGGATCGAGCCGGCCGAGGTGCCGCGCGGGAACGCGGCCGCCCGCGCGCTCACCCGCGCCGTGCGCGCCGAGGGCGGCGAGCCGACCCTCTACCGGAAGTCCGGGACCTCGGACCTCAACGTCGTCGTCCCGGTGTGGAAGGTCCCCGCGGCCGCGTACGGGCCGGGAGACTCCCGTCTCGACCACACCGACCGAGAGGCGATCTCGGTCCAGGAGCTCCGCCGGGGCACCTTGGTGCTGACGCGGGCGTTCGACGAGCTCGCGCGCGCGCCCGAGCTCACTCCTCGACGACGGGGCGCCGCTCTTTGATGAAGTCGCCCGCGCGCAGCTCGCGCAGGGCCGTCTGGATCTCGTCGTTCCGGTTCATCACGATCGGGCCGGACCACGCCACGGGCTCGTGGAGCGGGCGACCGGAAACGAGCAGGAACCGTGCTCCGCCATCTCCGGCGGTGGCGCGGAAGCGGCTCCCGTCACCGAGCAGGACGGTCTCGCCGGCGCTCGCGGGGGCGTCCGTCGGACCTCCCACCGCAACGGTCCCGTCCACCGCGTGGACGAAGACGGTGTGGCCGAGGTGCGTCGGGGTCTCGAACACCTCGTGGGGGGCGAGGCGGACGTCGAGGTACGTCGGGTCGACCGAGATCCCCTTCACGGGTCCCTCGACCGAGCGGAACGTGCCTGCGACGACGCGGACGTCCCCTCCGGCATCGGTCGGGACCGCCGGAATCTCGGGCGCGGTGAGCCCCCGGTAGCCCGGCGTCGACATCTTCTCGCGCGCCGGGAGGTTGACCCAGAGCTGGAAGCCGGAGAAGAGCCCCTCGGTCCGCTTCGGCATCTCCTGGTGGACGATCCCGCTGCCCGAGTTCATCCACTGGACGTCGCCGTCGCCGATCGTGCCGCGGTTGCCGAGCGTGTCGCCGTGATCGACGCGACCGTGGAGGACGTAGGTGACCGTCTCGATGCCCCGGTGCGGATGCCACGGGAACCCGGCGAGGTAGTCCGCCGGGTTCGCGGAACCGAACCGGTCGAGAAGCAGGAACGGGTCGAAGAGCGGCACCTCGGGGTTCGAGAAGGCCCGGCGCAGCCGGACCCCCGCCCCCTCGAGGGTGGCGGTCCCCGGGAACCGCCGGGTGACGGGTCGGATCGTCTCGCTCATGCGCTACCCTCAACGAGGGACCGATCCCCTCTAAAGGTCCCCCCTACCCTCACCTCAAGGTAGGCAGGTGGCGCGGCCGTGCCGGGGCCCGACGCCCGGAGGTCCCGGTCCGGGGCGAAGCTCAGCGGACGAACCGGAACGCCCCGTCCCAGGCGTCGAGGGACCGGGCGACCCTGACCCAGAGCGGCACGAGGGCCTCGAGCCAACGGGCGGCGGCGATGCCGCCGACATCGATCGCCCCCGGCCAGCCGAGCTCGCGCAGGAGCGCGTCGGTCGCCCGCTTCGCCTCCGCGCTCTCGCCGCAGATCAGCATGCTTGGAGTGCCCTCGGTGAACTCCGGGTCGATCATCCGGGTGTTCGGGACCGTGTTGAAACACTTCACCACCCGGGCCCGGGGGACCGCCTTCTGGACCCGCTCTCCGAGGGAGTCGGAGAGCCCGACCGTAAGCCCGGGAGGGTCGTCCGCCTCGGGGTCGAGCGGGTTGGTCGCGTCGAGGATGAGCTTCTCGTCCAAGGCCCCCTTGCCCGCGAGCTCGACCGCGGCGAGCGTCGCGGACCCGAGCGTGGCGAGGACGACCGTTTCCCCGTGAAGGGCCGCCTCGGCGAACGAGCCGACCCGCCGGGTTCCCGGCCGTTCCTCGCGCCACGCGGCGAGCTTCCGGGGGTCGCGCGTACCCAGCATCACGTCAAAGCCGTGCCGCGCGAACCCTCGGCCCAGGGACCGAGCGACATCGCCGCTCCCGAGGATTCCCACCCGGCGAGCGGGGCCCGTCGCCGCCATCCCCACCCTCACCGCCTGCGGGCATATGCGTCCGTCGCCCTCGGCACGAGGGCCGGGTCCTGGCGGAGGTGTTAGGAACGGGGCCTGGGTCGGGGCTCGGGACGAACCATGCGCCTCGCCGGTCTCCCCCTCACCCTCGCCCAGTACCCGGCGCGCACGCTCACGAACCCCCGGTTCCGAGCGTTCGACCTCTCCGCGCTCGAGCGGCTCTCCCTTCCCCCCGTGCTCTCGGGGCTCGTGGACGAGCCTCCGGTCGCGACCGTCACGTTTCTCGAGGACGACAACCGGGGTGCCGTGTCGCCCGAGCCGGTGGCGACCCTGGACGGCCTCGGTTTCCACCTGTCCGTCAAGGGGGTCGGTTCCGCGATCGATCCGTACTCGACCCGGCCGCTCGACGTCGCGTCGGCCGCGCTCCTGACGGACGACGCGGAGGTCCGGCGGCGCCTCGCCACCCCGACGGTCGCGCCGCGCGAGGACGAGGCGTCGAGGGTCCTTACCGGCGAGCTCTGGCTGCGGGGTTCACCCTACGGCGGTCAGGGACTCGAGCACGCCACGATCGCGCTGCGGGTCGCCGAGCGTGCCGACCTCACCTCGCTCGAGGGGTTCCTGATCGCGCCGGTCGTGAAGGTCGTCCTGTTCCCGCCCGAGCTCGAGGAGCGGTTGCGGACGCTTCACTGGTACCGCCGCTTTTCTGGCCCGATGGCGCAGGAGGTCCGGCTCGTCCCGTCGAACGTGCGGATCTACTTCCACGCGAAGCAGACCGTCGGCCAGGACGTCCGGAACGTCTTCGACCGGTTCGGGCTCGATACTCACGCGAAGGCGCTCGACTTCGAGCTCCACTTCGTCCGGTCGGCCGTGGCGATGCTCACGCTCTTCGCCCGGACCCTCCGACGCGACCCGACGACGGGGAGGTACTTCGGCCTCGACTACCACGACGTCTGGCTCGACAAGGACGCGGTCCTCGCGCCGAACGGGTCGGTCTACTTCGTCGACCTCGAAGGGATCGAGGAGGAGAGCGTAGAGGAGGAGCGGGTCCGGGAGCGGATCGAGGACCAGGTCTACCGCTCGCTCTACGAGTTCATGTTCGCCTACGAGCAGGTCGAGCAGGAGCGCACCCGGCGGTTCGGCGAGGCGGGCTCGCGCAAGGGGCACCTCTTGACGCTCTTCACCGAGGGGCTCCGGGACGACCGGTACGTGCGCGTACGCAGCGACGGAAGCTCGGCCGAGCTCGAGATCCGCAACCGGCTCGGCGATGAGCGCCTAAATACGCGATTCCCCCTCGTGGACCGGTAGCGATGGCGACGGGTCGGCAGGTCGCGTCGTTCCTTCAGCAGATCACGCTCCGCCAGATCACCGACCACCTTCCCGACCCCGACGTGGACGCCCTCCAGGGGCTCGGCCTTGTGCGTCGGTTCACGCCCGCCGAGATCGACCAGGTCCGTCAGGAGGTCGTCCAGCTCGAGCAGGCCCGCGTCGACCTCGTCCGGGAGCAGCTCGAGCGGGGGATCGATGCTCAACAGATCGGCTCGGACACGCGCAAGACCCACTCGATCCTGTTCCACCTGCACGGCGTCGACCACCAGCAGGCGATGCTCGAGAAGCTCCAGAAGGAGCAGGCGGCCCTCCAGAACCTCGACGCCGACCTCGTGAAGCGCCAGCAGGCGTTCTCCGAGCTGCTCCTCAAGCGCTCGCTCCTCGACCTCGCAAGCCCCTACGACGGCGGCTTCCTCGCGATCACTCCCGCCGGCCGGACCGCCCTGAGGGACCTCAACGTCCGGCTCTACCGGGTCGGCGACCAGGAGTTCGGCCGGTACTGGGTCGCCGCGAAGCAGGTCGACGACGAGCTCGGCCGCATCGCCTACGTGAGCGGGTCGCTCGCCCTCCCGCTTGCGGGCGCGCTGCCGAAGGTTGAGCGGTCGTACCTCTGGGCCGTGGCGATCGGGATGGCCAAGCAGGAAGGGGACCCGGCCACCCGCCTCCCGACGTTCCTGTCCACCTACCGATCGCTCGAGCCGCTCTCCTCCAACGTCGAGGACCGCCTGATGGCCTCCGAGATCGTCTCGGTCCTCCCCGCGTCCGCCGAGCCGGCGGCGACCACGCTCACGGGCCTCTCCCACGAGGTCCGCTCGCGCGGGGTCCCCGCGGAGGTCGCGCTCGGCGTCGGGTCGATCCTCTTGCTCGGCCGCCGGGCGGACGGGAGCTACGCGTTCGACCCGCTCAGCCGGTTCCTCGCCCGCACGCGCTCCTTCGAGTCGGCCGCGCTGCTCGCGATCGAGAACCGACCGTTCGAGGAGCTCTCGGCGAAGTTCGACCAGCTGCGCGGGCTGTTCTCCGGGTGGGGGTACTCCACGTCGGAGGACACGGAGCTCTCCTCCGCCTACCTCACGGTCTCCGACCTTCCCGCCGACGCGATCTCCACCAAGCTCGCCATCCTCGCCCGGGGCCTCGGCGCCTACCTCCAGTACCCGCTGGTGGGCGCGTCGATCCTCGCCTCCATCCCCGTGCTGGAGGCGAACGAGACGCTCAACCTGCTCGAGAAGGGCTACGAGATCCTCGGCCAGCGGACCGGACCGATGTCCCAGGCGGAGCTCATCTCGCTCGCGGTCCGGATGGTCCACGGCCTCCGGGTCGCCTCCGTCGACGAGCTCGACCCGACCGCGCGGGCCGCGGCGCCCAGCCTCTCCTACGCCGGGGTCGCACCGAGGATCTGGATGCCGGTCCTCATCACGCACCACGTCTACTTCGCGACGTTCAGCGGGATCGGCGGGGCCCACCCCGGCCACGTCCACTCCTGGGGCAGCGGCGGCTGGGGCGGGGGAGGGTTCGTCGGGTGAGGGCTCTCCCCACGGGCCTCGTGGCCCTCGCGGTCCTCCTGGTCGTCGGCCTCGCCGTGCCGGCCTCGGCCGTTCCGTCCGGCCACTACATCCCCCAGACCGGGGACGCGTTCTCCTACCACGAGACGGTCCTCGTGACGAACGGCTACGGAAGCTACCAGGGCTACACGGAGGATTCCTCCTACAACGGGTCGATCACGGTCACGGGCGTCGCGCCGAACGGGACCGAGTCCGCGAACTACTCGGCCTCGGGGACTTACCGCAACAACACCCCGGGGTCGTACCCATGGTCGGAGCACGGGACGTTCACGTTCTCCGCGGTCACGTTCCTCTACGTCCAGGGAACCGACAACCAGACCGGCTACACGAACCCGCGAGTCTGGTTCTACATCAACAACTCGTTGCCCCTCGGCGCCGCGCTCACCCTGCTCGACACACCGATGACCGTCCGTTCGACCGACTACGCCTATCCCGACACCCTGAGCCCGACCGGCTACGTCCGAACCGTCGAGGCGGGCGGGGGCGGCTTCTACGTGCGGTCGGACAGCTACGGGACGTTCAACGCGACGTACGACTGGACCGCGTTCTTCGACCCCGGGACCGGCTACCTCGTCGGCTACAGCTACGTCGAGTACGACTCGAACGGTGCCGGCAACGGGTTCACCTACACCGACACCCTCACCGACACGAGCACGACCTTCGCCCTGACGCCCGCTGCCGCCCCGGCCCCTGCCGCCGCACCGGCCCCGTTCCCATGGGTCACGGTCGTCGTGGTCGTGGTGCTCGTCGCGATCGTCCTGCTCGTCGTGGCGCTCGCCCTCGCGCGCCGCCGGTCCCGGGGCGGGATGGGGCGGACCCCGCTCCCGCGCCACTCGGAGCCGACCCCGCTCGCGGCGCCGCCGCTCTACGCCCCTCCCCCACCGATCCACCTCACCCCGAGCGACCAGCCCCGGGTCCAGCAGATCGTCCTCGAGGAGGTGGTGAAGGTACCGTGCCGGTACTGCGGCACGCTCATCGACTCGACCGCGACCGCCTGTCCGAAGTGCGGGGCTCCCCGGACGTAGCGACCGGGTTTCGGTCTTTCGCGGGCCCCCGGTAATGGAACATGGTGCCGACGCGCGCCATGCCCGCGCGTTCGGCGGCGACCTCCGAGGCGGCGTTCCCCTCGTAGATCTCGGAGATGACACGCTCGATCCCTTCGTCCCGCAGCCAGAGCATGCGGGCGTGCAGGAGATCGGTCCCGACGCCGAGGCCGCGGTAGCGGGGACGGACCATGAACGAGTGCCCGCGCGCGTGCCGCCCGGCGACCGTGGCCCAGCTCACGCCGGCGACCCGCCCGTCGATCTCGCAGAGGAAGCAGAGCTCATCGCGCCGCGGGAGGGTCCGCAGCCAGGCGTCGTCGACGCTCCCGGCGACCTCGCGCATCAGCTCCGCGACCGGTACGAGGTCCTCGGTCGAAGCGAGGCGCACCGGGTTGCGGACCGGACCACGCAAGGAGTAGTCGCGGAGGTCGGCGGCCATGACCGTGATCGTCTCGCCCCCGTCCGTCCACGGCCGGTCGGCGTAGAGGCCGCCCGGGCCGGCGCCCGCAAGGTAGTGCCGCGCGACCGCGCGGCAGCGGGTGAACACCGAACCGACCTCCTCGGTCGGGCTCGTAAGGTGGACGCCGACGACCTCGTCGCCCTCGGTGGCGATCTCGGCCGTCCCGCCGACACGCAGGGCGTCGGCGAGGAACCTCACGAGGAACGGGTCGAACCAGTCGGAGAGGTGCGGGAGTTCCAACCCTTCGGTCTCGCGGGCGTCGCGAAGGGGCCGGTAGAGGATCGTGCCCTCGGGCCAAGGAGGTACGGCCCACCTCACCGGAGGGGCGGGCGGTGGCGCGGTCGACGCGCCCTGTTCGAGCGGGAACCGCGGGTCCGGTGTCGGCGGGGGCGTCCCCGGCGGGAATCGCGCCGGGTCGGCCGGTGCAAGGGGACCCCACGCGCGGTCGACGATCCCTCGTGCGAGAAGGTAGGCGAGCGCCGGGGCCCGCATCGTGCCGAAGCCGTTGAAGCCCGTCGCCACGAACAGCCCCGGGGCACCCGGCACCGGTCCGACCAGGGGATAGACGTCCGGCGAGGCGACGCACAGGCTGCTTCCCGCCCCTTCCGCTAC
>JBAIXP010000106.1:0-4540 GCA_037916495.1 Thermoplasmata archaeon | reverse complement strand
GGCCTCACCTCGACCGAGCTCCCCGAGCCGTTCACGGGGACCACCGAGCTTCCCGAGATCCCGCTCGTGGCGAACGGCGAGACCCGCGACGGGCCGACCGGACCCCCGTAGTCCTTTCGGGGCCGTTCGGGGACCCCGCGTCCTTGCCGACCCCGCGCTGGGCGGTGCGCGCGAGAGGTTAAGCGCGGGCCGTCGTCTGGGCGGTCCATGAACCGGTCGACGACCCGTCTTTCCGCCGTCCTCGGGGGGCCGCCCGTGCCGCCGCGAGCCCACTCGTTGGGCGCCCGTGGCGTCCGGGCGCCGCTTCGGCCCGTTCGGGCCCGATGAGCGACGAGGCGCTGCGGAGCGTCGACCTTCGCAAGGTCTACCGCTCGAAGGGTTCGCCCGAGGTCACCGCGCTGGCGGGCGTGTCGATGGACGTGCGCCGCGGCGAGCGCGTCGCGCTGCTCGGGCGCAACGGCGCGGGCAAGACGACGTTCCTCAAGATCGCCTCCACCCTCCTGCGGCCGACCTCGGGGTCGATCGAGGTCTTCGGGATCGACGCCGACCGGTCCCCGGAGAAGGTCCGGCCGTTCATCGCCGTGGTCCCCCAGGAGGGAAAGCCGTTCTTCCACCTCACGCCCCGCGAGCAGGTCTACACCTACCTGCGCTCCCGCGGCCTCGCCCGCGAGACGGCGAAGGCACGGACCGAGGAAGCGCTCGAGCGGATGGGGCTCACCGAGTTCGCCGACCGGCTCTCGATCACCCTGTCGGGCGGGCAGCGCCAGCGGACGATGGTCGCGACCGTGATCGCGACCGAGGCCCCCCTCCTCTTCCTCGACGAGCCCACCATCGGCATGGACCCGTTCGCCCGCCGCGGGGTCTGGGAGTCGCTGCGCCACCTCACCCAGCTCGGGTCGACGATCCTCCTCACGACCCACTATCTGGACGAAGCGGACGCGCTCAGCGATCGTCTCTACATCGTCGAGCGCGGCGAGGTGCTGGTGAGCGGGAGCTCGGACGACCTCAAGCGGGCGGTCGGGGGGACCCTCAAGGTCTCGGTGCCCGAGGGCGCGCCCGAGATCGAGCGGTTCCGCTCGTTCGGCTCGACCGTCGTGGACGGCTCGGGTCTCACGGTGATCGTCGCGCCCGAGCGCCTCAACGAGCTCATGCAGCTCGCGGTCGGCTCCCGCCTCACCGCCACCGTCGGGCCGGTCACCCTCGAGGAGGCGTTCCTCCACGTTGTCGGACGGTCGATCGATGAGGACTGACGGGGCTCCCCTCCCGCGCGCGTTCGGCGGGTTCCGGGCGTTCCTCTGGACCGAGTTCCTGGTTCAGATCCACGAGGAGCTCGCGATGGCGACCTCGATGATCGTCCAGGGGGTCCTCCTGGTCTTCGTCTGGGTCCTCGACCGCGGCCTCATCGGGGTCGCCCTCCTCGGCGCCGTCGTCTTCTCGATGTTCACGATGGGCCAGCGGGTCCTCAACGAGGCGGCCTACATCCGCATCGACCACAAGGCGAACGACCTCTACCTCGCGAGCCCGCTCACCCCCGAGGCGTACTTCCTCGGGATGGCCTCGGGCGTCCTGCTCGTCTACCTCCCGCCGGTGGTGGCGGTCGCGGTCCTCGCCGAGCTCGTGGTCCACCTGACGGTCGCGGAGGTCCTCCTGTTGGTCGGGCTCGCCGGGGCGGTCTGGCTCTCGGCGGCGTCGATCGGCTACTGCCTCTCGACGCAGTTCCGCGACAACCGGGCGATCTGGGCGTACTCGAGCCTGTTCTTCACCGTCTTCGGGGTGCTCCCGCCCGTCTTCTACCCGATCTCGAGGTTCCCCGCCGCGCTGCGCCCGGTCGTCCTCGTCATGCCCCCGAGCGCGGCCGCGTCGCTCCTCCAGGGGGCGATCGGGGCGGCGACACTCTCGAGCGGTGAGGTCTTCCTCGCGGTCACGGCCCTCGTCGTCGAGACGACCGTCCTGTTCGCGTTCGCCGTCTGGTGGGCCCGCCGGACCGTGAGGACGGCCTAGACCGATGACGCTCGGCTCGTCGTCGTTCTTCCCGGAGGTCCCGCGGCAGGGGCGCGCCCTTCCGGCCTTCCTGCTCGTAGGGTGGCGCTGGATCTCGCGCAACCCGGCCGTGACGATCACGCCGGTGCTCCTGCCGTTCATCTTCCTCTACTTCCTCTCTCTGATCTCGCCGCCGTCCTACCTGCCGCTCGAGATCGTGGGAGCGATGCTGTTCACGATGCAGAACATCGGCTCCTGGGTGCTCGGCGACAGCGCGACCTGGCGGATCGAGTGCTCGCTCCAGGACCTCTTCGTGGCGAGCCCGCTCGGCCGGGTGCGCTATTTGTTCGGGATCGCCTTCTCGAACCTCATCGCGATGGTCCCGGCGCTCGCGGTCCTCGCGGCCCTCCTCGCCTGGGTCGGCGGGGCGCGCGGCCATCCCCTCACGCTCTACGCCGCGGGGGTGATCGTCGGGAGCCTCGCCGTCCTCTGGGTGCTCTTCTCGTCAATCGGCATCGCCATCTCGAGCCGGGTGAAGACCCAGCGGGAGATCTGGCCCGTCGGCAACCTCACCTTCACCCTCCTCGGCATGCTCTCGCCGCTCTACTACCCGCTCGCGGTCCTCCCGCCGCTCTGGCAGGACGCGGCCCGCTTCCTCCCGACGACCTACGCGGCCCTCCTCTGCCAGGGGGCGCTGGGGCTCACCCCGGCGACGCCGGCGCAGATGGCCGGCTACGCCGGGCTTCTCGCGGCGGCCGCGGTCGTCGTCCTCGCCGTCACCCTCCGGTTGTACCGGTGGCGCGAAACGTGAGACCCACGAGGGAAACGTTCAAGGGGAGTGCCGTTCTCCGCTCGTTCGGTGCTTTCGCGAGCAACTCCTGCCCGCTGTCAGGACCGGGGGCGTGCTCGCCGTCGGGCGGCCGTACCCCGTTCGTGCGCGAGGGGTAGGTCCTCGCGCAGTTTCTACCATGGGTAACGAAGAGTTCGACGAGATCCTGTCCGCGCTCGACCGAGAGACCGCCCGTATCCGGGTCCGTGCCGAGCCCCGCCGCTACAACAAGCCCGCGACGGTGATCTCGGGGTTCCCCGCCGGGGTCGACCTCGCGGAGACGACCCGGGCGCTCAAGAACCGCCTCGCGACCGGCGGCTCGGTCGTGAACGGGGAGGTCTACCTCCAGGGCGACCACCGGGCGAGGATCCGGGAGGAGCTCGCGCGCCTCGGCTTCGATCCGGAGACGATCGAGATCTCGGACGCCGCCCTTCCGAAGCGGGGCCGCCGCGGGTAGCGTTTCCGCGCCGGCGCTCGGCGGGGCCGCGGAGCCTGACGGCCCCTTCCGGACCGCACCGGACCCCCGCGAGGCTCCCGCCTCAAAACGTGCGTCGGCGGACGCTTTAACCCAACGCGCCTCGAACAGCGCGAGGCACATGTCCGGCTACGCGCACCCGGAGGTCCTGGTCGAGACCGACTGGCTCTCGCAGCACGCGGGCGATCCCAAGGTCCGGGTCGCCGAGGTCGACTACGACCCCGCGGCCAACTACGAGCTGGGCCACGTCCCGGGCGCGGTGCTCTTCGACTGGCGGAAGGACATCAACGACCCGGTCCACCGGGACATCCTCTCGCGCGAGGCGCTCACCGCGCTTTTCCGGCGGGCGGGCGTCGCCGACGGAACGACCCTCGTCCTCTACGGCGACTTCAACAACTGGTTCGCCGCGTTCGCCTTCTGGGTCTTCACCTACTACGGGGTCACGAACGTCAAGATCCTGAACGGCGGCCGCAAGAAGTGGATCGCGGAGGACCTCCCTCTCACGAAGGAGGTCCCGCACCCGACCCCGAGCTCGTTCGAGGCGAAGGGCCCCGACCCGAAGCTCCGGGCGTTCCTCGAGGACGTCCGGGCCGCCCTGCCCCACGTGAAGTCCGGGTCGACGGCGCTCGTCGACGTCCGCGGCCCGAAGGAGTTCTCGGGCGAGATCACCGCGCCGCCCGAGTATCCGAACGAGCACGCCCAGCGGGGCGGGCACATCCCCGGGGCGAAGAACGTCCCGTGGGCGCAGGCCGTGCGGGAGGACGGGACGTTCAAGTCGCGCGAGGAACTCGAGGCGCTCTACGGGGCCCAGGGCGTGAAGGCCGGTCTCCCCGTCATCACCTACTGCCGTATCGGCGAGCGGTCGAGCCACACGTGGTTCGTGCTCCGCTACCTCCTCGGGTTCAAGGACGTGCGCAACTACGACGGATCCTGGACCGAGTGGGGGAACCTCGTTCGGACCCCGATCGAGAAGTAGCGGCTCACGCCCGGCGCCGCCGCGGCTCGGGGTGCGCGAGCTTCTCGACGAGGAACCGGTGGAACGGTCCCTCGGCGCGGTGCGCCAGGACCGAGTGTCCGGTCTGGTCGGACCAGCGGACCATCTCGATCGGGCTCGTGGGGTCGTCGGTGACGAGCAAGATCGTCTCGCCGGCCGCCCGTCGGGCGAGCTCCTCGTTGAGCCGCACCAGGACCGCCGTGCACTCGACCCCGACCTCGACCAGTTCCGAGTCCGGCGACCGCGGCCAGCACCGGATCGA
>JBAIXP010000105.1:0-11257 GCA_037916495.1 Thermoplasmata archaeon | reverse complement strand
ACGAGATCGACCCGTTCTTGAAGGCGGTCGACGTCGCCTACGTCGTCGAGCACAACTACACCGGCCAGTTCGCGCGTCTCCTCCGCGAGACGATGCCCTGGCACCACGCGAAGCTCACCTCGGTGCTCAAGTACGACGGCTACTCCTTCCGCACGCCCGAGATCCTCGCCCACCTCAAGGAGGCGAAGTAGGATGGCGGTCCAGTCGGCGAAACCGGTCCCGCCGATCTGGTGCCCGGGGTGCGGCGACTTCGGCGTGCTCGCCGCGGTGAAGAAGGCGGCCTCGAACCTCAAGATCCCGGTCCACGAGCTCGTCCTCGTCGGCGGGATCGGCTGCTCCGGCTCGATCCACAACTTCCTCGAGGTGAACGGGATCCACGCCCTCCACGGTCGGCTCCTGGCGCAGGCCGTCGGGGTGAAGCTCGCGAACCCGTCGCTCACGGTCGTCGCGGCGGGCGGGGACGGCGACGGCTACGCGATCGGGATGGGCCACTTCATGCACGCGTTCAAGAAGAACGCGTCGATCCTCTACATCGTCATGAACAACGAGACCTACGGCCTCACGAAGGGCCAGGCGTCGCCCACGAGCCAGGTCGGCTTCGAGGGCAACGTCGAACCGCCGTTCCACTCGATCCTCACGGCGCTCTCCATCCCCGCCTCGAACTTCATCGCCCGGACGTTCTCGGGGGACCCGAAGGGGATGACGGCGGTCCTCGAGGAGGCGCTCAAGTTCAACCGCGAGGGCCGCGGCTTCGCGTTCGTCGAGGACCTCTCGCCGTGCGTCACCTACAACGACACCTACAAGCTCTGGCGCGAGACGACGGTGGACGTTTCGAAGCTCCCCGGCTACGACCCGACCGACCGCAAGGCGATGTTCCGCCTCTGCCTCGAGCAGGTCGAGCTCGGGAAGATCCCGATCGGCGTGATGCACCGGCCCGCGACGAGCTCGCGCGACGGGCTCGAGGCGAAGCTCCTGGGCGACCACGCCGGGCCCGCGCGCGTCGACACGAACCTCGCCTCGAACCGCGCCCGCTACGAGGAGCTCCTCGCGACGGTGCGGTGACGGGGCCGAGAGGCCCCACCGCGCTCTAGTTCAATCCGGGCGCCTCTCCCCCGCGCGGTGTGGATCGGCGTCGACGACACGGACCGGCCCGGCGCGGGCTGCACGACCTGGGTGCTCTCCGAGCTGTTGCGCGTGGCCCGCGACCACGGGCTCTCCCCGCTCGGCCCGCCGCGGCTCGTGCGGCTCAACCCGAACATCCCGTGGAAGACCCGCGGGAACGCCGCGCTCGCCGCGCGGCTCGGCTACGGGAAGGGGCCGCGTCGCCGGGTCGGCCGGCTCGACGGCCGCCCCCTCTACGCCCACCGGACGGGCCGCTCCCCGGCCCAAGCGGAGGCGGACCGGTTCTTCGAGGCCGCCTGGGAGGTCGTCGCCGCGAGCGCGCCGGCCGCCGACGGCACCGACCCGGCGCTCGTGATGAGCCCCGTCCGGCCGGCTTCGGGGCTCTACTGGCGGGCGGTCCGTGAGGTCGTCACGGTCGCCGAGGCGAAGGAGGCGCTGGGGGCTGTCGGGGCCCGCTGGAGGACCCGGGGGGACGACCGGGGCCTCGTCGGGGCCGCCGCGGCGATCGCCTGGCCGGCCCGGCGGGGGACCTGGGAGCTCATCGCCTACCGGACGGCGGCACGGATCGGCACGCCCCGCTCGGTGGACGCGGCGTCGGTGGTCGCCGCACAGCGGGCGGACCGGCGTCTCTTTCTCTGCCACGATCCGCGGACCCGCCGGCTCCTGGTCGCCCCCCACACCGGTTGCCCGATCCTCTTCGGCCTCCGGGGGACCGAGCTCGCCGCGCCGGTCCGGGCGCTCCTTCGCGTCCGGTCCGAGCCGTGGGAGCGGTGGGTGGCGTTCCGCACGAACCAGGGGACCGGCGACCACCTGGTGCCGCGGTCGGCCTCCGAGATCCGGCCGTTCGTCTCCGCGATCGTCACCGGGACGGTGAGCGACCCGCCCCGCGCGCTCCCGGGGGGCCACGTGGCCCTCTCCGTCCGGGACGGGGAGGGCGCACTGGCCCGCTGCATCGTCTTCGAGCCGACCAAGACGCTCCCCGCGGTCGCCCAGCGCCTCTCCCCCGGCGACCGGGTCCGGGTCTGGGGCAGCACCGGCGCGACCGAGGTTCTCCGCGTCGAGGGCCTCCGCGTCGTCGGCCTCACGGACGCGGCCTTCCGACGGCCCCCGCGCTGCGACAGCTGCGGCCGGTCGACCGGCTCCCTCGGACGGGGTCGGGGGTGGCGGTGCGACCCGTGCCGTCGGCGGTTCCCCCCCGAGCTCGCCGTTCGGCGGTCGGTACGGCGCGCGATCGCGCTCGGCACGTACCACCCGACGCCCTCGGCCCGACGCCACCTCGCTCCTCTCGGCCCCGAGCCGTGAGGGCCGCCGGACGGCGAGGGTCGCGGTCTCCGAGAGAGAACGCGGTAGCGTCCGCGCTCCCGAGAGCTTTTGAGGGGTCCTAGGCTCGTCCGGGACGGTTGAGAACGTGGCCGGACCGGGAACGAAGACGGTGGCGCTCTTCGCCGTCATCATCGGGCTGTTCGTCGCCGTCGGCGGGCTCGTCGGAGAGTACCTCTTCGGGAGCTTCCTCGGCGGGCTGATCGTCGCGCTCGGGTTCTCCCTCGTGCTCAACCTGGTCGCCTACTTCGCGAGCGACCGGATCGTCCTCTGGTCGACCCGTGCGAAGATCGTCACCCCCCAGGAGGCGCCGCGGCTCGCCCGTATCGTCGACGAGCTCGCCCCGCAGTTCGGCCTGGTCGCTCCGCGCCTTGCGATCGTCCCGACCCAGACCCCGAACGCGTTCGCGACCGGGCGCAACGAGCGTTCCGCCGTCGTCGCCGCGACCGAGGGGATCCTGAGGACGCTCGACGACCGCCAGCTCAAAGGGGTCCTCGCGCACGAGCTCGCCCACGTCCGGGACCGCGACATCCTGGTGATGACGTTCGCCGCGACCCTCGCGGGCGCGATCTCCTACGCCGCCCAGATCGTCCTGTTCTCGACGATCTTCGGCGGCCGGCAACGCGGCTCGAACCCGCTCGTCCTCTTGCTCGCCGCGATCACCGCCCCGATCGCCGCGCTCCTCCTCCGCCTCGCGATCTCGCGCTCCCGCGAGCTCAAGGCCGACGATGTCGGCGCGCGCACGATCCGCGACCCGGAAGCTCTCGCCTCCGCACTCGAGAAGATCGAGGCGGGCAACAAGCGGACCCCGATGAACGTCGGTTCGCCCTCCCAGGCGAGCCTGTTCATCGTGAATCCGTTCCGGGGCGGCGGCCTTGCCGCGCTGTTCTCGACGCACCCGCCGACCGCGGAGCGGGTCCGGAGGCTCCGCGCCCTCGAGCTCGACTACCGGTACCGGCCGGACGTGCGCACACCGTCCACCGGCGGCCTCCCGAGCCGTAGCTAGAGGACCGCGCCTCGATGGCCGCCTGTCCGGTCTGCGGCGGCGCGGTGACGGACGGGGCGGCCGAGTGTCCGACCTGCCATTTGGACGTCGCCCTGTTCGCCCCGGTCCGGGACGCGGCGTCGCTCGGACGGGACGCCGACCCGGTCTACTACCGCACGATCGCCGAGCTGTTCCGCGCGGCCGACCTCCTGGGACCTGCCCCGGAGCTCGACCTCCCCGAGCCAGCGGCCCGGTCCGCGCCCCCGCCCCCTACCGTGTCGGTCCCGGCACCGTCCACGCCACTCCTTCCGCTGCCCCCGGTGCCCGACCTTCCCACGGGCGACGGGCTGAGGAGCCGCGCGCACGAGTACCGTCTCCTTGGCCGGCAGCTCGGCCTCGAGATGCCAGACCTCGTCCGCCGGGCGGAGGCCGCGGACGAGGCCGACGACGACCGCGCCCTCGCGGCCGTCGTGCGTGAGATGTTCGTGCACGTCGCGAGCGCCCTGGTCGCGGCCTACGACGTCGAGGCCGCCCGCCGCCAGGGGCTCGTGGGCCGAGCGGACGCGCCCCAGGCCGACACGGAGCTCGCCGGGGTCCGCGCGGCGATGGACGCCTCCGACCTCACGGGGGCGCACCGCCATCTCCTCCGCCTGCGCGAGGAGCTCGTTCGGCTCGAGGAGGGGTGGGCGACCCAGCGGATCCTGCTCACCGAGTGCGACCTCTTGATCGAGACGATCCGCGAGCTTGGCGGCGACCCCGCGCCGGCGCTCGGGCCTCTCGAGGAGGGACGCCGCGAGCTCGACGGCCCCCAGCGCGAGCGGGCCGAGCTGCTGCTCGCGCAGACGACCTACGCACTCTGGGTGCTGCTCGAGCCGAAGTTCACCGAGGAGCTTCGCCGCATCCGCGACCGCCTGGTCGAGCTCCGCGGCTCGGGCGCGGACGTCGCCCCGGCCCTCGCGAAGCTCCGGGTCGTCGCGGCCGAGATCCGGCGGAGGAACTTCGCGGCGACCGTGGTCGCCTACCGCCAGCTCCGCGACCTCGTGGGCCGCCCCGGCCCTTCCGCGGCCGGCGCACCGGCGGCCACCGCGCCCGAGAGCCCTCCGGCATAGGCTCAAATCCGCCCCCCTGGTCCGCACCAGGATGTCCCGCGGGCCGCTCCAGGGGTTCAACGACTACCCCCCGCCCGACGGGGGCGCCCGCTCGGAGATCCGACGCCGGATGCGGGCGGCGGCGCGCCGCTCGGGGTTCGTCGAGCTCGAGCTGCCGAGCGTCGAGAGCTTCGAGCTCTACGAGACCAAGAGCGGCGAGGGGATCGCCGCCGAGACCTGGAAGTTCGAGGACAAGGGGGGACGGGCGGTCGCGCTCGTCCCGGAGCAGACCCCGTCGCTCGTTCGCGTGTTCGGCCAGCGCGCGAAGGCCGAGCCGATGCCCGTGAAATGGTTCACGGTGGGCAAGAGCTGGCGGTACGAGGAACCGCAGGCGGGCCGGACCCGGGAGTTCCTCCAGTTCAACCTCGACATCCTGGGCGTTCCGGGCGTCGAGGCCGAGGCGGAGCTGCTCGCGACCGCCGCCCTCCTGCTCGACGAGGTCGGGGCCGCCGGCCTCTACACCTTCCGTCTCAACGACCGGGCCGTCGCCGAGGGGATCGGCCGGCTCTACGGGGCGAAGGACGCCGCGACGTTCTTCCGCGCCGTCGACCGGTTCCGCAAGGTCTCCCCCGCCGAGCTCGCGCGCGAGCTCGAGCGCGCGGGGATCGCGGCCGATCGCTCGGGCGATCTCGTGAGCCTCCTCGGCGAGGCAAGGGAGGGCGTCCCGCCGTCGGAGCTCGAGCGGTTCTTCGCGGGACCGCTCGGCGCGGGCCTCGACGCCGAGGCGAAGGTCGGGGTCGAGAGGCTCCAAAGGCTCTTCACGCTCCTCGATAAGCTTGGCCTTTCCGACCGGGTCGTCTACGACCCGACGGTCGTCCGGGGACTCGCCTACTACACCTCGAGCGTCTTCGAGGCGTTCGCCCGCTCGGGGAAGGGCCGGTCGGTCCTCGGCGGGGGCCGCTACGACCACCTCATCGAGCTCTTCGGCGGGCCTCCGACGCCGGCCGCGGGCCTGGCGCTCGGCGACCAGACCCTCGAGATCCTCCTGCGCGAGGGGGGGCGGTGGCCCGAGGGGGAGCCGTCGCTCGACACCTACGTCGTCGTCGCCGACCCGGCGCTCGTCCCCGACGCGCTCGGTCTGGTCGGGGAGCTCAGGCGCGCCGGCCTCTCGGCGGAGACCGACCTCCTCGGCCGGTCGATGTCCCGTCAACTCAAGGAGGCCGCGCGACGTCGGAGCCGTCGTGCGCTGATCCTGGGGCTCCGTGAGGCGCCGCCGGGTGCGCTGGTCGAGCGTGATCTCGCGACGGGTGCGCAGCGTGCGCTCGCGCGGGATGCGGCGGCACGACCGGCGTGATCGCTTCGAACGTCTCCGCGTCCCAGAGCAGGATGCCGGGCGGGCTCTCGGCCCCGTCGACGTAGCCGTACCAGTAGACGACCGCCCCCTCGCCGAAGATCTCGGTGTAGGGCCCGAGCTGGCGCTTGAGGTTCTTTCGGAGCTCGACGTCGTCGCCGAAGTTCGCCTTCGACTCGATCCAGGTGAGCTTCTGCCCGAGGTAGATGATCGGCTCGTCCAGAAGGGCGTCCGGGGTCTTCGCGTACTTCCCGCGGAGGTCCTTCTCCGTCCGGTAGCCGATCCCGTGCTGCTCGAGCCAGCGGTGCATCCGCTCTTCCCCGCGGCGGCCGCGCTCCCGCTGAAGCTCCATGCCGCGCGGCGAGTAGATCATGTCCGCGGCGAGCAGCCCCTCGACCTCCTCCCGGATCCGCTTGTTGGGGGCGTTGTTCGGGTCGACGAACATCTGCCAGATCTTCTTGCGCGGCACCTCGAGCCCCCCGAGCATCTGCTGGCCCATGAGGACCGGCGGGAACCTCCACTCTCGGGCGATGTCGAGCATCGAGCGGCCGTGCTTCCACTGGCCGACCAGGCGCGGGATCTGGCGCTTCACGACGTAGAACCGGCGCGTGGCGTCCCGCGTCACGCGGTGGGTGTGGATGACGAAAAGGAGCTCCTCGTCCCGGTGCTCCTCGTGGGCGATGCGGTGGACGTCCTCGTACGTGGCGAGGGCGTCGTAGAGCCGCTGGTAGGTCGCGCGGTCCATCGGACGTCCCGGAAAGATGGGAGGCGCGAGCCCCGCACGGGGATAAAGGCGACCTACCCTCGGCGGGCGTCCGACCCGTGCCGTCCGGCGCTAGTCGCGCCAGTCGACGCCGACGGTCCGGAGGCCGAGCTTCGGGACCGGCGGCAGCCGTCGCTTGTGCCGGTTCGCGGCGACCCGCGCCAGGACGGACCCGACCTTCTCCGGCGCGACGCCGGTGAGGCGGCCGATCTCCGCCTCGGGGCGGAGCTCCTCGAGCGCCCGCAGCACCCGGTCGACCTCCTCGTACGACGCCCCGAGCTCCCCCTCGTCCGTCTGGCCCTCCCAGAACCCCGCGGACGGCGGCCGCCCGAGGATCGCGTCGGGGAGGCCAAGGGAGCGCGCGAGCGCGACGACCTCCGTCTTGTAGAGGTCGCCGATCGGGAGAAGGTCGACCCCGCCGTCCCCGAACTTCGTGAAGTAGCCGAGGAGGAGCTCGGACTTGTTGCCCGTGCCCGCGACGAGCCGCCGGCTCTCGCGCGCAAGGGCGTAGAGGATGCTCATGCGGATCCGGGCGGCCGTGTTGCCGACCGTCACGCGGTCGCGCACGTCGGGGAGCGCCCCTTCGAACGCCTTTACGATCGGACCGATGGGAACGGTACGGACGCCGATGCCGAGGTCGCGGGCGTAGCCTTCCGTCTCCCGCACGAGCGCGGCGTCCGGACCGCCGTTCGGGAGGAGGACGCCGAGGACATGGTCGGGGCCGAGGGCGTCGCGGGCGAGGCGCGCGGTGAGCGCGCTGTCGATGCCGCCCGAGAGGCCGACGACCACCCCGGTGAGCCCGGGGGCGAGCGCGTGGGCCCGCAGGAACGTGGCGATCGTGGCGGCGGCGCCTCGGGGGGGCCGGACGCCGGCCCCGCTCACGCCTCGACCCCCAGCGGCTCGAGCTCAAGGGCGGCGCGCCAGGTCGAGCGACAGGCGCAATCGAGCTCCTCGAGCGGGGCGAACTCCTGCGTGAGGGACGCCTCCTCGATCGCGGCCAGGACCTTCGCGTCGCACGTCCCGCAGTTGTGCGGGCCTCGCGGAAGCCCTCCCGCGGTGGGGAACGAGACCAAACGCCGGCCCGCCCGGACGCGGGCGGCCCCGCGGAGCGACTCGACCACCGACCAGAGCCAGGGGGGCCGGTAGCGGCCGCGTCGGTAGAGCCACTCGACGACCGTGCCGTTCTGGATGTGGACCGGGTTCACCGAGAGCGTGTCGAAGTGCGCGGCGGCGGCCCCGACCGAACGGACCACGTCGTCGATCGCCTCGGATTCCGTGAGGTACGGCGGCTTCAGCAGGAGGTAGGCCTTCGGCGAGACCCCGAGGGCGCGCAGGCGGTCCGCCGCGTCGAGGTACGCCGACGGCGGGGCGTTCTTGTGCACGAACTTCGCGAGGACGGTGGGGTCGGTGCTCTCGAGCCCGAGGGCGACCTCGAGCTGCCCCGCGAACGCCGCGGTGAGCGGCCCGACCGTCTCGGGCGTCGCGAACTCGGGGAGGGTCTCGAACAAGAGGCGCTTCGCCCGTCCCGAGAACGCCCGGACGAGCGCGACGCGCGACGTGGGGTCGACCTCGCGGTCGTCGAGGAAGCTCCCCGACGTGTAGACCTTGACGTACGGCTGGCCGCGGTAGCGCTCGAGCGCCGCGGCGAGCTGCTCGGCAAGTTCGTCCGCGGTCGCCGACCGGCCGAGGGTGTCCTTGGCGTAGCCGCACATCGAGCAGCCCTTCTGGTCGGCCCAGTAGCAGCCGCGCGTCCGGAGGATCACGACGAACGCCTCGACCCGCTCCGGGCCGATCGCCTCGGGCTCGCTCCAGGCGTTCACGAGCCTCCGCGCCCCTTCCTCCATCGCGGGGGACGGGCGGCGGTCGCGGGCGACCTCGCGGGCGAGCGACGGCGGCGTCATGCCTCCTCGAGGATCACGCGCACCGGGTCGCCGTCCTTGAGGGAAAGCTCCTTGCGGAGGTTCCCGGACGCGACGAACTCCGCGACGTCCACGTGGTGGGTGCGGTCGGGCCGGATCAGGTGGCAGCGCGCGCCGTTGATCCGGGCGGCGTAGCAGGTCGCGCCGCCGAACGTGCGCCCGCTCGCCGGGAAGCCGTCGATCCGCACGCCGTCCCACTCTGCGACGCCGGCGAGCCGTCGGACGTCGGCCGCCTTGAGCTTCACGTTGAGCGTCCCGGGGAACGGCGTGTAGCCGAGCCGCTCGGAGAACTGGACGACGTAGCCGGGCTGGCTCAGGTAGTAGCGCCCCTCGCCGAGACCCGAGACGACCTCTCCCTGGAGGGTCGCGCGCTCCGGACCCTCGAAGATCCTGCGGTAGCTGTGGTACTCCTGGCGCAGGAGGCGCAGCGCGGCGGGGGTAAGCGAGAGCCGTTGGCGGCGCTGGGCGAGCGAGCGGGCGAGGTAGCCCTTCTTCTCGAGCGCGACCAGGTAGCGGTCGGCAGCCTGCTGGCTCACGCCGAGCCGGCCGCCCACCTCGCGCGAGGTAAGGAGGACCGGCGTGTGGTCGGCCCCTTCGAGGGCGAGGAGCTTCAGGACCGCGAGGACCTCGCCGCGCTCGCGGGGGCGGCCCGGTGAGGCGGCGCGGGGAGGATCGGCCACGGCCTTACTTCGACTTCGGGGTCGACGCGTCGGGGGCGTGGAGCGTCACGACGTTCGAGCCCCGCAGGACGACCCGGCCCAGCCGGCGGTTCACCTCGGCCGTCGTCTCGCTCGCGTCGTCGAGGACGAGGTTGAGGTGCTCGTCGATCCCCGTGAGGCGACCGGAGAGCTGCCGGGAGTCCTTGAGGAGCAACGTGACCCGGACCTCGAGGAGACGCTCGAGCAACGGGACGGGGCCTTCCGCCATCGGGCCGCGCACCCTCGGTTCGGGCTTTAGGCTTTGCCGGCCGGAGCGCGCGGCAGGCTCCGCGCGGCGACCCGGGCCTATCGGAGGGCGGCCCGCACGGGAGCGCGCCCCCGACGGGGCGCTCAGGCTTTCCTCTCCGGCCGCTCGCCCGCCGAAGCGATGACCGGAGCCAAGGTTCGGCTCTCCTCAGGGCTCGAGGAGGCGATCGTCGGGCAGAGCGCGATCACCTACGTCGGGGGCCCGACGGGCGAGCTCGTCTACCGCGGCTTCGACGTCTCCGAGCTCGTCCCCGGGGTGCCCTACGAATCGATCGCGCACCTCCTCCTCTTCGGTGACCCTCCCGCGCACGACCCGCCCCCCGAGCTCGCCGAGAGGCTCCGTGCCGCCCGGGCGGTCCCCGCGGCGGTCGAGCGCGCGGTGGACGCGCTGCCGGCGGGGATCCCTCCCCTGGATGCCCTCCGCACGATCGTCTCGGTGCTCGGCGACGGCTCGCACCCCTACCCTCCGCGCCTCGAGGACGGCTACGAGCTCATCGCCCGGGTCCCGGTCCTGCTCGCGCGCTACGTGCGACGCTCCCGTGGCGAGGCGCCGGTCGCTCCGCGCGGGGACCTCGGCCACGCCGCGAACTACCTCTGGATGCTGCGCGCCGAGGAGCCCGACCCCCGGCACGTGGCGGCGCTCGAGGGCTACCTCGGGCTGCTCGCCGACCACGGGATGAACGCCTCGACGTTCGCCCTCCGCGTCGCGATCTCGACCCAGACCGACCTCTACAGCGCCGCGACGGGGGCGCTGGGGACGCTCAAGGGTCCCCTGCACGGCGGCGCGCCGAGCCGGGTCTCCGAGCTCCTTGATCAGGTCGGACGGCCGGAGGAGGCGGAGAGGGTGATCGAGGCCCGGCTCGCCCGTCGTGAGCTCCTCTACGGGTTCGGCCACCGAGCCTACAAGGCCGAGGACCCTCGCGGCCTCCTCCTCCACGAGCTTGCGCGCGGCGTCGCCCGCCCCGAGCGCCTTGAGCTCGCCGAGGCGGTCGAGCGGGCCGGTCGCGCCGCGCTCGAGGCGCGCCATCCGGGCGCGAAGCTCTACGCCAACGTCGAGTTCTACAGCGCGGTCCTGCTGGAGGCGATCGGGCTCGACCGGACCCTGTTCACCCCGACCTTCGCGGTCGCGCGCACGGTCGGCTGGACCGCGCACGCGCTCGAACAGGCGGCCGACAACCGCCTGATCCGGCCGGACGTCGAGTACGTCGGGGCGCCGAAGGGCCGTAGGTGGCCCCGGCGGCGGGCCGCGTAGACGGCCCGCGTCGCGCTACGACGAGCCCTCGGCCTTGTGGTCGTCGTCGACGACCTTGAAGTCGGCGTCCACCGGGCCGTTCGCCGTCGCTTCGGACGGCGGTGGGGTCTCGCTGCCCGGCGGGGTCCCCGCCCCGGGCGACCCGCCCGCCTGGTAGAGCTTCTGGGCGACCGCGTGGAGGCTCTTCGTCAGGGCCTCGGTCGCGGTGTGGATCCGGGCCACCGTCGTCTCCTTCTCCGCGATCGCGGCGCGGACCGCCTTCACCTTCTCGTGGAGGTCGTCAACCTCGGTCGGGGAGAGCTTCTCCTTCTGGTCCGAAAGGACCCGCTCCGCCTCGTAGGCGAGCGACTCGGCCTGGTTGCGCGCCTCGATGAGCTGCGCGCGCTCCCGGTCCTTCTCGGCGAACTCGGAGGCCTGGCGGACCATCCGCTCGACCTCCTCCTTCGGGAGCTTCGAGGACGCCGTGATCGTGATCCCCTGGCTGCGACCGGA
>JBAIXP010000104.1:0-12333 GCA_037916495.1 Thermoplasmata archaeon | reverse complement strand
CGAGAGGTCGGTCTCGGCCGGGTCGACCGCGACGGGGCCGCAGACCGGGCAGACGGACGCGTAGTGCGTCGCCTGGACGAGCGCCCCCTCGCGGAAGAGCGCGCGGAACTGCCAGCCGACGAACGCGCGGTAGTCCTCGTCGACGGTCGTGAGGAGCGTCGCCGGATCGATCAGCACGCCGAGCTCCTCGATCGTGGACCGGTAGCTCGCGAGGAAGAAGCGGGCGACGTGCTCGGGGTCGACCTGCCGGGCGACCTCCGTGTCGGGGATCTGGGCGTCCTCGCGCTGCGAGAGGACCGTCGGGTCACGGTCGCGGACCTTCTGGGCCCAGGCGACGGCCGGGAGGCCGGAGGCGTGGACGCCGAACGGTAGGAGAACCTGCTCGCCCAGCATGCGGTGGTAGCGTCCGAGGGCGTCCAGGTAGGCGTACGCCCTCAGGTGCCCGACGTGGAAGAACCCGCTCGGTCCGGCGTAGGCGTTGAGGGCGTAGAACTTCCCCCGGCCGGCTTCGCGGCGGCCCGAGGCGATCCCCGCCTTGGCCCACGCCTCCCGCCAGTGCTGCTCGCGGGACCTCTCCACGACCGGGCACCACCCGGGCCGCTCTTAAGGACGGGCGGTGGAGAGGGGACGGAGCCTCGGGCTTCGGGTCGGGAAGGGAGGGAACGGGCGGTGCGGATCATCGAGGTCTTCCACTCGATCCAGGGGGAAGGCCCCCTCACGGGGGTGCGGACGACGTTCGTCCGGACCGCCCGGTGCAACCTGCGCTGCGCCTGGTGCGACACGACCTACTCGTTCGGCGCGGGCCGGGAGCGCTCGATCCCGTCGCTCCTCGCCGAGGTGAAGCGCCACCGGACCCGCTTCGTCTGCCTCACGGGCGGCGAGCCGCTGCTCCAACGCTCGTCGCTCGAGCTCGTCCGCCGCCTTTCCGAGCGGGGGATCACGACCGTGATCGAGACCGGCGGGTCGCTCGACGTCGGCCCGTACGTGGGGATCCCGAACGTCCGGTTGAGCGTCGACGTGAAGTGCCCGTCCTCGCGGATGGAGAAACGGAACCGGTGGGGGAACCTCGAGCTCCTCGGAGCGGAGGACGCCCTGAAGTTCGTCATCGCCAACCGCCGCGACTACCTCTACGCGAAGAAGGTCGTCCGGAGCTACCGCGGGCCGGCCACCCTCGTCTTCCAGCCGGTCTGGGGCAGCGAGGCGGGACGTCTCGCCGATTGGGTCCTTGCCGACCGGCTGGACGTGCGGGTGATGCTCCAGGAGCACAAGGTCCTCTGGGGCGACGTCCCCGGCCGCTGAACGCGCTCTCGGTCCGCGCGCGGCGGCCTTGGATAGGCTAAAGAGCCCGGCCCCCCCGTTCGGCGGTTCGGACCATGGTGGACGCCCGGCCGGGAGTACAGGACCTCCTGGTACCGGGCGAGATGCCGTTCGGCAAGGCGAAGGGGATGGTCTTCCCGCGGAACGTCCTCGTGGGCCACGGGGTCCTCGAGGAGCTCGCCGCGATGTGCCGACAGTTCGGCTTCGCCCCCCGGGGGGCGGTCGTGACGGGCCCGCGTACCGCCGAGCTCGCGGGGAACCGCGCCTCCGAGATCCTGCGCTCGGACGGCTTCGCTGTGGAGACGATCATCGCGCACGAGGCGACGCTCACCGAGGTCGACCGGGTGGCGGTCGAAGCCCGCAAGGTCGACGCGCGGTTCCTCGTGGGCGTCGGCGGCGGCAGCAAGATCGACATCACCAAGGTGGTCGCGTCGCGCCTCAGGATCCCGTTCGTGAGCCTGCCGACCTCCGCCGCCCACGACGGCATCTCCTCCCCCCGCGCCTCGCTGCGCAACTCCGAGAGCGTCACCAGCACCGAGGGGGCGGTCCCGATGGGCGTGATCGCCGACACCTCCGTCATCGTCCAGGCGCCGTTCCGGCTCCTCGCGTCCGGATGCGCGGACGTGATCTCGAACGTGACCGCGATCCTCGACTGGCGCCTCGCGGTGCGGCTGCGCGGCGAGGAGTACTCGAGCACCGCCGCCACGTTGAGCGAGTACGCCGCGCAGGAGATCATCGACCACGCGAGCTCGATCAAGCCGAACCTCGAGGCGTCGGTCTGGACCGCGATCCGCCCGATCCTGGTCGCGGGGATCTCGATGAGCGTCGCGGGCTCCTCCCGTCCGTGCTCGGGCAGCGAGCACTTGTTCTCCCACGCTCTCGAGCGGGTGAGCGCGCACCCGAGCCTCCACGGCGAGCAGTGCGGCGTCGGGGCGATCATGATGATGTACCTCCACGGGGGCGACTGGCGTCGGGTGAAGACCGCCTTGTTGACGATCGGCGCCCCGACCACCGCCCCCGAGCTCGGCGTCACGAACGAGGAGGTCGTGAAGGCGCTCGTGCTCGCCCACTCGCTGCGGCCCGACCGCTACACGATCCTCGGTGACAACGGCCTTTCCCGGGAGGCGGCCGAACGGCTCGCGTCCGTGACGGGGGTGACGGCCTAGTCCGATGCCCGACATCACGCTGCTCGCGGTCTCCGAGTCGAAGGACGGGTTCCGGTTCGTCTACCAGGGCGGCGGACCGGTCTGCCGGACGTGCGCG
Source organism: Thermoplasmata archaeon (assembly GCA_037916495.1). GTDB lineage: Archaea > Thermoplasmatota > Thermoplasmata > Lutacidiplasmatales > UBA184 > Lutacidiplasma. The sequence continues at coordinate 9,753 of JBAIXP010000104.1, read as the reverse complement.
TACCGCCACGCCTGCCTCACCCTCGACCCGGGCCGCCGCTACGAGGTCACCCGGGTGCGGGAGGTGACGCACCCGTGCGCGCTCCAGGAAACGGACGCTCACGTCGTCGAGGTGAAGCCCGTCGAGCGGCCCCTCGTCGTCGACGCCCGCTCGGCGATCGTCGGAAGCCTGGTCGAGGTGGGACGGTACCCCTGCCGTCGGCTCGACTGCCCCAACTGGAGCGTCTGCGCCGGCCCGTCGCTGCCAGCCAAGCAGAAGTTCCGCATCGTCTCCATCGCGGACGGCCCCGCCGAATGCCGCATCGGTCGGACCCTCCGCCAGGTGGAGGCGGTCTAGCCGGCATGCGGGGCTGTGGGGTAGCTTCGGGCCCGAGGACGACCCTCGGCCCGCTCTACTGGTCCATCCTTCGGGCTTTGGGAGCCCGGGACCCCGATTCAAATTCGGGCAGCCCCATCCGCGCGGGGCCCGGCTAGGCGTTTTCGCCGGAGGCGTCGAGCGTGACGGCCGAAGCACCACGCGCGTCCCCCCAGGGGCACGAGGGTTCCGAGGGACCCCGGGGCGTCCACTGCGCGGGGGTCCGGAGATGACCGGCGGCGAGCCCGAGCCGAGTGCGGCGGCGATCCACCGGGCGACCCTCTACTGCGAGACCTGCGGCGAGGAGACTCCCCACCGCATCCTCCGCGTCGACCGGCGTCGCGCCGCGGGCGCCGTCTCGGGGGTCGCCCGTTGCCAGGTCTGCCGGGTCACGCGGACGTTCTCGTCCGTGCCCGAGAAGAGCGCCCGGGTCGAGGCGATCGTCTCCTCGGGCCCGACCTCGAAGCGGTCGCCGATCTTCCTTCCGCCGACCACCGTGCTCGCCCGGGGCGACCGAATCGAGGTAGAGGGGACCCCGGTCCTCGTGACGCGCCTCGAGCGGACGGACGGGAAGACCGCCGCCTCGGCCCCTGCACGGTCGGTCGCCACCGTGTGGGCGACGAGCCAGGTGGAGCCGACGGTCCGGGTCGCGCTCATCGAGGGCGATCGGTCCCGAACGCTCAAGGTGCCGGCGAGCGCCCTCCCTCGCCTCGAGGTGGGCGCCACGTTCCGCCTCGGTGCCGGCCCGCTCACCATCTGGGCGCTCCGCGCGAACGGCAAGACCTGGCGACGGCCGGGCGACGCGTTCCCGCCGGAGCGGGTGACGGTGGTCTACGCCCGGCGCACGGTAAGGCCCCCGGCGGGAAGGAGCCGCTGGAGTACGGACCGGGAGACCCCGAGCTCGCGCGCGAGCTCCTCCTCGACCCGGGCGCGCTCGCGCTCGTCGCCCGGGCTGACCAGGACCCGCAGGGTGCCCCGCGCGCGGACCGCCGAGGCCGGAGCCACCGTCCAGCGCTCCTCGTCGTCGTAGCGAACCGTCCCGACCGCGAGCTCGAGCGGGAGGTCCCGCTCGAAGTGTTTCGTGCCCCGCACGATCCACGCCCCCTTCGGGACGAACTCGCCGGTTTCAGGGGTCTTCGTGACCTGGTCGGGCGTGGCCCAGAACGCGGAGGCGGAGGCAAGCCCGGCTCGCCAGGCCTTCGAGTAGGCCACCGCCCACTGGGCGGCCTCCCGTACCGTCGTGGGGGGGACCGCGGTCGCGCCCTGCGGCCGCTTGACGACGACCGACGCCGCCCCTTGAAGGTCGGCGTGCAGGTAGATGTCCCCCTCCTTGAGATGGCGTCGGACGACCACGTCGTTCGAGGCGGCGTCCTTCCCGGCGATCACGAGGACGCCGTCCGAGCTCAGGAACCAGCGGTACTTGTCGAACCAGCGGGCCTTGACCGGCGGTGCGCGCGTCCCGCCGCGCGGGGCTCGCGCGGGGAGCTCCCCGGCCGCGAGGCGCGCCTCGGTCGCGGCGAGCGCTTCCTCCGCCCCGGCGAGCTTCGCCGTGAGACGCCTCGCCTCCTCGTACAGCGAGCGGGCGGCCCCTTCAACGCCCCGGTCCGCGACCACCGAGATCGTCCGGCCGTCGAGCGTCAGCTCGACCGATCGGGGAGGAGACCCGGACTCCGCCGCCCGGGCGAGCGCCCGCTCGACCTCGGGGTAGCGGGCGTAGAGGAGCTCGGCGTCCGACTTCTTCGCCTCGGCCGCTTCCCGGAGCGCGGCCGCCGCCTCCCGCTGTCGCTCCGCGAGCCGACGCAGGCTCTCGCGCTCGGCCGCGCGCGCCGTTTCCTCCGCCGAGGGCGGCGGGCGGTAGACGGTCAGGAAGTACTCGCGGGCCGCCTCGGAGAACGTGGGCCGCTCGACCTCCTCGAGGCCGTCGAGGCCGCGCCAGCGCTCGGAACGGTACGGGGCCGCGTCGACCGCGACGCCCGATCGTAACGTGACGAACCCCTTCGGCGCGGCTCCGATCTCGGCGACCATCCCGGCGAGGATCTCGCGGAGACGCGCGGCGACCCGGGCCGCATCTGTCGACGCCGGAGCGTGCGGGCCCCACCCGCCGCGGGCGATCACCTCCTCGGCCACCGGTCCGCCGAGCGAGAGCCGCGCGGCGAGGGTGCTCGTGAGATCGGTCCGAGAGCCTTCGAGCTCGCTCTGGATGCGGGCGACCGGAAGGGTCCAGGGGTCGTCCCGCGCGGGGGGGCGGGCGTAGCTCGCTCCGATCTTGAGCTCGCGGTGGGCCCACTTGCGCGCGTGCACCACGGCCGCGATCCGGCCGTCCTTCGCGACGACGAGGTTCCCCGAGCCGAACAGCTCCGCGGCGAGGACAGTCGGCCCGGGGTCGGCGCCCCGGGCCGCCTCGAGCTCGAGGTAGCGCTCGCCGCCGGGGTCGGAGACCCGCACGACCGTCGCGCCGGTGAGCAGCCGACGAAGCTCGCGCGCGAACGGAGAGAGGCTCTCCCCATGCTCGGGCTCCGGGGGAAGGAGGGCGGCGTACCGGCCCGGAACGACCACGAGCTCGGCCTTGCGGCCGGGGGCGCGCAGGAGGAACGAATAGCCCGCGGGCGCGTCGAAGACCTTGTCGATACGCGCCCCGCGAAGGCCCCGGAGCTCCTGGACCAGGGCGTAAGTGTCCAGCGAGGTGAACCGGTCCTTCGGGCTCGGCTCCGTCGTCACGACCGTCGCCCGTCCGCCCGGGACGACGCCCTTACCGCTTAAGGGCTGGTCGCTCTGGTGCGGAGGTGGGAGCGGACGCGTCGGACCTCGCCGGGACGTGGCGGAGGAAGGCGGCGGGGTTCGCCGAGGCGAAGCTCCGACCGCTCGCCGACGAGATCGACCGGCGGGACCTCCTTTCCGAGGAGCTGATCGCCGAGCTCGCCCGCGAGGGTTTCCTCGGGGTCGGGATCCCATCCCGCTGGGGGGGCCAGGGTGGAGGAGCGCGGGAGCTCACCGCGGTCCTCGAGGAGCTCGCGGCGGTCTCGCCGGCGGTCGCCGTCGTGCTCGCGGTGCACGTCTCGGTCTGCGCGACGCCCATCCTCGACTGGGGCACCGACGCGCAGCGCGCGCGCTACCTTCCCGACCTCGCCCAGGGCCGCCGGCTCGGCGCGTTCGCCCTCACCGAGCCGGGGGCCGGCTCGGACGCCGCGTCGCTGCGCACCCGCTACCGCGCGACCGCGTCGGGGTTCGAGTTGAACGGCTCGAAGGTGTTCATCTCGAACGCCGCGAGCGCGGGGGCGATCGTGCTGTTCGCCACGCGCGACCCGTCGCTCGGCTCGCCCGGGATCAGCGCCTTCGTCGTCCCTCCCGGGAGCAAGGGGTTCTCGGTCGCCCAGCGGTTCGACAAGCTCGGCCTCCGCGGGAGCGAGACGATGGAGCTCGTGCTCCGCAACGTCGAGCTCCCGCCCGACGCCCTCCTCGGGCCCGAGGGCAAGGGGCTCAAGATCGCCCTCTCGGCGCTCGCCGGCGGCCGGGTGGGGATCGCGAGCTGCGCCCTCGGGGTCGCCCGCGCCGCGTTCGAGGAGATGCGAAGAAGCGTCCGGGCCGACGACGCGGAGTGGAAGCGCCACCTCCTCGGCCGGGCGTACGCCGAGCTCCTCGCGGCCGACGCGGTCGTCGCCGAGGCGGCCCGCCGCAAGGACGCGGGGCTTGAGTTCATCGACCAGGCGTCCGCGGCGAAGTTCCTCGCCTCGCGGGCCGCGTTTTCGATCGCCTCCCGCGGCGTTGAAGTGGCGGGGGAGGCCGGCGGAAGGACGGGGGTGGCCGAGCGGCTCTTCCGGGACGCCCGTGTCTTCCCGATCGTGGAAGGAACGACCGAGATCCAGGAGCTCATCCTCGCGCGACGCCTCCTCGAGGCCGACCCCGACCGAAGGGTCTAGTAGCCCGCCCGGCTCCTCGGGGGACGTGCCCCGCGCTGCCCGAACTCCGGCCATCCGCGAGCGGCCCCCGGACGGCGAGCGGCCGGTCCCTCTTTCCGAGACGCCCCTCGACGAGCCCGTGCGCAAGCTCCTCGAGGACGACGGGATCTCGCAGCTCTATCCGCCCCAGGCCGCCGCGCTCGGTCCCGTCCTCGCGGGAGAGAGCGTCCTGCTCGCCTGCCCCACGGCGAGCGGAAAGTCGCTCGTCGCCTACCTCGCCCTCCTGCGCGCGGCGCGCGCCGGGCGGGCCGGCCTCTACCTCGTGCCGCTCCGGGCCCTCGCCCACGAGAAGGCGGAGGAGCTCGGGCGGTTCGCCTCCCTCGGGATCAAGGTCGGGATCTCGGTCGGGGACTTTGACCTCCCCGCCGACCGCCTCGAGAAGCTCGACGTCCTGGTCGCCACGAGCGAGAAGGCGGACGGGCTCCTGCGCCGCGGCAGTCCCTGGCTCGACCGGCTCGGGGTGGTCGTCGCGGACGAGGTCCACCTCCTGCGCGACGCCGAGCGAGGTCCGACCCTCGAGGTGAGCCTCACCCGGCTGCGACGATCGTACCCGGACCTCCAGGTGGTCGCCCTCTCGGCGACGGTCGGCAATTCCGAGGAGGTCGCCGCCTGGCTCGGCGCGCGGCACATCGCGAGCCGCTTCCGCCCCGTCCCGCTCAAGATGGGCGTCTACCACGGCGGCCGGATCACGTTCACGGACCTCTCGACCCGGGAGGTCGACCCGCCCGGCGAGCCCGTCCCCCGCCTCGTCCGCACCATCGTCCAGGAGGGCGGCCAGGCGCTCGTCTTCGTCAACTCCCGTAAGGCGAGCGAGCAGCTCGCCCACGCGCTCATCCCGGCGGTCGAGGCGGCGCTCTCGCGCGAGGAGCGCGCTCTCGCGCGGGGCTCGGCGGAGGAATTGTCCGGGGTCGGCGAGGAGGAGACCGAAGGGGTCCGCCGCTTAAGCGGCCTCCTTCCGCACGCCGTGGCGTTCCACAACGCGTCGCTCACCGACCCCGAGCGGAGGATCGTCGAGCATGCGTTCCGCACCCGGGTGGTGAAGGCGCTGGTCGCGACCCCGACGCTCGCGGCCGGGATCAACCTGCCCGCCCGGCGGGTGATCGTGCGGGACACGAGCCGCTACGACGCCCGGCTCGGCATCCAGGCGCCCATCCCCGCGATGGAGGTCCAGCAGATGCTCGGCCGGGCGGGCCGGCCCCGCTACGACCCGACCGGCGAGGCGCTCCTCGTCGCGCGCGGACCGGGCGAGGAGGAGACGCTCATCGACGCCTACCTCAGCGCGCCGCCCGAACCCGTCCAGAGCCAGCTCGCGTCGGAAGCCGCGCTCCGCACGCACGTCCTCGCGCTCGTCGCGAGCGACGTCGCGCACACGGACGCCGGTCTGAAGGGCTTCTTCGCCGGCACCTTCTACGGCCACACCCAGGAGCTTTCGGAGCTCGAGCGGACGGTCGCCCGCGTCGAGCGGTTCCTCGCCCACCACGAGCTCTTGGTCCTCGGCGAGCGGATCAGCGCGACCCGGTTCGGCCGGCTCACGAGCGAGCTCTACCTCGACCCGCTCACGGCGATCGCCCTGCGCCAAGCGGTCGAGCGCGCGCCCCTCGGCGTCGCGGAGTTCCCGCTCCTGGCAGCGGTCGCGGCGACGCCGGATCTGTCGACCCTGTTCGTCCGGCGGGGGGAGGAGGCGGAGTTCCTCGCGCGGTACGCGGACGAGGCGGAGGAGCTCCTCGTCCGACCCGAGGAACCGCCGCTCGAGTTCCCCCTGGACGCGTTCCTCTCCTCGCTCAAGACCGCCGCCGTCCTGGAGCAGTGGCTCGCCGAGACCCCGATCCTCCAGATCACCGAACGCTACGGGATCGGGGCGGGCGACCTGAGGGCGCGGGTCGAGGACGCCGATTGGCTCCTCTTCGGCGCCTCGCGCCTCGCGAGCGCCTTCGCCCCGCGGCTCGTCCGGACGCTCGACGACCTTTCGCTGCGGGTCCGCTACGGGGTGAAGGAGGAGCTCCTCGACCTCGTGCGGCTGCGCGGGATCGGCCGAGCGCGCGGCCGGCTCCTCTACCGGGCCGGCTACGCCGACCGCGAAGCCCTCCGCCAGGCGCCGCTCGAGCGGGTCGCGCAGGTCCTCGGCTCGAGCCGCCTCGCCGAAGCGGTCCTCGCCCAGGTCAGGGGCGGGAGGGCGCCGGCCACGCCGAGCGAACCGCGCCCGCCGGCCAAGGCTCCGGGCCCGCCGAAGAAGGCGGCGCGTCCCCGGCGGCTGGACGAGTTCCCTCCCGAGCCGCCGTGACCCACTCCTCGAGCGGCGTGACGACCCGGAGGACCGAGAGGGTCCCACCGGGACCGCCGGTGCGGATCTCCCGCCGGACGTAGCCGGCCCGCTCGAGGCGGACGATCCGCCGCCAGAGGGTCGTGGTCGGGAGCGGGGCCCGACCGAGGTGGCGGGCGAGCTCCGCTTCGTGCCGGCGCACTTCGCCGAGGCGGGCGAGCGACCCGCGGCTCGCCCGCCCGATCGCGTCGACGAGCTCTGGCTCGATCGCCACGGCCCCCTCCCGTCCGGGACCACGGCGCGGCCTCGCGTCCGGTCCGGCGCCGAGGAGCTCTCGTCGCAGGACCTCGAAGGCGCGGCGGGCGCCGCCGCCGTCCGCGACCGCTCGCGCGACCACCCCGCGGACGAGGGCCTCGGGAGGCTCGCGGCCGAGCGCCCGCAGCGCCCGTTCCTTCACGATCGCTCGGAGGGTCGGCTCTTCGTAGGGGGCGAGGACGACGCTCGGCCGGGCCGGGACGTGCGGCGCGATCGCGGCGAGCGCGGGGGCGAGACCCTCGGGGCTGCCCGCGACGATCGCGTAGAGCGGAGGAAGGCCGCTCTCTCCCTCCGGGAGGAAACGGTCCGGCTCGACGAGGGCCCGGAGGACCGGCACGATATCCGGCCCGCCGACCGCGAGGTCGTCCAGGACGACCACCGCGGGGCGGCTCTCGCGCCGCAGCCGGCGGAGGACGCCGGCGAGGACCTCGGACGTCGGGAACCCCCGCCCGTCGAACCCTTCGTCGAAGCGGCGGAGGAGGCCCGTGGCGACCCCGTGCGAGCCGCGGGCGAGCGCCGTCCGGACGGCAAGAAGACGCGCCGCGCCCGCGCCGGCCTCGCGCAGGCGGTCAGCGACCTCACGGGCGGCGCGGCGGGCGACCGTGCTGGTGCCCGAGCCGCTCGGCCCGGCGACCGACGCGATCCACGGCGGGGGCGCGCGCGGCGCGGGCGGGTCGAGGAGGCGGACGATCTCGCGTGTCGCCCCTTCCCGCCCGAGCGCCACGGGAGCGAGCCAGTCGTCGGCGAGGACCTCGGGGTGCGTGACCAGGAACATGGCTGATTGACAGTCTATTTTCTATAAGAATTCTGTTAATCTTCGAACGTCGGCATGGAAACTGCCAAGTGCGACATTCCTTCGCGTCCCGCGATGGCCGTCCCCAACGAGACGCCCCCGATGCGCGGGCTCGGCCGTGACCTCGCGATCGCCGCCGCGCTCGCGGTCGGCCTCTACCTCCTCTTCGGGGTCTTCAACGTCCGTATCTTCCGTCTCTTCTCGCCCCTCCAGGTGCTCCTCCTCGAGGCCGGGGGCGTGATCCTGGTCGCCTGGTTCGTCGCCCGGGCGCTCACCACCGCCGCGAGCCGGGTGCTCTCGACGAAGGGGCTCGTGAGCCGGGGGGCCGCCGTCCGCCTGTTCATCAACCTCGTGATCGCGATCGCGGCCGCCCTCGCCCTCTTCCGGCTCGCGGGGGTCTCCGCCGACTCGATCTTCGTCGGGGCGGGGTTCACCGGGATCGTCCTCGGGCTCGCTTCCCAGACGGTGCTCGCGAACGTCTTCGCCGGCCTCCTCCTCGTCTTCGCCGACCCGTTCCGCCCCGGCGACCGGGTGAGCTTCGTGAGCTCGAGCTACGGCATCCTGGCCCCCACCTACCCGCACGAGGCGCTCCACCCGGCCTACGCCGGGACCGTCGAGGACATCGGCCTCGTCTACACCGTCCTGAGGCTCGAGACCGGCGCGCTCGCCAAGGTCCCGAACGCGGTCGTGATCACGGCCCTCGTCCTCCAGCCGAAGGGTCCGACGACCCACCGGGTCCGCCTCACGTTCCCGAACTCGGTGAGCGTCGCGGAGGTCGAGGCGACGCTCCCCGAGATCGCGAAGGCGTTCCCCGCCCCGTTCGTCGGCGCACCCCCGCCGCGGTTCGAGGTCGCCGACCTCGGGGCCGGGAGCTGGGACGGGGTCGTCGTCCTCTGGACCTCGGTCCGCGACGCCTCCTCGGTGCGCGACAGGGTCCTCCGCCTCGTCCTGCCGCGGCTTCCCGGGCCGGCGCTCGCCGCGCCCGCCCGGCCCTGAGCGTCCCTTAAATCCGATAGCGGCTCGGACCGTCCGGTCGCAAGGCGATGGGATATCGGGTCACGCTCATCCCCGGTGACGGCATCGGCCCCGAGGTCACGTCGGCCGCCCGCCGGGTCGCGGAGGCGACCGGGGTCTCGATCGACTGGGACGTGGTCCAGGCCGGCGAGCCGGCGATCCGCGCCTCGGGCACGCCGCTGCCCGACGAGGTCCTCGAGTCGATCCGTCGCAACCGGCTCGCGCTCAAGGGCCCCATCACGACCCCGATCGGCAGCGGGTTCCGCTCGGTGAACGTGGCGCTGCGCCAGCAGCTCGACCTCTACGCGTCCGTGCGGCCTGCGCGCGCGATCGCGGGGGAGGGGACCCGCTTTCCCGAGACGGACCTGGTCGTCGTGCGCGAGGCGACCGAGGGCCTCTACTCGGGCGTCGAGCACTGGGTCGACAAGGACCACTCCGCGGCGGAGAGCGTCGCGGTGGTCACGCGCAAGGCGTCCGAGCGGATCGTGCGCTTCGCCTTCGAGTTCGCCCGCAAGCAGGGGCGAAAGCACGTCACCGCCGTGCACAAGGCGAACATCATGAAGACGACCGGCGGGCTCTTCCAGACGGTCTTCCGCGAGATCGCGCCGAAGTACGCCGACCTCCAGGCCGACGAGCGGCTCATCGACAACATGTGCATGCAGCTCGTCAAGAAGCCCGAGGAGTACGACGTCATCGTCACGACCAACCTCTTCGGCGACATCCTTTCCGACCTCTGCGCGGGCCTCGCGGGCGGGCTCGGCGTCGCGCCCGGGGCGCTCTTCGGCGACGCGATCGCCGCGTTCGAGCCGGTCCACGGCTCCGCCCCGAAGTACGCGGGCCAGGACCGCGCCGACCCGGTCGCCGAGATCCTCTGCGTGGAGCTCCTGCTCCGTCACCTGGGCGAGAAGGAAGCGGCCGAGCGGGTCTTCCGCGCCGTCTGGGAGACGATCGCCGAGAAGAAGGTCGTGACGTACGACCTCGCACTGCCGGGCTACACCCAACGGCCCGTCCCGCCGTCGTCGTGCTCGGCGATGGCCGCGGAGATCGCGCGCAAGGTCCCG
>JBAIXP010000103.1:0-7690 GCA_037916495.1 Thermoplasmata archaeon | reverse complement strand
GAGGGGTCGTTGGCGCGGATCCTGGTCGCGGTGGCGTGGCCGTACGCCAACGGGCCGTTCCACCTCGGCCACCTCGCGGGCGCCTACCTGCCCGGCGACATCTTCGCACGGTACCACCGCCTGCGCGGCGACGAGGTCCTGATGGTGTCGGGCTCCGACATGCACGGCACGCCGATCCTCCTGACCGCCGAAAAGGAAGGTACGTCGCCCGAGGTCGTCGCGGAGCGCTACCACGCCGTCAACCGGGCCGCCTTCGAGCGGCTGGGCTTCTCCTTCGACCTGTTCACGACGACCCGCACCACGGTGCACGAGCGGACGGTCCAGGAGGTCTTCCTCGCGCTCTTCGAGCGGGGGTTCGTCCGGCGGCGGGCCGACAGCGCGCCGTACTGCCCGAAGCACGCGCGGTTCCTCCCCGACCGCTACCTGGTCGGAACGTGCCCGTACTGCGGGTTCGAGAAGGCCCGCGGCGACGAGTGCGACCAGTGCGGCCGGCCGCTCGAGGCGCGCGCCCTCGGCAACCCGACCTGCTCGCTCTGCGGGACGCGCTCCGAGTTGCGCCCGACCGAGCACTTCTACCTCGAGCTCGACCGTCTCGCTCCGAAACTCTCCGAGTACCTCGCCCAGCAGGGGCACTGGCGGCCCGGCACGCTCCGGGTCGCCCAGAACTTCCTCGCCGAGGGGCTCCACCCGACCGCGATCACCCGCGACCTCGACTGGGGCGTTCCGCTTCCCGTCTCGGGCTACCCCGGCAAGCGCTTCTACGTCTGGTTCGACGCGCTCGTCGGCTACCTCTCCGCCTCGCGAGAGTGGGCGATCCGTGCCGACCGCCCCGACGCCTGGCGCCGGTTCTGGGACGAGCGCGAGCCGGTGCGCGCCTACTACTTCGTCGGCAAGGACAACAAGTTCCACCACACGATCGTCTGGCCCTCGATCCTCCTGGGCGTCGGGGGTCTCAAGCTCCCGTTCGACGTCCCCGCGAACGAGTGGCTCCTCATCGAAGGGAAGAAGGTCTCGAAGTCCCGCACGCGGGAGGCGAGCCCGTTCGTCCCGTCGCTCCTCGAGCGGTACGCTCCGGACGCGATCCGCTTCTACGGGGCGCTGCTCGCGCCGCAGAACCACGACACGGAGCTCGACTGGGAGGAGTTCGACAAGCTCCACGACGAGGTCCTCGCGAACCAGTACGGGAACCTCGCGCAGCGCGCCCTCGTCTTCGCGCGGGACCGCTACCAAGGCCGCGTTCCCGAGCCGCCCCCCGGCTGGGCGGCGGACGGCCCGGACGGCGTTGGGGCCCGGCTCGAGCGTGCCCACGCCGAGATCGGCGACGAGCTCGAGAAGGTCCACCTCAAGGAGGCCCTCGACCGGACCCTGGTCGAGGTCCGCGAGGCGAACCGACGGTTCCACGAGGCCCAACCGTGGAAGGCCGAGGAGCCCGAGCGCTCCCGCATCGTCTACGAGGCCTTGTGGAGCCTCCGCGCGCTCGCCACCTGGCTGGCGCCGGTGCTGCCGTTCTCGAGCGCCGAGGTCTTTCGGATGCTCGGGTTCGCCGAGGCGCCAGGTTCCGGCGACTGGGACCGGGCGCTCGAGCCGGTCCCGGCCGGGCAGACCCTCGGCGAGATCCGCCCGCTCTTTCCCCGCGCCTCGGTCCGGACGGCCCCGGCCGCCGAGGCCCCGAAGCCCGAGGCCGCGACCGCGGCGGCGCCGGTCTCCCCGGTCCCGCTCGCGATCCGCTGCGCCCGGATCGTCTCGGTCGTTCCGCACCCGAGCGCCGACCGGCTCTACGTGATCGAGCTCGACCTCGGGGGGACCGAGCGACGCACCGTGGTCGCCGGCCTCCGAGAGGCCTACCCGGCGGACGCCCTCGAGGGACGCCGGGTCGTCCTGCTCGCGAACCTCGCGCCTCGCACGATCCGCAAGGTCACCTCGCAAGGGATGATCCTCGCGGCCGAGTCGGGCGAGCGGCCCGTGGTCCTCGAGCCGCCGCCGGACGTCCCGCCGGGGACCTACCTGGCGGGTTCGACAGCTTCGGACCGCGTCGTGGCGCACGAGGAGTTCTCCTCGGTCCCGCTGACCGTCGGCCGGGTGGTCGGGCCGGCCTCCGGGGGCCGAAGCCGCGTCGACGTCGGCGGACGGACGGTCGAGGTCGACGGCACGTGGCCGGACGGCACGCTCGGGGTGGTACGCCTGGCCGGGGAACCGAACGGGACGGGGACGCTCCTCGCCTTCGGGCCGGGGCAGGCGGTCCGGCCCTCCGCGCCCATCGCGCCCGGAGCTAAGATCCGATGACCCCGCCCACGCGCCTCGACCTGCACGTCCACTCGACCCACTCCCCCGACGGGCGATCCACGGTCACCGAGCACGCGGCCCAGGTCGCCGCGGGCCCGCTCCAAGGGTTCGCCCTCACCGACCACAACACGACCTCGGGGGTCGCCGAGCTCCGGGAGGTCCGCAGCGTCTACCCTCACCTCCTCCTCGTGCCCGGGGTCGAGGTCTCGACCCTCGAGGGCCACCTCCTGGTCTACGGGGTGGACGAGGCGCCGCCCCCGGCTCGCCCGCTCGAGGAGACCGTCGCCTGGGCGGTCGCGCACGGGGGGGAGGCGGTGCTCGCCCATCCGTACCGGTGGCCGCACGGTGCGGGGCGCCACGTCGGCGGGGCGGGTTCGCTGCGCGCCGTGGAGGCGACCAACGCCCACAACCCCGCCGGCGCGAACGTTCGCGCCGCGGAGCTCGCCCGCAAACTCGGTCTTCCGACGACCGGCGGGAGCGACGCCCACCAGGCCCGCGAGGTTGGCCGCGCCTCCACCGTCGTGCCGGACGGCTGCGCATCCGTCGACGACGTGCTCGAGGCGCTCCGCCGCGGCCGCGTCTCGGCCGAGGGAACGTCGCTCTCGTCGCTCGGATGGCTCGTATGGGGGCTGCGCGCGGGCGCCGCCCGGCTCGGGCGGGGACTTCGCTCGGTCTGACGGTCCGCCCTCCCCGGCGCCCGTCGAGCCGGACGGGGCGTCGTGAAAGCAGGGCGGCTAGAGCGCTTTTGTGCCCGACCTCGATGGGCGCCGACGCGCCGAGGTGGCAGAATGGTTAATGCGACGGACTGCAGATCCGTTTCCTGGGGGTTCGATTCCCTCCCTCGGCTTGCCTTCCCCGCCTAATGGCGAGCCACCCCGGATGGGTCCCCAACTCGAGCCACGTTCCCCCCGCGGCCTCGTCTCTGGGCCGCCCCCACGCGACGGGCTCCGGAGCATCGGGCGGAAGCGGGGAAGCCGGGCCGGCCGCCCTACGTTGGAGCCCGGCGTCGGCCGCTAGCTACCGTGTCGGCGGGAAGGACCCGCATCGTGCACGGCATGAGGGCGCCGCAGTCGCCGCAGAAGAGCCCCTCCTCCGCGACCCAGAGGAACGCTCCGCACCGTTCGCACTTCCGCGGATCGTCCGGGTCGTTGCGGCAGACCATCGACCTCCCCACGCACGAGGAAGGTCATGGTCGCTTCGCCCGCGCGGGGCGGGTCGGCGGCCCGGGTCGGTCCGGGGTTCGTGGAGGGGTCAACCCGGGCGCACCGAGCATACTTCCCGAGGTGGGGGATCAATTGCACGCTCGGGCAAGCGGGCAACCGGTGGGGTGAGGTCGACCGATGGCGCACGCGAATCCTTTCACCACGGTGGTGGTCGACGCTCGGGAGTTCGAGCTGGAGGCGAACCTCCTGCGGGTGCTGGCCCACCCGAAGCGTCTCATGATCGTCTCCCTCCTCGCGCCCGGCAGCCGGACCGTCAGCGACCTCTCCGCGCGTCTCGGTCTCTCGATCCAGAACACCTCTCAGCACCTGAGACTCCTGCGCGACCGGGCGATCGTCCGGGGAGAGCGGGAGGGCCGCGAGGTCCGCTACACGCTCACCAGTCCGGTCTTCCCGGTGGCGTGCCGCCTGCTACGCGAGGGCCTGGCGGCGAAGGTCACGGTCCGACCCGCTCATCCCCCGGGCGGTGGCACGTTCGGGCCGCTCCGCGTGCCCGCGGCCGAGCCGCACCGCGTCCGTCCTGCGGCCGCGGCCCGGGCGTGAGCCGAGCACCGCTCGGCCCGCCCCGGTAGCGACCGGCGGTTTTGCCTCCCTCCCGGGCCCTAGGTCGAGGGGGGGCCGGCCCGGCGGTACGGCACGAACGGCCCGTCCACGTACTCGAGGACCTTCTCCTCGCCGAACTCGACGCCGAGCGCGTACGCCCGGTCGAGCGTCTCGGCCGTCTCGTCGGGGGTCGGGGGCGGGACCACCGCCGAGATCGTCTCGACCGGGTCGACGTGCCGGTTCAAGCAGAACAGCACCGCCTCGCACTCGGGGAACGCGAGCTGGAAGAGACGGAGCTGGAGGAGGATGTCGGGCGCCGGCGGGATCGCGCGGTAGCTCTTCATCTCGTAGAACCTCGCCCGACCGTCCCAGTAGTCCGGTTGCGCGTAGACCCCGACCTCCCCGTCGATCAGGACGACCCGCGTCTTGGGACGGGGGAGCCCTGCGAGGGCGCTTCGCCGGTACGCCTGGACGACCCGCTGGACCTGCTCCAAGATCCGCCCCTCCTCCTCGGCGGGGATCGAGACGCTCGTCTCCTCGAGCGCTTCCCCGAGGAGCTCGCGGGCATGGCCGAGGATCGAGCTCTGGGTGGGGCGACGGCCGAGCCGCATCTCGTAACCGAAGCGCGAGAGGGCTCCGTCGATCGCCTTGCCGGTCGCCATCGCGACGAGGTCCTTGGTCTCGGGCTCCGGCCTCGGGAACGTCCGTCGGACGATCTCGTGGGCGGGGATCGTGCGGACCTTCGTCAGCGCCCGGACCCCCTGAGCCCGCCGGTCGGGTCGGCGTCGTCCCGCGGGATGCTCGAGCTCACTCGACCCTCACCCTTCGTCCGACGAGCGACCGGCGCCGCGCCACCGGAGACGCACGGCGCGCAGCCCAAATACTCCGCCGCGTCCGCGGAGGCGACTCCGCCGAACGACCGGACCGGGCTAGCGCGGTCTGGGGCGGGCGGAGGAAGAGATGATCCCGGAACCCCACGGAGGACGCCTCGTCGATCGAACGGCGAGCGACGCCGAGATCGAACGACGGGACGCCGAGCTCAAGGACCTTCCGAAGGCGACGCCGTTCATCGACCAGCTCTACGACGTCGAGAAGATCGCCCTCGGCTCGTACAGTCCTCTCGAGGGGTTCATGGATTCCTCGACGATGGAGTCGGTGCTCGGCAAGGGTCGCCTCCCGAACGACCTCCCCTGGCCGATGCCGATCTACTTCCCCATCCCGGCCGACCCTCAGCACGCGGGCCTCGACGCCCTCAAGGCCGGGGACGACGTGGCGATCATGGACGGCCGGGGCCGCGCGGTGGCCCTCCTCAGCATCGACGACAAGTTCCACCTCGACCGGGCGGCGATCGCCCAGTCGGCGTACGGGACGACCGACCCCAAACACCCGAACGTCGCGGACATCCAGCGGCACGGGGAGACGGCCTGGGGCGGCCGGGTGACCCTCCTGCGGCGCCTCGAGGACGGGGTCGCCGCGGGCGAGCCCGGCCCGCGGGAGATGCGGGAGGAGTTCCGCCGGCGGAACTGGTCGACCGTCGCCGCCTACCAGTGCCGCAACCCTCCCCACACCGCCCACGAGTACCTCCAGCGCGTCACGCTGGAGCGCGAGGAGATCGACGGCCTCCTGATCCACCCGGTCGTCGGCCGCCTCAAGAAGGGCGACTACCGGCCCGAGGTGATCCTCGAGGCGTATGCCGCGCTGGTCCAGCACTACTACCCGGACCGCCGCGTGATGGTCCGCCCGCTCGGCATCACGATGCGCTACGCGGGGCCGAAGGCGGCGCTCTTCCTCGCGATCGTTCGGAAGAACTACGGCTGCGCGGCGTACATCGTGGGCCGGGACCAGGCGGGGGTCGGGTCGTTCTACGACCCGTACGCCTGCCACCGGATCTTCGACCAGTTCGATATCGGGGTCCGACCCCTCCGCTACGAGGAGTCGTTCTTCTGCCGTCGCTGCGGCGGCATGGCGAGCGCCCGGACCTGCGCGCACGGTCCCGCCGCCCGTCTCGACACGAGCCAGACGAGGATCCGGGAAGGGCTCGCACGGGGAGGCGATATACCCCCCGAGCTGGTGCGGCCCGAGGTGGCGGAGGTCCTGCGCCGCCCGAACGGCATCCTGACCTCGTAGGGAGACGACGAACGTGCCCGACCACCTTCCCGGCTTCTGTCTCTGGCTCACCGGACTGCCGAGCGCCGGCAAGACGACCATCGGCAAGGTCCTGGTCGACCGGCTCGTCCAGCGCGGGTGGTTCACCGAGCTGCTGGACGGGGACGAGATCCGCAAGGGCCTGAGCGCCGACCTCGGGTTCGACCGAGCGTCGCGCGAGGCCCACGCGGGCCGCGTGGCGTTCGTGGCGAAGCTCCTCGCCCGCAACGGGGCGATCCCGATCGTCGCGCTCATCTCGCCCTACCGCACGTCACGCGCACGGGCGAGGGAGACGATCGGCCGGTTCGTCGAGGTCTACGTCAACACCCCGCTCAACGTCTGCGAGGAGCGGGACGTGAAGGGGCTCTACAAGCGGGCGCGGGCGGGCGAGATCCGCGAGATGACGGGGGTCGACGACCCGTACGAGCCGCCCGAGAAGCCCGAGATCGTCGTCGACGCGGTCCGTCTGACGCCCCAGCAGTCGGCCGACCACATCCTCCACGAGCTCTCCCGTCTCGGCTTCCTTCCCGCCGCCGCCGTCCCGACGGCGGTGCGCCACGCCGAAGGTAGCCACCGGTAGGCCCCGTAGGGCCGTCCGGAGGCGGACGAACGCCTCCCGTGGCGCCGGGTCGGACCATAAATTACCTAGATTAATCCATCCCGGCGCACCGGCTCCTCCACGGCCCGGCCCGCCTCCGGTTTCCCCGCGGTCCCCTCGGGGAGACTGGCCTCCCCGGGCGGCGGGCGGAGGGACCCACGTGCCGGGACCCCTCTCCTCCCGCGGTCCCTCGGAGGAGATAGTGTTGCGAATTTACGGTCCATTGGGGCAGGTTTATAGGGGAGGGCGGGCCGTCGAGGGGCGATGCCTCGCGGGCCGGGCGACTTCAGCGCCGAGAAGGACCGCGCGGCGAGGGACCGGGCCTAGGAGGCTGGGCGGAGATGGACCTCAACACGATCTGGCTCGCGATCCTCGCCCTGGGCGCGGCCCTCATCAACGGGGGGATCGGCTACGGGTTCTCCTCCATCATCACGCCCGTCGCGATCTTCTGGTACTCGAACAAGGTCCTGAACCCCGCCCTCGTCATGGTCGAGGTGGTCGTCAACCTCGCCCTCCTCCTCCGCGAGCGCCGCTACGTCCGCGCGACGTGGCCGAGGGCCCGCTCGGTCGTCGTCACGCTCCTGCCGGGGGTCGTCCTCGGGACGCTCGGCCTCACCTACCTCGCGGTGAACGACGTGAAGCTGATCGTCTACGCCGCCCTCCTCCCCCTGGTCACGCTGCAGCTCCTCGGCGTGAGCCGCCCGCTCAAGAACGAGCGTCGGGGAGGCGCGGCGGTCGGGACGGGGATCGGCTTTCTCTACGCGCTCACCACGATCTCGGGCCCGCCGCTCGCCCTCTTCCTGAGGAACCAGGGGGTCTCGAAGGACGAGTTCCGTTGCACCATCGCGCAGATCCGGCTCGCCGAGTCGAGCCTCACGCTCGGGACGTACCTCGCGTTCTC
>JBAIXP010000102.1:0-4634 GCA_037916495.1 Thermoplasmata archaeon | reverse complement strand
GGCGCGTCGGATGGGCTCGGCCGGATTCGAACCGGCGATCTTCGCTGTGTGAGAGCGACGTCGTCACCGCTGGACCACGAGCCCTGCCGCCGCCGAGCGTCGGGGGGCCTTAAGCCGTCGGGCCGAGGGAGAGGACGAGCGGGACGAGAAGGCTCGCTGCCGCGGTGAGAACGAGCCCGCTCGCGAGGGCGAGCGACCCGGCCTCCGAGTCGCCGTAGCTCACGACGAAGTAGAGCGTCGTGTCCATCGAGGTCGCCCCGCCGAGCGCCGCCAGCCCTTCGCCGCGGAGCCGGGATCCGAGCCGCGGGGCAAGGAGAATGGTCGCCACCTCCCGAAGGAAGTTCACGAGGAACGCGAACAGGCCAAGCGCGGCGCCCAGGCGGCTCGCGACGAGGGGGGCGGTGAGGCTGTACCACCCAAACCCCAGGGCGGAGGCGAAGACCGCGGTCGGGCCGAACGGAACGACGAAGGCGAGGGCCGCCGCGGAGGCGACCGAGCCGACCGCCGCGGCCGCCAGCGGGACCCACGCCCGCTTGAGGGGAGCCCACCTAAGGTCGAGGCCGAAGGCGACGCACGCGAGGAGCCCGTAGAGCGCCCACGGGATGAGAAGGCCCGTGGGGACCGCGACCGCCCGGCCGATCCCGAGCCCCGCGAGGAGCGCCACGAGGAGAAGGACGCTCGACGGGAACCTTGGGCGAATGGGCGCGCGGGCCGGCGGAGAGGGCCGCGTCCGCTCGCGCAGGACGTAGGCGACCGCCGCGGTCGTCGCGAGGACGAGGAGCGTCAGGGCGACCGCGTACGGGACGACCGAGGCGAGCTCGCCGAGCGGGAGGTCGCCGAACGATGCACCGAGCAGCGCCAAAAGGACGGCGACGAAGGCGAGCGTGGCGCGCGGGACCCACGGACCCCGGTACGGCAAGAGCCGCCCGACGACCCAGCCGAGCCCGAAGGCGACGTAGAGGAACGGGTCGAACGACACGAGGAACTAGCCCGTCCAGCCGGCAATGGGGCGGGTGCGGGCGCCGGGTTCGAGCCGGAGGGTGTCGGCCCGCTGCGGCCCGAAGCTCACGAACTCGACCGGCACGCCAACCTCCCGCTGGATCATGTCCAGGAACCGGCGCAGGGCGGACGGGAGGGCGGAGGCGCCGTCGTGCCGCACGCGGTCCTTGAGGCGCTCGTGGAACTCGGGCCATCCCTCGAGACGCTCGTAGACCGGCTGCGCTCGGGCGAGCTCGTCGGCGTTCGCGGGGAGGAGGTCACGGACCGTGCTCCCGTCGGGCATCACGTACTGCACGCAGACGGGCACCTCATCCCGGCCGCCGAGCACGTCGACCTTCGTCACGGCGAGCGACGTGAACCCGTTGAGGCGCGTCCCGTAGCGCAGGTGGACCAGGTCGAGCCAGCCGCAGCGGCGAGGGCGGCCCGTGGTGGCCCCACGTTCGCCGCCGACCCGTCGCAGGAACTCGCCGTCCGGACCCGAGTCCTCGGTCGGGAACGGGCCCGCGCCGACGCGGGTCGTGTACGCCTTCGAGACGCCGATGATCGACTCGACCTCGGTCGGGGGCAGGCCGCTGCCGACAAGCGCGCCGGCGCTGGTCGGGTGCGAGCTGGTCACGTAGGGATACGTGCCGAAGTCGAGGTCCAGGAGGGCGCTCTGCGCCCCTTCGAGGAGGACCGATTCGCCGCGCGCGAGCGCCTCCCAGAGCATCGGCTCGGTGGCGCGCACGCGCGGGGCCAGGCGGCCCGCGACCTCGGAGAGCCGGGCGGCAAGCTCGTCGACCGGGGGGAGGTTCGGGACGTGCGTCTTCCGCGCGTAAAGGAGGTCCAATCGTTCGCGGAGCACCGCGGGACGGAGCAGGTCGGCGACGCGCAGGCCGAAGCGCGACGCCCGGTCGGCGTAGGCCGGGCCGATCCCGGTCTTGGTCGTCCCGAGGGCGCCGGCGGGGTTCGCCCGCCCCCGGAGCTCGTCCTCCCAGGCGTCCTCGAGCTCGTGGACCGGGAGGAGAACGTGGGCGCGGTCGGAGATCGCGACCTCGCCCCGCAGGAGATGACGACGCTCGAGGTCCCCGATCTCGAGGTCCAGGGAGATTGGCTGGAGGACCATGCCGGGGCCGCTCACCCCGACGCCGCCCTTGCGGAGCACGCCGCAGGCGAGCTGGTGCAGGACGACCGCTCCCTCAGGAAGGTGGATCGAGTGGCCCGCGTTCGGGCCGCCCCCGGTCCGTACGACGTACCGCGAGTCGGAGGCGAGGAAGTCGGAGATCTTCCCCTTCGCCTCGTCGCCGAACTGCGCCCCGACCACCACGCGGATCGTCGTCGGCCGTCCCTCCCGCGCGGGACGGAGCGGACCGCGTAGATGGCTCTTGTCCCTGACCCGGCCCGGCCGGTGCCTCCGACGTGTCGGAGGTCCCGGGACGAGGGTCGTTCCGAGGCGCGAGGGCCGTCGACCCAGCAACGATAAAGAGGGGGGGCCGGCGTCCGCGGCGGCATGGTCGCCCAGCGTACCCGAGAGGTGGAGATCTCGGGGATCCGCAAGATGTTCGAGGCGGCCCCCCCGAACTCCATCAACCTCGGCCTCGGCGAACCGGATTTCGACCCGCCCGCCTCCGTGATTGAGGAGTTCTGCCGCGCGGCCCGCGAGGGGATGAACCACTACGGCCCGTCGGCCGGCATTCCCGCGCTGCGCGACCGCATCGCCGAGCGCTACCGCTCCCGCGACAGCTCCACCGGACGGGAGAACGTGATCGTGACGGGGAGCGCGTCGGAGGGCCTCATGGCGACCGCGCTCGCGCTCTACGACCCGGGCGACGAGGTCCTGGTGCCGAACCCGGGTTTCGTCCTCTACGCGCCCCACGCGAAGCTCGCCGGCGCGGTCCCGATCCCCTACAGCCTGCCGGCCGCCCGGCGCTTCCTGCCCGACCCGGACGAGCTCGAGGCGCTCGTGACGCCGCGGACCCGCGCGATCGTGGTGAACAGCCCCTCGAACCCGACCGGCGCGGTGTTCCCCCGGCCGCTGGTCGACCGTATCGCGGCGTTCGCGGAGCGGCACGACCTGGTCGTGGTCTCGGACGAGGTCTACGAGGACATCGTCTACGAGCGGCCCTCGACGTCGTTCTGGGGACGGAGCGACCGGACCGTGGTCGTCCACTCGTTCTCGAAGATGCTCGCCACGACCGGCTGGCGGATCGGCTTTCTCGTCGCGCCGAAGTCGCTCGCGGTCGAGCTCAACAAGATGCACTACCACATCATGGCCTGTCCGCCGACGCCCGCGCAGGCGGCGGTCCTGGTCGGGCTCGACCACCCCGAGGCGACCCGGGCGATGGTCCGCGAGTTCCGGGCCCGACGCGACCTCGTCGTCGAGCTACTCGGACGCATCGACGGCATGTCGGTCGTCCGGCCGGGGGGCGCGTTCTACGTCTTCCCGCGCTTCGACTGGCCCCGCTCCAGCACCGAGGTCGCCACCGCGCTCCTCGCCCGCGGCGTGATCACCACCCCGGGCGACGCGTTCGGGAGCCTCGGAGCGTCGCACCTCCGCCTCTCGTTCGCCGCCTCCCGGGCCGATCTTCGGCGCGGGATCGGGATCATCGCCGACTACGCCCGCTCCCTCTCCGAGGCGGTCGTCGCATGATCGTCGGCGCCGTCGGACGACTGTTCCGCCTCCTCGCCCGTCTCCTCGGGCCGGACCGCCACCCCGGGCTAGCCGAGGTGGGCGGCGAGCTCGTCCGCCTCGAGGCACGGCGCGCTCAGCGGGCCGCGACCGCGTCGCGGTAGAGCGCCCTCAGCCTCTCGGCCGAGGCGCTCCAGTCGAGCTTCTGGACGACCGCGTGGGCCCGGGCGGCCGTCTCGGCGGCGCCCGCCGGATCGGCGAGCGTGGCCGCGAGCGCGTCGGCGAGCGCGGCCGGTTCGCCGTAGGGGACGAGCCGTCCGAGACGACCGCCTTCGAGCACTTCGGGGACCGCCCCGACCGCCGTGGCCACGATCGGGGTGCGCGCCGCCATCGCGTCGAGCAGGACGAGGCCGTACGCCTCCCACTCGGACGGGAGGACGAGGGCGCGGGCGCCGCGGATCACGGCGCGGTAGGCTCTTCGGTCGTCGACGTGCCCGGTCCAGACGAGCTGCTCGGCGACCCCGAGCTCGACCGCGAGCCGCTCGAGCCCGGGGCGCTCCCCCCAGTCCGAGCCCATGAGGACCAGCTTCGGTCGCCGCTCCCGGGGAAGGAGGGCGATCGCCGACACGAGGTGACCGAGCCCCTTGTTCGGGGCGATGCGGCCCACGTAGACGAGGTACTCTTCCGGCACGCCGAGGGAGGCCGGGATCGGGGGGTCGGGGGCGGCCCACTCCTCGAGGTCGAGGCCGGGCGGAACGATCGCGACCTTGTTGCCGGGCGCGAACTCCCGGACGGCCGCGGCCTCGAGCTCGGACTCGACGACGAGGGTGCGGGCGATGCGGTAGGCGGTCGAGCCGAACACGACGTCCTGGACCCTCAGGAGGCCGCGCTTGATCCACGGCTCCCGGCGATCGGCGGGGTGGTAGTGGGTCGAGACGACCAGCGGGATCCCGAGCCGCTCGGCGACCGCCGCCGCCTGAAGGACGTGGCCGTAGCGGTGGGAGTGCGCGTGGACTATGTCCGCGCC
>JBAIXP010000101.1:0-2288 GCA_037916495.1 Thermoplasmata archaeon | reverse complement strand
TCGATCATCATGCAGCTGTTCACGGGGGCGAAGATCATCTCCTTGGACCTCACCGACGACGAGGACAAGGGGATGTACCAGGGGACCCAGAAGGTCCTCGTCCTCGCGATGATCTTCGTCGAGGCGGTCCCGCAGGTCTTCGGCTACCTCACGCCCGCCTCGTCGGTCGTCGCGCGGTTCGGCACGGCCTCCCCGGGCAACGGCGTCCTCCTCGCCGATGCCGTCATCATCGCCCAGCTCGTCTTCGGGAGCTACCTCGTCTTCCTGATGGACGAGGTCGTCTCGAAGTGGGGGATCGGCAGCGGGATCTCGCTGTTCATCGCCGCGGGCGTCTCGCAGCAGATCATCCAAGGGACGATCAACTGGATCCCGACGAACCCTTCGGTCGCCGTCTCGGCGAACAATCCCCCGAGCGGGACGATCCCGAAGGTCCTCTGGTTCCTCACCAACTACTCAAGCTCCCAGATGGCCTCGGGAGGGTGGGAGAGGATCCTCCTCCAACAGCCGAACCCGATTGTCGCGCTCGTGGGGACCGCCGCGATCTTCTTCTTGGTCGCCTGGACCGAATCGACGCGCATCGAGCTTCCGCTCTCGCACGCCGAGGCGCGGGGCGCACGGGGCCGCTACCCGTTGCGTCTCATCTACGCCTCGAACATCCCGGTCATCCTGATGAGCGCCCTGCTCGCCAACGTCTCGATGATCTCGATCCTCCTCTGGTCGAACCCGACGCTCTCCCACTTCCCCGTCCTCGGCCACCAGTGGTGGGTCGGGACGTACCCGTCCGCCGACTTCGCGCGTACGAACGGCATCAGCCAGTCGCAACCGATCGGGGGCGGGGCGTACTACCTCTCCACCGTCAACGGGCTCGAGGCCTGGCTCCTGCCGATGCTCAACGCCCAGATCTACGGGGCGTTCCTGTTCGGCCACACCTGGTGGGAGGGTCTCGTCCACGTCGGCGTCTACTTCGGCGCGATGGTGGGCGGGTCGATCCTGTTCGCCAAGTTCTGGATCCAGACGACGAACATGGGGCCCGAGGCGGTCGCCCGTCAGATCGAGTCGACCGGCATGCAGATCCCCGGGTTCCGCAGAGAGCCGAGGGTCCTCCGTAGGGTCCTCGAACGGTACATCCCGGTGATCACCGTCATCTCCGGAGCCTCGGTGGGCGCCCTCGCGGCCGGCGCCGACCTCATCGGGACGCTCGGCAACGCGAGCGGGACGGGCGTGCTCCTCATGGTAGGTATCATCATCAACCTCTACGAGGCGATGGGCCGCGAGCAGTTGATGGAGATGAACCCGCTGTTCCGCCGCTTCCTCGGAGGCGAGAGCTGATGAGCCCGGCGGAGGAGAAGCCCCTCCCCTCCACCGCCCAGGACGACGACGAGGAGGAGGACGACGACGACAACGGGGGGCCGACCCCCGTCAACCCGCCTCCCCGGCCTCCGGCCCCCGAGTTTCGCTGGAAGCCGATGACGAGCCTCTACCTCTTCCTCGGCTTCCTCGGCATCTGGATGCTCGTCGACGGCAACGCGCGCAACCAGATCGCCGGGGTCCTCGGCACGAGCCCGTCCGACCCGGGCCCGCTCTACACGCTGATCGGCTTCCAGTCCCACTACCTGATGCTCACGATGGCGCTCGCCGGAACGATCGAGATGGTCATCACGGCGCTCGCCTACAACTTCACGACCGACTGGGTGAAGGCGGCGAAGGTCCAGAGCTGGAGCGCCTCGTTCCGCAAGGTCCAGATGGCGGCGATCCGCTCCGGGAAGAAGGACCGCCTCGACGCGCTCAAGCCCCACCAGCAGAAGCTCGCGAAGCTCTCGAGCGAGGTCTCGATCGCCCAGTTCAAGGGGATGGCAATCACCTACTTCATGCTCATCCTCATCTACACCTGGGTCGGCCTCGTGATCTTCCACGCGGCCTCGGTCGACCAGATCGTCAACGTCGGCGGGGCCGCGCTCGACCTTGCCGGGCCCGTGGTGAAGAGCCCCGCGATACCCCTGTGGTTCCTCGTCTTCAGCCTCTACACGATCCCGACGTCGATGATCTTCCGACGGGTCCTCAAGCACCTCTGGCTCCGCCGGTACCAGCGCGAGCATCCCCCGACGACCCCCGGGGCCCCGGCGACCGGCGCCTCGGGGGGCGCCGCGTGATCCCCTGGGTCGTCGCGATCGGCGGCCCGCCGGGGAGCGGGAAGTCGACGGCCGGGCGCAAGGTCGCCGAGGCGCTCGGTCTCGAGTTCCGTTCCGTCGGGGAGGTCTTCCGGGAGGAGGCCCGCCGCCACGGGCTCA
>JBAIXP010000100.1:0-9944 GCA_037916495.1 Thermoplasmata archaeon | reverse complement strand
AGTCGTCGACCTCGAGCGGCTCCGCGAACTTTGACGTGGGCGGTTGGCAGAGCTCCTCGATCGATTTCGCGAGCCCCCTCGGGGTGGTCCCGATGTCCCCCGTCCCGGGCAACGCGTGGACCGCCTCAGCTCCGTTCTCGGCGACCGGTCGCTACGTGAGCGGTTACAGTTACACGCTGAGCGCGCCAGGGACCTCCCTCTCCCGGACGAACTGGACCCCGGGGTCGGTCACACCGTCCGGGACGCTCAACCTCTCCGGAGCGGACCTCGGGCCGGCCGTGCTCTGGGACAACTACACCAGCCCGCCGACCTCGACGACCGCGCAGACGATCTTCCTCGTGTTCTCCGGGGCGAACGTCACGGGCGAGGACGGATGGATCCTCGCCACGACCGACGTCTACTCCGCCCTCGGCGGGTCGTTCGGGCTCAACGGCTCGGTCGCCGCCAACTCGAGCGAGAACACCTACTTCGTTCCAGGGCAGGGCTTCGTCGGGGCGAGCTTGGGGAGCAACGGCACCAATCTGAGCGCTGTTCCCGGCGCCCCCACTTTCTCCCTCCGCGCGGGTCCCGAGCCGGTCGGAATCGCCGAGCAGCAGTACGCGGCCATCACCGCAAACCCCGCTCCCGCCCCGTTCCCGATCCTGCTCGTGGTCGCCCTCGTGGGGGTCGCGGCGGTTGCCGCGGTGGCTGGCGTGATCCTCCTCCGGCGGCATGCGGGGCGCCGTCCCCCCTCGGCGACCTCCGTGCCAGCCACCGGTACACCCGGGGTGGCCGAGAGCTTACCGCCCGCCCCAGGGACCCCTCCCCCGCCCATGCCCTGACCGCGCCCTTCTCTCCGTGTGCCGGCGCTCGCGCAACGGGTAGGCTACTTGGCGCCGCGAAGCGGGAGCGGTAAGACCCGACCGTCCCTGGGGTCGCCGTGGACCCTCGGGCCCGCTCCGCATCCCGCTCCGTGAACCGCGCCAACCTCGAGGAGATCCCCGACGGCCTTCGGGCTCGGTCGGACCGCTACCGCGCCGGCAAGGCCCTGCGGCGGGCGTTGCCGCGGTCGACGCACGGGACATGGAAGCCCGGCCGCGAGCGGCCGAACCCGATCGCGTTGGTGCGGCGCGCGGACCGGGGGAAGCTCGAGCGGCTCCTCGCCGTCAAGTACGCGCGCATGGCGAGCTCGCCGTTCGCGTTCTTCCGGGGCAGTGCGGCCGTCATGGCATGCGACCTTGCGTCGCTCCCGGTCACCGGCCTCACGGTCCAGATGGTCGGGGATGCCCACCTCGCCAATTTCGGGCTCTTCGCCACGCCGGAGCGCGACCAGGTCTTCGACGTGAACGATTTTGACGAGACCCTCGTCGGACCGTGGGAGTGGGACCTCAAGCGCCTCGGGACGAGCGTGGTCCTGGCGGCCGACTCCCACGGTTATCCGGACGCCGTCGCCCGGGCCGCGGTGCGATCGGCGGCGGGGACGTACCGCACGCGAATGCACGATTTTGCTCGAAGAACGTACCTGGACGTCTGGTACGCCCATCTCGACCTCGGGACCGTCCGGGCGACCGTCGGAAAGGCGGGACGCCGGCTCTTCCGGTCCGAGCGTGGGAAGGCCCGGCGACGGACCGCCGTGGACGTGTTCCCGAGACTGGTCGGCCGCCGCTCGGGCCGGCTCCGGCTCCGGCCCCAACCGCCTCTGGTGAACCGCATCGCCGACGGCCGCGAGGCGAGGTCGGTCCGCGGCCTCCTCCGCCGCTACCGCGACTCGCTCCCCCCGGAGAAGCGGGACCTCTTGGACCGCTACCGTCTCGTGGACGTCGCCGAGAAGGTCGTGGGGATCGGGAGCGTGGGGACCCGTTGCGCGGTCGCCCTCTACCTCGGGGACGACGATTTGTTCGACCCTTTGATCCTCCAGGTCAAGGAGGCCGGAGCCTCGGTCGCCGAGCTGTACCTCGGGCCGAGCCCCTTTCCGAACCACGCCGAGCGGGTCGTCGTCGGACAGCGCACCGTCCAGGAGGCGAGCGATGCGCTCCTCGGCTGGGGCTCCGCCGAGGGGCGGGATTTCTGCGTCCGTCAGCTGCGCGACATGAAGCTCTCCTTCGACCTCTCCACCCCCTCGGAGAGGTCCCTCCTCGGGCAGGCCGAGCTCTGCGGGGCCGCGCTCGCCCGGGCCCATGCCCGCACGGGCGACCCCACGCGGATCGCCGGCTACCTCGGCCGCGGCGACGGATTCGACCGCGCCCTCGAGCGGTTCGCCCGGGCGTACGCACGGCAGGTGGTCGCGGACCACTCCGAATTCGTGGACGCGATCCGCGAGGGGCGTGTGGTCGCCGCCGCGTCCCCGTATACGGCCCGGCGGACGGGGCGGGCTCGGCCGGTCTAGCGGGCGCGCCGTCGGCGCCGGACCGGGGAGGCGGCGCGGTACTCGCGCTCGAGCTGCTTTCGGAAGCGGTCCCAACCGTGCTTCATCGAGCGGTCGAAATCCCGGGCGCTCGGGTTCTTCGCCCCTGTGAGGACGGGGGTCCGTGTGCCGACGAACAAGAGCTCCGTCCGGCCGTCTTCGAGGGTGCGGAGGTCGTACTCGAGCCGGAAGAGCCGACGGTTGCCCACCGAATCCGAGTGCCAGTGGGCCGGCGGGCGCAGCGTGACGACGTGGCGCGCCCAGACCCATCCGGACGAGGTCTCCTCGAGGTCCTCGTAGACGACCCGGCGCCGGGTCCGCTCCAGGATCTTGCGCCGGTACGACTCTCCCTCGAGCCGTGGGTCGGCGGGGTCGTAGTCGGTGCACCAGCGGAAGACGAACGGGAGCGGCGCGGAGAACGTCGTGCGGAAGCGGTACGTCGTCGTGCGCGGGGTCACGGTCGGCGGACCGAGATTCGAGGGGTTAAATCGGTGCGCACGCGATCGAGCGCGGGGCTACTTCCGAACGATCGCCTCGAGGTACGCCGCCGGGATGTACACGGTGCCGTCCCGGGCGACGTTCGCGGCGCGCACGACCTCGAGAAGGTCCGTCTCGAGGGCCTCCTGACCCGCCCGGTCGAGCGACTCGAACGCCTTGAGCGTCGGGCCGAAGAAACGGCGGAAGAAGCCCACGTAGGCCTCGGGCGAATCGGACCGGAAGACGACCGTGCGCACGTTCGCCGTGCGCCGAACCGAGCCCCCGGGGAAGATCCGGGCGAGTCCGGACTCCGTGCCCCACGTGGTGGCGGTCCGGAGGATCTCGAGGGACGGGGCGTGCCGCGCGGTGACGGCGAACAGCTCGCCGACGTAACCGTCCGGTGTCCAGTTCGCGAGACCGATACGCCCTCCCGACCGGCACACTCTGAGCAGTTCCCCCGCCGCCCGCTCCGGGTCCGAGGAGAACATCACGCCGAACGTGGAGAGGACGCAGTCGAACGTGCCGTCCGGAAACGGCAGGCGCTCCGCGGAGCCCTCACGGAACTCCACCTCGAGGCGCTCGGCGGCCGCCCGCTCCCGTCCGCGCTCGAGCAGCGCGGGGACGAAGTCGAGCCCGGTGACGACCGCACGTCGACGTGCGGCAGCCAGGGCCGTGTTGCCGCTTCCGGTCGCCACGTCGAGGACTCTCTCGCGAGCGTGCAGCTCGACCGCCTCGCACAAGAGCTCCCCGACGATCGTCTGGCTGGTGGCTACCCTCGAGAAGTCCCCGGCCGCCCACGTCTCCCGGTGCCGCTCCTCGTGGGCCTGCGCGGCCGGACGCGGAGGACGCGACGCGTTCGGAACTCCGGCGGTCTCCATGGCTCCCCCACCCGGAATCGGCGCAATCCCTTCCCTACCTTAAGTCCGGTCGACGCCCGTAGGCCGTACGGGCACGGCCGCCCACCCGGCCGACGGGTCGAGGGTTCTCTGCGCGAGCTCTTGGGGACGGGTGACGTCGCCGGGGTGCTCCGAGCGCGATGACCGAGCCGATGGCGTCCGCGGTCCGACTCGTGGACCTTGGCCCGAACGAACGGGAACGCGGCGTGCCGGTGGTCGTCGACGCGTTCAGCGGCGTCTACCGGTGGCACGCCAAGCGGACCTTGCGCTCGGTTGCGACGGTACGGGCCGCCGACCTCGAGGGCCGCATCGTCGGCCTCGCCCTCCTTGAGCGGCTCGAGCCCGAGGTCGGCTACGTCTACTATGTCGCCGTGCGCTCCGACCTCCGGCGGCACGGGATTGGAGCCACCCTGCTCGACGACGCGCTCGCGCGGTTCCGCCAGGAAGGTGCGGAGGTCGTCTTCGCAGCGGTTCGCCGGGACAACGCAGCGTCGCTCGCGCTGTTCCGCTCCCGAGGCTTCCGCCTCACCGAGCGCCGCGAGAAGAGCTACCGCGAAGGGGGGCTCGGGGCGTGGGGGCTCAGGAGCCGGATGTGGGTCGTATCGGGTGAGGATCTCCTCGGGGTCCGGCTCGCCCCTCCGCGCGGCTAAAGCGTCGAGGTCTCCCGGGAACGGACGGGCCGGCCCTTTCTCCCGTGGGGAACCCTCGGACCGGCGCCGGCCGAACGGTTAAGCCAAGCACCCTCTCGATATCTCTCGGAGCGGCAGCATGGCGAGCAGGCGCGCAACGAGCTGCTCCCGGACGGCCACGATTGGTCGCCGGCCGGAGTCCCTCGCTCCGTCGGCCCCACGTGGCGAGGTCGGTACGGCGCGGACGACCCCGCCACGGAGGGCGTGTCCGTGACCTCTGGGTCCTCGGGGACCGTGCCCGTTCTCGGTTACGACCTCTTCTATCGTTCGTTCGGGCCGGAGCGGGGTGCCCCGACCGTCCTCGCGCTCCACGGCGGTCCCGGAGCGAGCCACGACTACCTCCTCCCGCTCGCCGACCTCGCTGCGTCCGGCTACCGGGTCGTTCTGTTCGACCAGCTCGGTTGCGGGGCCTCGGAGGTCCCGCCGGACCGGTCCCTCTTCTCGCTCGAACATCACGTCGAGGAGGTCGAGGGCGTCCGCTCGGCCCTCGGGCTCGGCCGGGTCCACCTCCTCGGGTCGAGCTACGGCGGGCTCCTTGGCCTCGCGGTCGCGTTGGCTCGCCCCGAGACCCTGCGGAGCCTGACCACCGTCGGGGGCCTCGCGAGCGTACCCCTCACACGAGAGGAGATGTCCCGGCTGCGCGCAACGCTTCCCGCCGAGGTGCAAGCGACCCTCGACCGGTGCGAGGCCGAGGGCCGAACCGATGGCCCGGAGTACGCGGCCGCGTGCAACGTGTTCTACCGGCGCCACCTCTGTCGGCTCGCGCCCTGGCCCTCCGACTTTGTCCGGTCGCTCGAGCACACGAGGGTCCGTCCGGTTTACGCTTACATGAACGGGCCGAGCGAGTTCACGATCACCGGCACGATCCGGGACATCGACCTCTCGCCCCAGCTTTCCCGGATCCGCGCTCCCACCCTCGTCCTGGGTGGGCGGTACGACGAGGTGACCCCCGCCGTCGCCCGGCAGATCCGCGACGGGATCCCCGGGGCGCGCGGCGTGACGTTCGAGGGGAGCTCGCACACGCCGTTCTGGGAGGAGCGGGAGCAATTCATGCGGGTGGTCACCGAGTTCCTCCGATCGGTCGACGACACGGCGGGCGGTACTCCCTCGGCGGCGCTCGCGAGCGACGGCCGCGGGGGCTGAGCCCGGACCAGCTCCCCGCCCGCGAAGCGGATAACTCGGCAGCCGTCTTCCCCTCGCGCGGGCGGCTTGGATGAAGGTCGCGGTCGTCGGAGCGGGGATCGTGGGCCTCTTCGCGGCGTACCACCTTGAACGCGAGGGTTGCGCGGTTACGGTCTTCGACCCCGAGCCCCCGGGCGAGCGGTCCGTGCACGCTGCCGGGATCATCGAGCCGAGCCGGGCGTACCGCACGAACACCTTCGCCTTCCTCCGCCGGGTCGTCCGGTACTGGCGACGCGGGACGTGCACCTTCCGCAGCGTCGACCCGCGCTGGCTGGCCGAGTCCGTTCGGCGGATGAACCGGGCCGCTCCGTCGGGCCTCGACCGGACCCTCGCGTCGATGGCGGTTCGCTCGGTCGGAACGTACCGGGCGCTCGCGGCCGAGACCAACGACTTTGGCTTCCGCCCGGAAGGCCTGGTCGAGACCTACCGCGACCCCGCGCTCTTCGCCGCGGAGAGGGACGCCGCGCTCGCGCACCGGGCGACCGTACCGGTCGAGATCCGGCCCGACGATCGCGGCGGCGGCAGCCTGTTCTTCTCGACGCTCGCCTGGCTGCACACCGAGAGGTTCGTCGCGCGGATCCTCCGGGAGCTTTCGAGCACGGTGTTCGTCCGCGATCGGGTCGGCCGGGTGGGAGGCGACGGCTCCCTCGCGTCCGGAGGAAAGGACCTGAAGTTCGACCGGGTGGTCGTCTGCACGGGCGTCGCCGGTCGAGCCCTCGGCGTCCCGCTCACGGGCGTGCGCGGCTTCGGCTGGCACTTAAAGAGCCGCGCCCCGCCCCCGTGCGCCACGATCCTGGTCGACGCGGGCGTCGCGCTTTCCCCCTTCGCGGACGACCTCAAGGCCACCGGCGGGTGGGACTTCGATCTCTCGAACCGGGTCGACCACGCCGAATCGATCCTGCGCGCGGTGCGGACGGCGGTCCCCGTGGACCAGGTCGTGAGCTTCAACCACGGCGCGCGGCCGTGCACCCCCGACGGCTTGCCGGTCGCGGGACGGAAGGACGAGCTCGTCGTCGCGAACGGCGGCTTTCGCCTCGGCTGGAGCTTCGCCCCGGCGCTCGGCGAGGAGGCGGCCCGCCTCGCGCTCGGCCGATCGGAGAACGACCCGTTCCTCTCGCGGTTCCTCGGCGGGCTCCACCCCGGGCCTATCGGATAGCGGGAAGGATCCCGGCCGGCTCCGGCTCGGCGATCGCCTCGCTCTCGTCGGCCCGGGATGTGGCCTCCCCGAGCGCGACCGCCGCGCGGAGGAGCGCGACGTGCGTGAGCGCCTGGGGGAAGTTTCCCAGCATCTGCTTCGACGCCGGCCGGTACTCCTCGCTGAACAGGTCGAGCGGATTGCCCGAGGAGATCACCCCGTCCCAGTTCGTGCGGGCCCGCTCGACCTCGCCGGCGCGGGCGAGGCACTCGACCAGCCAGAACGAGGCGGGCAGGAACGTCCCCTCCTCGCCCGGCAGGCCGTCGTCGGAGCGGTACCGGTAGACGAACGGCCCCGTCGCGAGCTCCGAGGCCACCCGCTCGATGGTACCGAGCACCGCTGGATCGTCGAACGGCAGGAACCCGACCAGCGGGATCCTCAGGTTCGCCGCGTCGCACCCCGGGTCCTCGGCGGAGCGGCGGAAGCTTCCGCGGGCCGCGTCGAAGCCGTCCGCGAGGATCCACGCGCGGACCTTCTGTGCCTCGTTCGTCCACCGCTCGTGAACGCTCGAGGGCCCGTGCTCCTCGGCGAGCTTGGCCGCCCGGTCGAGCGCGACCCACGCCATGAGCTTCGAGTGCACGAACTGCTGCGGAGGCCCCCGGACCTCCCAGATCCCGCGGTCGGGCTCCTTCCACCGCCGCAGCACGACCTCCGCGACGCCCGTGAGCTCGGGCCAGTGCTCCGCGACGAACTCGCCGTCGACCGAGTCGAGGAAGAGGGCGGCGTCGAGAAGCTCACCGTAGATGTCGAGCTGGAACTGCTGCGCCGCCCCGTTGCCGACGCGCACCGGTCGCGAGCCCCAGAGCCCGCTCCAGTGGCGGAGCTCCCGCTCGCGTAGGTCGGTCTCGCCATGGGCCCCGTAGACGACCCGGAGGCGGTGCGAGCTGTCGTCGCGGAGGCGGAGAAGGACCCACCGCAAGAACGCCCGCGCCTCGGCCAGGTGGCCGAGGTTGAGGAGCGTCTGGGCGGCGAACGCGGCGTCGCGGATCCAGACGTAGCGGTAGTCCCAGTTGCGGACCCCGCCCGGAGACTCGGGGAGCGAGGTGGTCGGCGCCGCCACGAACGCGCCGGTGTCGGCGTGGGAGAGGAGCTTGAGCGTGAGCTCGCTCCGCAGCACCCATCGGTGCCAGCGGCGGGCCACCCGGTGGACGGGGCTCCGGGGGGAGTGCGCCCAGCTTCGCCAGAACCGCTCGGTCGTCTCGTACAGCGATTCCGGCGCGGGAAGGTCGCGAGGGCGACGCCCCCAGGCGAGCTCGACCGAGGCCCGGCGGCCGACCGCGAGGTCGAACCGACTGCGCACGTTCGGGCCCTCCCGTTCGAGTCGGCCCGGCGCGCGGAGCTCGACCGATTCCTCCTCCGACCGGGCCACGGCGGCGGTCGCGCCGATCCTCCACGTGTGGCTTCGGCGCCCGTAGTCGAACGCCGGCCGGCAGTCGATCACCACGGGGACGGCCCCCCCGTAAGCACGCAGGCAGCGGACGATGAGGGGGGTTCCCTCAGGGCCCGCACGGTCGCGGACCGGCATGAAGTCGTGGACCTCGAGCCGGCGTCCGTCCGCTAGGTGGAACTCGGTCGAGAGGACGCAGGTCGCCGGGACGTAGCGCTGGCGCGAGCGGTAGCGCTCCGCGGGCGCGACCGAAAGGAACCCCCCGCGGGTCTCGTCCAGCAGCCGACCGAAGACGCTCGGGGAGGCGAACCGGGGAAGGCAGGCCCAGTCGACCGACCCGTGGCGGGAGACGAGGGCTGCGGTGTGAAGGTTGCCGATGAGCCCGTAGTCACGCAGCGTCGGCTGCAGAAGGAGCGGACCTCCGTCCCTCCGGAGCTTCGCCGACGTTCTTACATTTTTGTCCCGGGGTCGCAGGGGCGTCCCGGGAGCAGGGTAGTAGAGGGAGAAGCGCGCTGGCCCTTCGAGCACGTGCCGTGACCCGCGAGCAGCGACGCCGTTTTTGGACCCGCAGCCTTACCCTCGAGGTCGCGTTCCTCCTCGCGACGCCGGTCGTCCTGGGCGCCGTCGTGGGGTTCTTCGAGATCAACCCGGTCGAGGGCGAGCTGCTCGCCCCGGTCGGCAGCGAGGCGCACCTCCTCCTGGACGGCTTCCCGGACGACCGGCTGGTCGTCGAGATCGCCTACCAGGCGTCCATCGGGCCCCCGCCCGGCGCCGCGGTCACCACCCTTCTCGAGCGGATCAACCAGACGTGCCAGAAATCCTCCGTGACGGTCGACGAGCACGCCTTTGCGAGCACGGCCACGTCCTTCTCGCCCACCGACCTCCTCGCGCTCGAGACGAAGGTGCGGCAGACCTGGCCGTTCTGGGGGACGATGTCGCTGTTCTACCTCTACCTCGCCGGCAGCTCCTCCGGCAACCCGCAGGAGATCGGGGTCGCTTACCGCGGGAGCTCGATGGCGATCTTCGGGGGGACCATCGCGACGGCCCCGGGCCTCTACACCGCCTCCGAGATCACCTCGACGGTGATGGTCCACGAGTTCGGCCACGAGCTCGGCCTCGTGGGGATCGTGGGGTCGGCCCCCAACGAGGATCCGAGCCACCCGTACCACTCGAACGACCCGTCCGACGTGATGTACTGGGCGGTCGACACGGTGGCGGTCTCCTCGATCACAACCGGTCCGCCGACCAATTTCTCCCAACCCGACCTGATGGACCTTGCCACGGTGCGTGCGACCCCGATCCTCTACGAGACCGTGCCCTGGGCGGTCCTCGCGCTCACGATCTCCGTGGCGGTCCTTTTCCTCCTCGTGCGTAGGCGCGAGCTCAAGCGGACCCCGTCGCCCGAGCCCGTCCCTCCGTCGGCCGTCCCCTAGGGACCGACCCGGCCTCGGACACGAGCCCCGGAGGGCCTTCCAGGTCGAAGCCCGGTGCCACGAGTCCCGCTTCCACCGCGAGGGTTCGCGCTTCACGGGCCCCGGCGGCGGGGCCTAGCAGGGTCACCACGAACGCGTGTCGCGCCCGCTCAGCGCTCGAAGGCCCACGTACGATGGCGCGTCGGATGGGCTCGGCCGGATTCGAACCGGCGATCTTCGCTGTGTGAGAGCGACGTCGTCACCGCTGGACCACGAGCCCTGCCGCCGCCGAGCGTCGGGGGGCCTTAAGCCGTCGGGCCGAG
>JBAIXP010000099.1:0-16102 GCA_037916495.1 Thermoplasmata archaeon | reverse complement strand
AGCAGGTAGGCGTGGTCGGTCCCCTCGCCGATCACCTCCATGCCGAGCTGCTCGACGAAGAACCGCTGGGCCCGGGGCCGGTCCTTGACGTAGAGGTCGATGTGGTCGAAGCCAACGAGGCCAAAATCCCGGTGCGGAGGACGTGCGGGCACTGCCCTTCCAGCCGGTGACGGTCTATATCGGCTGTGCTGGGTCCGCGCGCCGCGGGACCTGCCGGGCCTTCCCCGCTCGCGACCGTTAAGAACCACGGCCGGTGGAGGGGGACGTGTCCTCGCTGACCGACTTCGAGGGGGACGTCGAGAAGGCGCTCGCACGTCTCGCCGCGAAGACCTCGTTCTGCGACGTGATGGTCGAGCAGGGGACCGGTTCGGCGGTCTCCACCGACTCGAAGGCGACGAACGTCGCCGCCGTGCCCCGCATGCGCGGCGCGGCGTTCCGTGCGTGGGCTGGAAAGTACTGGGTCGAGGCGTCCACCTCCGACCTCTCGTCCTCAGCGCTCGGCTCGACGATCGAACTCCTCGAGCGCTCGCTCTCGCACGCGTCGTCCACGTCGCATCCCCCCGGAACCGCCGCGACGACACGCGCGGAACGTGCGACGCGCCCGGGCAAGCCGGTCGCCGAGATGGGGACGGAGGCGATGCTCAAGGTCGTCACGGAGGCGCGCGACTGGGCGCTCACGGTCCCGTCGATCGGCGAGGCCCAGGTCCGGCTCTCCTGGGGGGACGAGAGCCGCCTCTACCTCAACAGTGCGGGGGCGCGCTGCCTGCAGACCGTCTCCCGGGTCCACTACGTCGTCGTTCCCATCGCGATCGAGCACGGGAAGGCGGAGGTCGACTACCTCATCCGCGGCGGCGAGGGCGGCCAGGAGCTCCTCCAAGGTCTGACGGAGGAGAACGTGCTCGAGACCGCCCGCAACTCAAAGGCCCTCCTGAGCGCGAAGAGCCCCCCCGCGGGCGAGATGGCCGTTCTCTTGGACCCGACCGTCTCGGGCCTCTTCGCCCACGAGTCGTTCGGCCACGGGACCGAGGCCGACCAGTTCACCCGGGACCGTTCCTACCTCAAGCCGATCCTCGGCTCCGAGGTCGGGCCGTCCTACCTCAGCATCTCGGACGACGGGGCGTTCGCCGGGGCCTGGGGGTCGATCTTCTTCGACGACGAGGGCCACCCGGGCCAGAAGAACAAGCTCGTTGACGCGGGCCGGTTCACCGGGGCGCTCCACGACCGGGAGACCGCCGCGGCGTTCGCCACGCGCCCGACCGGCAATACCCGCCGCTCGGACTTCCTGAGCCGGGCGTTCGTCCGCATGACCAACACCTACGTCGAGCCGGGGCCGCTCTCCTTCGACGAGCTTCTCGCCGAGACCAAGAACGGCATCCTCCTCGAGCACGGCTCGAGCGGGATCGAGGATCCCCTCGGGGGCCAGATGCAGCTCAAGGTCACCAAGGGCCACCTCATCGAGAACGGGAAGCTCACGGACCTGGTCGGGTCGATGGCGCTCTCGGGCAGCGTGCTGAAGTTCCTCCGCGAGATCCGGGGCGTCGGACGGGCGAACGGAACGCTCGTGATCGAGCCCGGGTTCTGCGGGAAGGGTCACAGCGACTACATCCCGGTGGGCACCGGCGGGGTCCACCTCCTCTCCCGCGCCGTCGTGGGGCCGGCATGACCGCGACGTCCGAAAGCGGTCCGTCGCTCGCGGCCCGGGTCGCGGACCATCTCAAGGTCCCTCCCCCCTGGGAGGTCTACGCGGAGGAGGCGGTCCGCTACGAGGTCCACCTCCACGGGACCTCGGTCGAGCTCGTCCGCGGGCCGGTCGCGGTCCAGGGCTACGGGCTGCGCCTCGTCCGGCGTCACGACGGGCAGGTCGGGACCGGTTTCCAGGCGTCGACCGACCTCTCGGCGGACGGGGTGCGGGCGGCCGCCTCGGACGCCGAGACGATCGCGCGCCATGCGCGGTTCCCCGCACCGTCGGTCGAGCTGCCGTCCCGGCCGTCCGCGCCGCTTCCGAAGGCCGAGGTCCTCGACCGTCGGCTCTGGGACGACCCGGCGGGGTCGGTCGCCCGGTACCTCGAGGTCGTCCGCCAGAGCTTTCACGGGCGCAAGGGGGCGGCCCTCAGCTTCGGGTCGGTCCGGACAGCCCGCGTCCGCAGCTCCCTCGCCAACTCCTCGGGCCTCGACACGGGGTTCGACCACACCACGGTCGACCTCGAGCTCGCGGTCAAGGCCTCCGACGGGCCGGAAGGGCCCGCGCCGGGGGAGTACTGGGTCACGGAATCGCTCCGCCGCCTGGAGACGGACGGCCTCGCCGAGGCGGTCGACTCCTGGTGCCGCTACGCGAGCGATGTCCGCCGGGCCGTGGCGCCGCCGTCGGGCGAGCTCCCCGTGATCCTGCCCGCCGGGGTCCTTTCCGGCATCCTCCCCCAGGTCCTCGGCTTCCGGGCCTCGGGCGCGGCCCGCCTCCGCAAGCTCGGGCTCGAAGGAGGCAGCCAGGTCGCCGCCCCCTCCGTCTCCATCTACGACGACGGCGCGTACCCGTGGTCCCCCGGCTCGGGACCGGTCGACGCGGAGGGAACCCCTTCCCGCCGCACGACGGTGGTCGAGGGCGGGACGTTCCGGTCCACGCTCTACGATGCCCTCCATGCCGCCGCCTTCCAGGAAAGACCCACGGGCAGCGCGATCCGGGCTGGGTTCGGTCCCCGGCCGTGGCTCAAGTTCACGCACGGCGCCGGGGTCGGGTCCACGACCCTCGTGGTCGGCACGGGGGACGGCGGCTCGGACCCTGAGCTGTGCGAGGCCGCGGAGGACGGCATCTGGGTCCAGCAGCTCGGCTGGGCGAACCCGGAGGCGGTCTCGGGCGCGTTCGGGGGGGAGATCCGGATCGGGTACCGGATCCGCCACGGGAAGCTCGCCGAGCCCGTCCGCGGCGGGATCGTAGGGGGGGTCGTGGTCGCCCCGCCGAAGGCCCCGTCGCTCCTGGCGAACGTGGCGGCGGTCGGGTCGAAGGCCGAGCTGAGCGAGGTGCTCGCCGCGCCGTCGCTCCTGATCCGGCCCCTCACCGTCGCCGGGACGTCCCGGTAGGCCGCGGGCGCCGGGGTTCCCCGGCGAGACCCGTCACGCCCGCTTCGGGAGCGCGAGCAGGATCGTGTTGCACGCGGCGCACCGCGTGCCCGGAAGGTTCGCCGAGTACGTGCCGCCAAAGGCCGTCCCGACCAGGACCTCAAGCCCCTTCGGGCGCAGCCGGGCGGTCGACGACTCGTGCGCCCAGAACAGGCCCGAGCCGTTGGTCGTCGCAAGGTACCCCGACTCGGTCGGACCGCCGCAGACCCCACATCGACCTTCGGCCATGGAAGCTCGGGCCGCGTGACATCGGCCCGGTATCTGTTCTTTGTGGTCGAACGGCGCCCCTCGCGAATCCGGAGAAGTAAGGAGGTCCCCCCGAGCCGGGAATCTCGGGGGGACCTCGCGGCGTGGGATCCTAAAGTGCTACGTCGTCGCTCACGGAAGAACCTCGATCGTCAGACCGGCCGAGCGCTGCCCCTCCGCGCGGTAGACTGGAGACAGCCAGTCTGGCCACCCCCAGAAGGTGGGACTGTCTACGCGGCGCGAAGGGGCAACCGTAACGAGGAGGGTGCGGGCGGACGCCCGAGCGCGCGCGCTCCGGCTCGCCCGACGACCGACCACCGGGAGACCCGCGGGCGGCATCAGAACACCTCGCCCAGATCGGGGGGTGGGAGCCAGGGGATGCTCGGCATGCGACCCTGGACGGGCCCCGCGGTGGTCGGATGGGACGCTACGGCGTGCCGGGCGCTCACGGCATGCGCGGGGGCCTCGAAGTCGCGGATCTTCTGGGCCGCCGGGAGAGGGGGGGGATCCTCACCGGCGGAGTCGACCGCGACCCCTTCCCGCTCGGGCAGGGCCGCAAAGACCGTCGGCCGGCACCCGCGTCCCGCGAGGTGCCGCGCGCTAGCCAAGGGAGAGGACGAAAGCCTCTTACCGCAGCGCGGACACATATCGGAGACTTCGAGCATAGCCCCGATGCCTCCCAGGTATCCGGCGCTCTCCCCGGCTCGGTTCATCGGCATATTGGTTGGTGAAATCCGTATTTAAACGTCCCCCGTTATTTTGTACAAAATAACTCTAAGTAGGGGCGGCCGCCTGACGTGAACCGTGGGTCGCCAGACGTTCCTCCCCATCGAGATCCTCGACTACATCCAGACCCACGAACGACCCGCCGACGAGCTCTACGGGATTAGCCAGCAGGAGCTTGCGAGGAGCCTCGGCTACCATCCTTCGTCGATGTCCCGCCCGCTCTCCGACCTCCTCGGCCGGGGGATGATCTCCGAGTCCCGGGGCCTGGTCCGCGGTGGCCGCAGGAAGCACATCGTCTACCGGCTGACCCCCGCCGGCCTTACCCACCTCACGCGGGAGACCCGGGACGTCCCGCTGCTGGGCCGCGGCCTTCCCCCTCCGCCGTCCCCGTTCTTGGGCCGTCGGGAGGAGCTCGAGGTCCTCGGGAAGGCGTCGGTGGACCCGGCGAGCGTGGTCGTGGTCGAGGGACCCGCGGGGATCGGGAAGACCGCGCTGCTCACCGTCCACCTCCGCAAGATCCAGCGCGGCCGGATCGTGTTTTGGTACCCGATCCGGGCCACGAGCTCCTCGCGAGATTTCGTGTCGGGGCTCGCGCACGCGCTCACTTTCTCGGGCAACCCCCAGCTCGCCTACTACGCGCAGCTGCCGCGCAACCCGGTCGCCCGGGAGGTGGCGGACCTTGCCGCCCGGGCGATCGGGCGGCACCCGCTCTGCGCGGTGCTCGACGACTTCCATCTCGCCTCGGAGGACCTTCGCATGTTCCTCGGAGACTTCATCGACGGGCTGCGCAGCCGGGGCGCCCACCAGTTCTACCTGGTCGGCCAATCGGTCACGCTGCCGGCGGTGCTGCTCTCGGCCGCGCAGCGCCTCCTGATCGGGGGCCTCGACCGGGCCTCGGCCTTCGAGCTGGCCGGGCGGGAAGGCGGCCTCGCCGACCGGTTCGAGGAGGTGTACCGGTCCGCGCTCGGTTCGCCCCTGTTGATCAAGCTCGCCGCCTCCAACCCGAACCTCGAGGCGCCGCCGGCGACGCTGCCGACGGCCGTGGTGCGCCAGCTGGCCCCGGCCGACCTTCGGGCGGTGGTGCCAGCGGCCCTCGCGAACGAGCCGCTGCCGAAGGCCCTCATCGCGGAGGAGTTCCACGTCCCCCCGGCCAAGGTGGAGGAGCTCGCCCGGATCGGGGTCCTCCAGAAGCGTGGGGACGACCGCGTCGAGATCCTCGAGATCGCCCGAACGGCCGTCCTCGCCCGCGTCTCCGCCCGGGAAGAGCGGGAGGCCCACCTGCTCCTGGCCCGCTACTACGGACGCAGCCGCCGGCCCGAGGCGATCCGCGAGCGGTTCTTCCACCTCGTGGCGGGGGAGGACCTGACCGCCTCGTTCCACCTGCTCGAGGACCACCAGCAGGAGCTCCTGAGGCTCGGCTACTCGGAAGGTCTCCGGCGTGCCCTCCGACACCTCTCGGGCGGTCTTCCCCGGGGCCCCTCCCGGACGCGGGTGCTCATGGCCGATGCGGCGCTTTCCCGGGTCCGGTCGGATTTCGTCGAGGCGATCGCCACCCTCCGGCGGGCGGTCGCCGAGTGCGAGCCGCGCTCCCCCCTCGCCACCGAAGCTCGCCTCAAGATCGTGGAGGCCCACATCCGTCTCGGCCAGGTGCGCGAGGCGAGCGACGAGTTCGAGGTCGCGACCCGGGGCGGGCTCACGACGCGCCGGTTGAAGGCGTTCGCCCGCTTCACCGAGGCCCGACTCCAGGAAGCGCGAGGCGAGAACGCCGCCGCGTTCGAGTTGTTCCGGACGGCGTTCGAGCTCGCCAAGTCGGCGCGGGCCCAGGACCTGGTCCTCGAGGCGATCGCCTGGTGGTCGAACGTCGCCGTCACCATCCGAGGGGCCGGCGCCGCGCTCCGGCTGGTCGAGGAGGCGTTGCCCCAGGCCCGTCGGGCGGACCGCATCGACGTCGTGCTGAACCTCCTGCTCGTCCGCTCGAGGGCCTACACCTACATCGACCGGCTCGACCTCGCGGAGGCGGACATGAAGGCCGTTCAGGCGGAGGCCGAGTCACTGGGGTACCTGAACCACCTCGCCTCGACGCTGAGCGGTCTCGCGGCGATCGAGGCCGAGGCGCAGCGCTGGCAGGAGGCGTCGGGCTACGCGCGCCAGGCGATGGCGACCGCGGAGCGGATCGGCAACGACCACGTCCTTGGCCACACGCTCGCCGTCACCTGCGCGATGGAGCGCCGGCAGGCGGCGGAGACCCACGACGCGCACCTCCTCCAGGAGGCGCTCGCCCACGGCGAGCGGAGCATCGAGGTCCTGAGCCGGCTCGGACCTTCGGAGTCGCTGATCCTCGCGTACGCGTACATGACCGAGGTGCTGATCGACCTGCACGCGACGGAGAAGGCCCGCGCGCACTACGAGGCCGCCCTCTCGATCGCCGGGCGCACGGGCAGCGGGTTCCTCCAGGAACGCATTCGCGCCGAATTCGGGGCGCGGCTCGGTCTCGAAGCCAAGGTGGCGGCGCCGGAGCCCGCTCCCCCTCCTGCCTCGGGCGAAGCGGAGGGCGAGCGGGCTCCCCTAGTCGGGGAAAACGGTTCGTCTACTGGTCGCGGCTGATCCCCGGGCCAACAATCGGCATCGTCATAGACCACCTCCAGCCCCGCGGCAGATTCGGGCTATTTCAACCTGACGTTTTACTGACGAGAAATCTGCCCGGATATACCGCACATATCCATGCGCGCGCGTACGCACGCGCGAGCGGGTTTCTCGCCGAGGGGCGGCCGGTCGTCGGCCGGCCGGAAATCCCGCCGCGCGGACGGACTCGGGGGTATCCGGTCGGTTACTTGCTGGGGAATTTGTGAGTGTCGGGAGCGAGGACCGGCACCGCCGGGCTAGCGGCCGCTGCGGCGGACCCGGACCTCGTCCTGGTTCCAGTCGAAGCGGAGCCGGGGCCGGCGCTTCCAGAGGTCCCGTCGGTCCCAGAGCGCACCCGCGAGCAGCGGGAGGCCGATCGAGGCCTCGACGTGGGCCATCGCGCGGCGCGCCGTGGTCGAGATCTTCCCCCACGATTGCGCTTCGTCGAGCGTGCTCCCCGAAAGCCCGCCCCAGTGCGGGACGTCGGTCGTGAGCTGGAGCGCGTAGAAGTGGCCCTCGCCCTCGCGGCCGAAGGCGTAGTTCGCCATGACGATCCCGTCGTTGATCCAGTTCTTCGGCGTGCCGCCGCCGATGTACACGACCGCGGTGCGCGGGGAGCCCGAGAGGATCTGAACGAGCTCGTAGTTGTCCCGGACCGCGTCCAGCATGAACCGCTCCTTCTTGCGCCGGTTCGCTTGGTAGTGCAGCGTGAGCCCGATCCCGATCGAGCTGTCGATGAGCGCGGGCGAGAAGACCGGCACGCCGCGCCGGGCGGCTGTCGCGAGGATCGACTCGGGGTCGTCAAAGCGCGACCCGAGGAACCCGAGGTACTCCCGCGAGGACGCCGGGCGGGCCGGGAACTCCTCCGTGATCCGGCCGATGGCGCGGTCGGTCTCCTCGAACTTGAGCTCGTCGACGTAGGTGTCGTAGATCCGGTCGAGGTAGGCGGCCCTGAGCTTCACGTCGTCCGCCGTTGGGGTCCCCATCCAGTGCTTGCCTCCGATCGTCTGGTAGAGGTCCTGGTAGAGGACCGCGCCGGTCGAGACCACGACGTCCACCACCCCCCAGTCGATCAGGTCGCGCAGCACCTTGCGGAGCCCGGCGGCGATGAGAGGTCCGGCGAGGCCAAGGAAGATCGTCGGTCGCTTCCGGTCCGTGAGCGCGTTCTCCCAGACCTCGAGGCAGCGGGCGAGGTTGCGCGCCTGGATTGACGTCGAGCCGAACTGCTCGAGGAGCTCGCCGACCCCGCGGACGCGGCGCACGTCGACGGCGCGGACCGGGGTCTTCAGGTAGGCCTTCCGTTGCTGGGCGAGGCGCTGCGGCACGCGCGCGGCCAGCGTCGCCTCGCTCTTAGCGGTTGGGCCCTCGGCGGTGCTCCCGGCGGCGCCCACCTCCCCCGTTAAATCCGCTCGGCGGAGACGGGAGCGGTGGTCCCCGGTGCCGGGCGAGGCTCCCGCGGTCCTGAGGGCGCTCGAGGGGCTCCGGCAGTTCTCCGGTCGAACGCTCGCGGTGATCGGGCCTCCGACGAGCGGTAAGTCCGCCGTCCTCGACCGCATCGCCGAAGCGGCCGAATCGCTCTCCGCCCGGGTCGTCCGCCTCAGGGGCAACTCGGCGGACCGTTTGGTGCCGTTCGGCGCGCTCGCCGAGCTCGACAGCGTCGGCGTCGTGGAGCCCGGCGGGGAGGTCGGACCGGGGGACGGGACGTCGGCCGAGAACGGTGTCGCGCCGATGGCGCCGGTCGCCGTGAACCCGGGGGCTCTTCCCCGCGCCCACCGGCGCCGGACCGAGCGAGGGCGCTCGTCGATCTTCGCCGAGAGCGGACGGCCCCGCGGGGCGGGGGCGGTCGAGCTCACGAGCTACTGGGAGAACCTCCTGCGCGAGTTCCGGGGGGACGGCGCGCACCCCGTCGTCCTGCTCGTCGACGACGCAGCCTACCTCGACCCGGAGAGCCGCGGCTTTCTTCTCGCCCTTGGAGCGAAGGCCCGGCTCCGCCCTCTCCTCCTGGTCGTGGCGCTCGACACGCGCGTCGCGGAGACGTCGCTCTGGCAGGAGGCCCTCGCGCACCGGGAGGAGACCGACTGGGTACGGCAGCCCGACTCAGCCCCCGACGCCCGGGAGGTCCGCCGGTACCGCGAGCTGCTCGACCGTTTCCCTCCGCGGACCCGGCGCATGGTGGGGTACCTCGCGCTCCTCGGGGGCGACGTGCCCGAGCACTTGGTGAGCCGCATCGCGCACCTCGGCCACGGTCCGCTCCTCGACCTCCTCCGCCCCGCGACCGAACGGGGCCTCATCCGGGTGCGGGACGGCAAGATCGGGTTCTCCGACGGGTCCGCTCCGCCGATCGTCGCCGGGCTGTTCGACGAGCCGTTGCGGGCGGAGCTGCACCGAGAGGTCGCGGAGGCGCTTGAGGCGCTCTCGCCGGAGCCGACGGTCGCGCGCCGGATCGAGGTCGCTCGGCACTACCTCGCGAGCCGTCGGGGCCCGACCGCCATGGCGCATCTCGTCCAGGCCGCGGAGGCGAGCCTCGACCTGGGGGCGTTCGACGATGCGGCGGAGCTCCTCGAGGAGGCGTTCGGTTGCCTGGTGGACGTGCCGCCCGGCGACCGCAAGACGCTCGAGCCCGAGGTGCGTCTCTACCTCGCTCGGGCGCTCTTCTACGGCGGTCGGCCGGCCGAGGCCGAAGGGCACCTCCGGGAGGGCGTCGAGCGCGCGCTCGAGGCCGGCCTCGCCCGGGCGGAGCTCTCCGGCGCGCTCGAACCGCTCTTGCTCGCGATGCGGGCGGTCGGCCCGAGGTGGTCGCTCGTCACCACGCTCGCCGAGATCTCCGACCGGTGCCGGGACAAGGACCAGGAGGAGGCGGCCGTACTTCTCGAGACGCTCAGGACCGAGCTCTTGGTCGAGCGCCACGCTACCGAGCGGAGCGAGGAGGCCGCGCTCCGGGTCGCCCAGCTCGCCCGCGGGAGCCCCGAGCGGCACGTCCAGGCGCTCGGCCTGGTCGCGATGGGCCTCTACCGCACCGCCCAGGGCGACGAGATCTTCCCCGCCGAGCGGTTCTTACGCTCGGCCCACCACCTGCTCGCGAACACGGGGCGCTGGGAGCTCGACTACCTCGTCGCCGAGGTGGAGGTCGAGCTCGTGCAGGAGTCCGGGGACCTCGAGCAGGCGCGGCATCTCCGCGAAGCGAGCCTCGCGGTCCTCGCGAGCGAGAAGTTCCCGTCGATCGAGCTCGCCCACCACCTCGGGATCGCCGCGATCGACCTCGACCGAGGGAACGCCGAGTCGGCGGGGGCTTCCCTCGCCCGGGCGCACCACCTTCTCGAGACGATGCGGCTCCTCCCTCCGTCGCCCCACCTCCTCCGGTACTGGCTGCTCGAGGGCCGC
Organism: Thermoplasmata archaeon; assembly: GCA_037916495.1. Classification (GTDB taxonomy): domain Archaea; phylum Thermoplasmatota; class Thermoplasmata; order Lutacidiplasmatales; family UBA184; genus Lutacidiplasma. The sequence goes on along the minus strand of JBAIXP010000099.1, from coordinate 6,013 downwards.
CGGCAGGCCCTTCTCAAGGAATCCTCCTCCGCGACGGAGTACTGGTCGGCGATCGTGGACCTCCCCTCGGATGCGGGCGTGCCGAGGCTGCGGGCTGAGGCGCTCGTCCGGCTCGGCCTCTTGAGTTCGGAGCTTGGCGACGCCGAGGCGCCCCAGCGGCTCGGGCTCGTGCCGCCGACCGCCCCGGACCTCGCGGCCTTGCCCCTGATGTGGCGGGCGTGGCTCGACCACGGGGCCGCGCTGTCGACCCCTGTGCTCCACGGCGGCGGACCGCTCCCGCCCCCGGGCCCTCGGCCCTCGACGGTCTAGGACGCCGGCTCAGAGGGCGGGGAACCAGCCCGGCTCGACACCGTAGGCGATGGTGAACGCCCCGACCGCCACGAGCACGACGACCACGATGCGCTTCAGCCGCTCCGGGCTCACCCGGGCGCCGAGGCGCCGGCCGAGCCAGACGTCCCAAGCGGCGACCGCCACCAGGGCAAGGCCGCCGGCCGCGAGCACGACCAGGGCGCCGAAGTTCGCGACGAAGACGACCTCGAAGATCATCGTCGTGTCGCCGAGCTCGAGCAGGAGGATCGTGAGGAACGCGGCGGCGAACGCGGTCCGGGTCGCGCGCGCCCCCGTCGCCTCCTCGGCCTCGTGCCGGAAGTAGGTATAGAGGGCGTAGCCGATCAGGAAGATGCCCCCCGCGATGCGGAGGAGCCCGATCCGGTCCGGTCCGAACAGCGTCGAGAGCGCCGCCCCGAGCGCGACCGCGACCCCCGTCGTGAGGACGAACGCGAGCGCGCCTCCCGCCCACGTCTCGAACGGTGCGTTGCGGGTCGCGAGGGCGATGAGCGCAAAGCTCGTCCGGTCGAAGACCTCGAGCCCCCCGATGACGAGCAGGACCACCGCGAAGCCGTAGACGGACGGCGCGACCACCGACCCTTGCCCCTTGGGCTACGCCAGGAGGGGGAGGAAGTCGGACACGTGGCGCTCGCAGAAGACGCACTTCAGCAGCACCGGCCGCCGCTCAACGACCTCGAACTCGCTCTCGATCGGCTCGGGCTGGTTCGAGATGCAGTTCAGGTTCGGGCAACGGAGCACGCCGACGACCTTCGGCGGGAGGTCGACCGTCCGCTTTTCGCGGACTTTGAGGTCCCGGATGATCGAGATCGTGGCCGTGGGCGCGATGAGGGCGATCGCGTTCACCTTGCGCGGCGAGAGCTCGACCCCCTCGACCTTCACGATGTCCTTCCAGCCGAGCTTGCCCGACCGCACGTGGATCGCGACGCTCACGGTCGACTCCTTGTCGAGGTCCTGGACGCCGATGATCCGCAGGACCTCGAGGGCGAGGCCGTTGCCGATGTGGTCGATGACGGTCCCGTTGCGGATCGGGGTGATCTTGAGTTCGCGCACGCCGCCTTACCCCCCCTTCTTCGGGGACCCGAGGATCGCGTTCAACAGGGCCATACGAACCGGGACCGCGAGGAACGCCTGGCGGAAGTAGGCGGCGTGCGGGGTCTGGTCGACCTCGGGGGCGATCTCGCCCGCGCGGGGCAGCGGGTGCATGACGATGAGCCGGGGCTTCGCGTGGGCGAGGACCGCCTGGTCGATGCGGTAGCTCCCCGCCACCGCACGGTACTCGGCCTCGTCCGCGAACCGTTCCTTCTGGATCCGCGTGACGTAGAGGACGTCGGCGTTCTGCACGGCCCGGGCGAGGTCCGGCTCTTCCCGGACGCGCGCGCCGAGACGTCGGAGCTCGTCGAGGTGCTGCTCGGGAAGCCGGAGCGCCGGGGACGAGGAAAGGACGATCTCCGAACCGAACTGGGCCAGGGCGTAGGCGAGCGAATGGACCGTGCGTCCGTACTTGAGGTCCCCGAGGAGCACGACCGAGAGGCCGCTCAACGTCCCGAACGCCTCGTGCATGGTCGCCAGGTCGAGGAGCGTCTGGGTCGGGTGCTGGCCCGCGCCGTCCCCCGCGTTGATCACCGGTCGGTCGGAGGCGCGCGAGGCGAGCCGCGCCGCCCCTTCGTTCGGATGGCGGAGCACGATCGCGTCGGCGTACGAGCTCAGCATGCGGATCGTGTCGTAGAGGCTCTCGCCCTTCCGCAGGGAGGTGGCCCCGGCGTCCGCGATCGTGAGGCACTTCCCGCCGAGCCGCTGCACCGCGGCCTCGAAGGAAAGACGGGTGCGGGTCGACGGCTCGAAGAACGCCATCGCCACGATCTTCTCCTCGAGGAGGCGGGAGGTACGCGTTCCTTCGGCGAAGGGGACCATCTTGCGGGCGCTCGCCAAGAGGTCCGCGATCTCGTCCCTCGACAGGTCCCGAATCGACACGAGGTCCCGGCCGTGGATCGCCATCGGGGTCCCGCGCGGGCAGATTCCGTCCGCATAAGAAGGCCGCTCGCGCTCCCGCCCGTGCCGGCCCGGCCGACCGGTGGCCGCCGCAACCGCTAAGGAAGCCGCGTCCCGACCCCGAACGTGCCCGACGGTCCCGGCCCGGTCCGGACAGGGACCCTGTTCGCGTTCATGGTCCTCGCCTGGTCGGGCAACTACCTGTTCGTCAAGGTGGGGCTGCTCGACGCACCGCCGCTCTGGCTCGCCACGCTGCGGGCGGCCGTCGGGGCCGGTGTCGTGGCGGCCTACCTCCTGCGGTCGGGAGGGCTGAGCGCCCTCGATCGGACGAAGCGGGCCCGGGCCCTGCTCTTGGGCGTTCCGAACACCGCGCTCTTTCTCGGACTGTGGTTCGTGGCGGCCGGGCAGGTGGCGGTGGGCGAAGCGGCCGTCGTGATCTACACCTATCCGATCTGGGTCTCCCTGCTCGCGGGCCCCTGGCTCGGCCACCGACCGTCCCGGGTCCACTGGGCGGCGGTCGCCGGGGGTTTCGCCGGGGTCGTCCTCGTCTCCGAACCGTGGGCCGCCGCCGGGCCCGGCGTGCCGTTCGTGCCGTTCGCCGAGCTCGTCGCCTCGGCGGTGGCCTGGGCGGTCGGGACCGTGCTCGTCCAGCGGTGGTTCTCCCCTCGGGAGCTGGCCGCGGCGAACGGCTACCAGCTCGCGGGCGGGTCCGCAACCCTCCTCGCCTTCGCGATCGTGGCCGAGCCCGGGCATCTCCCCGTGCCGACCGTGGGGCTGGGCCTCTCCGTCCTCTGGCTCGGGGTATTCGGCACCGCGTTCGCCTACATCGTCTGGTTCTGGATGCTCGAGCGGCACCGGGCGGCGACCGTGAGCGCCTATCTCTTCCTCGTCCCCCTCGGAGCCCTCGGGCTGGGCGTCGCCTTCAGGGGCGAGGTCGTGAGCTTATGGCAGGCGTTCGGGATCGCCCTCGTCCTAGTGAGCATCTACGCGGTCGCTCGCGCTTCCGCCTCGTCCGGCGCGCGCGAAACAGGGGGGACGCGCCCCGTCAAGTCGAATTGACCCGAGGTATATCGCGCTCGGCGCCCAGGTTGAGCCCAGGACCATGCAGCACGAGCGCCACTTTGGGCTCCGGGCGGCCACGCTTGTAACGCTCGTTGTCAGCGCGTCGTTCGCGGCCCTCTTCTACGCGGGCTCGCTCCCCTCGGGGGCAGGTGCATCTTCCGCTTCCGTGACCCGGGCACTCACCATCACCTGGAACCCGTCCCTCCACGGCTACGAGTACTCCGCGGCGAGCCTCCAGGTCCCTCTCGGATCGGTGGTCCAGTTCGTGATCACCAACTTCGACACCTCGACGGTACCGTACCTTCCCGCGGCCTCGGATGCCCTCGTCGCGGGCACGGTCGGGGGCGCGGCGACGGTCACGGTCGGAGGGTCGACCTCGGTAATCCACAGCGTCGCGGTAAGCGACCTCAGCCACACGTTCACCATCGCGAGCGGTGCCTACCAGGTCAACGTCCCGATCCCGGCCGCTCCCGCACCCGGGGAAGCCTCGGTGGTCCGGTTCTCGGTCGTGTTCGGCTCCGCCGGGTCGTTCGCGTGGGGCTGCGTCATCCCCTGCGGCACGGACGACATGACCCAGATGGGCGACATGTTCGGGACCCTCGCGGTCGACTGAACCGCGGCCTCGGAGTCCCTCGGCCCTGCGTGGGGCGAGGGCGGGCTAGCCTCGGGCCAGGAACGATCGGACGTTCCCCGGGGAGAAGGCGCCCAACCCCTCGAGCCGCGCGCCGCTCGGAGCGATGAGCAACGGCAGCACCCTCGAAGGCCCGACCCATTGACCCACCAGGTGGGCATCGTCCTCGGGCCGGTTCACGTCAACAATCTTCACGGTCCTTCCGAGCTTCTTGGCGAGCTCGAGGACGAGCTCGAGGCACGGCCGAACGTCCGCGGGGAACTCCCAGGGGTGTCCCCCGGCCGGATCGGTCGCGCCGTACACCTTCTCGAACTGCGAGGGGAGGAATACGGTGAACGCCCGGTACCTCGGCAGCCGTCGCACGACGCGGCGGGCGTCGTCGTCCTGGTGGGGTTCTCCCCCCGCGAAGAGAAGGAACCGGCCGGCCAGCATCCCCGCCCCCGCATGGCGAAGGAAGCCCTTACCTCCTCCGCCTCGGGGGATGCGGTCCTCTCCCGGGTCTTCACGGCCCGCGGCCGCGCAGTCTTCTGCGGACCGGGGTCAGCCCGACGCTCGGTCTTTGCACCAAATCGGTCTATAAGCGGTCCCTCGATGGCTCCGCAGGGGCGCCATGCGAAATCAGCGAACAGTACTATGGGCCACGTTGGGCGGATTGATCGTCGTAGGGTCTGCGCTTTTGATCGGCTTCGGAGCGGCTTCGACCGTGCTCCCCGCGCGTAGCGGGCCGGCCGCACCGGTCGCATCGGGCGCGATCCCCGCGATCGCCGGGCCGAACTATACGGTCACGTTCACCGAGACCGGATTGAACAACAGCACGAACTGGAGCGTCGGGGTCTGCATCACACCGTGGTGCGAGGACGATGACGGGGCGATCTACCAGACGACGAACAACACGTCGTTGACGTTCTCGCTGCCGAACGGTACCTACTACTTCACGGTCCAGGCGGACAACGACATCCGCGCGACGCCGGACCACGGCAATTTCACGGTCGCCGGGGCCTCCCCGACGCCGATCAACATCCACTTCGGGAACCCCGCGTCCTACACGGTGACGTTCACCGAGACCGGGCTCGCGGCCGGGACGACCTGGGCGGTCGGCATCAACCTCGGCTGGTGGGACGGGATGTTCAGCCAGGGGAACCAGAACAACCTCCCCCACCTCGCGACCCAGGACTGGAACGGTGACAGCGGTGGCTCGGGACTCAACATGTCGAACAACACGTCCATCACGTTCTCGCTGCCGAACGGGACGTACAACTACACGGTGTTCAACGTGACCAACTACTCGGTCGTGGGACCCCAGAACGGGACCATCAACGTCTCGGGCCACGCGCCGGCCCCGATCAAGGTCGCCTTTGGCACCGTGCCGACCTACCCGGTGACGTTCGTCGAGCAGGGACTCGCGAACGGGACGAACTGGACGGTCCGGGTCCACGGACTCTTCGCCTTCGGCACCCCGAACGCCTCGGGCGACCAGGGCGGGGCCGAGGACGACGCGACCGACGTGGGCACGTCCCAGACGACGTCCAACGCCTCGATGGCGTTCCTCCTGATGAACGGCTCGTACCGCTACGCAGTGCCCGAGGTCGACGGCTACTACTCGAACAGCTCGATCGGGACGTTCAACGTCTCGGGCGGCCCGGTGAACATCACCATCAACTTCACCGCGCTCCCCGAGTACAACGTGACGTTCAACGAGTCGGGCCTGCCGAACGGGACCGACTGGGGCCTGCGCTTGATTGGCAACACGGGGCCGATCTACCACTTCCACGCGCAGAAGATCCGCCAGATCCACGCGGCGAAGGGCCTCGTGACGTTCACGGTCCCGAGCGGCAAGTACCACTACAAGTTGATCCCGCTGCACAGCTGGAAGGCGAGCGGTGGGTTCGTCGGGAAGTCGTTCCGCGTCTCGGGGGCCAACGTGACGGGGTCGTTCGTCTTCGCGCCGAAGCTGGCTCCGAAGCTCGTGCCCCTCGCGCCCGC
>JBAIXP010000098.1:0-2333 GCA_037916495.1 Thermoplasmata archaeon | reverse complement strand
CGGTGGCCACCGGTCCCGGCGTGACCACGACGTTCAACACCTCCGGCTCGTACGAGGTGCGGGCGTTCGCGGTCGACGCTCTCGGAAAGGTCGGGGAGGCGACCGAGCTCGTCGCGGTCACGCCCGCCGTCCTCTCGGGCGGTGGCGGAAGCGACGACGGTAACGGCACCGACCTCGCGCCCGCGGCGACCGTCTCTCCCTCGAGCGCCTCGGTGCTCCTGTCGGTCTCGCCTCCGGCCGGGCCGGTGCCTCTCACCGTTGTCGCCACGGCCTCCGTCGTCGGCGGCTCGGGGTCCAACGAGACCGCGACGTGGTCGTTCGGCGACGGCTCGCAGGGCTCGGGCCAGGTCGTTTCGCACACCTACGCTACCGAGGGGAGCTACCACCTCTCGGTCGCGGTCCGCGATTCGTCCGGGGTGACCGCGTCGGGCTCGACCGACGTCGTGGCCGGCGGACCGGAAGTCCGGCTCGTGGAGAACGCGAGCGCCGGCGACGCACCGTTCTCGGTCCTCGCGGCCGCTTCGGTGACCGGCGGCTCGGGGCCCTACGGCGCCCTCCGATGGGACTGGGGCGACGGTGCCTCGAGCGTCGGGAACGTCTCGGGCCACCTCTACGCCCCCGGGGCGGTCGGCAACGTGACGATCCGTGCGTCGGTGAACGACTCCGCGGGCGCCCCGGGGAACGGGTCCGCGCTCCTGCGGATCTATCCGGCTCCCACGGCCACGCTCGTCGTCTCGGTCCCCTCTTCAGGAGGGCTCCCGGTCACGGTAGGCCTCGCGGTCGAGGTGCACGGCGGGAGCGGCGCCGCCGCGGGCGGGGCCCTGTGGACGTTCGGCGACGGGACGAGCGGGCGGGGTGGTCCTTCCACCGCGCACGCGTTCGCATCGTTCGGCCACTTCTTGGTCACGGTGGCGACCACCGACACGTTCGGCCGGGCGGTCAACGCGAGCGCCTGGGTGAACCTCTCGCTCAACCTGTCGCTCCCGACCGGAGGCGGAGCGACCTGGTCGCTGACCGGTGTGCCCGACCCCTCGACCGCCGCCCTCGGCCTACTCGGCATGGTCGGGGTTACCGGGCTCTTCTTCCTCTACCGCCGGTGGACCAGCCCGCCCGGGACGCCTCCCACCTCCCGCCCGCCGCCGCGGGCGACCCGGTCCGAGCGGCCCCCGGCGGGGCCGCCGCCGTAGGAGGGATGGACACGATGCTCCCGGTCGCGACCCTGCCCCCGGCGCCCCGTCCGGGCGACGCCGCCCCGGACGCGGCCACCGCGGGACCGATCCCGAGCGCCCGAGCCCGGCGCGTGCTCCTGTTCGAGTTCATCGTCCTCCTCGAGTACTTCGTGGCGCCGGCGATCTTCGGGGTCACGAACTACGCGGGCCTCTGGTCGACGATCGGGTCGGTGCTGTTCGTGGCCCTCGTAGCGAGCCTCCTGGTCGGGGTCGTGCGCCCGCTCCTCCCGCGGCTCAAGGCAGCGAACCAGGACCGGAGGAACCGACTCCTGTTCCACGGCGTCTGGGTCGGGGCGTTCGCGGCCGGTCTCGTCCTCACGAATCTCGTCCAGTTCGTCGGCGCGGGGCCGCGGGGCCCCGTCGCGCTCGGCGAGATGACGGTCTACACGCCGCTCGGCGCGTGGCCGACCCTCACCATCTTCGTCCCCTCGCTGGGGCTCTGGGCCGCGCTCAACGTGGCCCAGCCCACGCTCCTCCTGCTCCTCTCGGTCCTCTCCGCTTCGTCGCTCGTCCTCGCGAGGGCCCGCGCCTGCCGGGTCGGACGCTCCGACCACGTCCCGGCGGGACGAGGCCGCCTCGCGGCCGTCTCCGCCCTCGGTCCCCTCGGGTTCGTCACCGGCTGTCCGACGTGCTTTCCCGCTTACTTCTCGCTGGTCGCGCTCGTCGCTCCGGGGGTGGCGAGCTCGAGCTTCGTCGCCCTCCCGCTCGTCCCGTGGATCGGGTTCGCGGGACTCCTCTTCTTGCTCGGCTTCGTGCTCGTCACGCGCTCGCTCGAGCGCGCGACGTCGCCGCTCTCGGCCCACGACGGAGCGGCCGCGTGAGCGGTCCCCCAATCACGGCCGTCGCGCCCGGGGCCGCGGGCGCGGTCCGTCCGGCCGGGTCCGCGCCGGTGGGCCGGCCCGGCGCCCGGCGGTCGATGTCGTCGTTTCCCGTCCTCCTCTACAAGCGGCATCTCCCGCCGGTCCGCCTCGTCTGGGTCTTCCTCCTCGTCCTGGTGGCGAACGCCCACGGGCTCGAGAACGCCACGGTCGCCGTGCCGCTGCTCGCGCTGCCGGCGGTCGCCGCGGCGTCCGACCTCGGGCTCCAGGCGGCCCGGTTTCCGAA
>JBAIXP010000097.1:0-4724 GCA_037916495.1 Thermoplasmata archaeon | reverse complement strand
CCGCCGTGGGCGGGATCGCGGTGATGAACGTCCCGGGCAGGACGGCCCCCGCGCCCCCCGAGCCGGGCGGTGCGACTCCGCCCTCCTGCGTCCTCGGAATTCGGACCCTCAGGCTCTCGGATGCCATATCTACAAACCTCCCACGGTGAACGAGATTCCCTCGACACCCGAGTAGACTCGGGCGAAATTGAAGTTGTAGAGCGTGAGCTGCACGACGTAGGTCGTCTGCGCGCTGTTGAGGCACGTGGCGAACGGATGCGGAAAGGTCGTACTCGCGTTCACAGTCAGGGACGCCCACGCCCCGGGCCAGGACGGCGGGCTCGAGGGGTTAAGTGTGAGGCTGGCGGAGCGCGTGGTGTTGTTCAGGAAATTGTACCACGCGCAAACGTTCGCCGTTCCAATGGTGAACGTAGTGTTGAAGCGGGCTTGGCTCACCGACGTGCTGACAAGCTTCGCCGGGGTCGTGGAGGTGTTGTAAACCGAGGTCGTGTTGATGAAGTGGCCGGCCGAAAGGTACGTGGTGTTCGAGGCGAGGGTCGCGTAGACGGCCTTCGTCCCTTGGCTCGCGTAGCTCGACGCCGCTCCCGTGAGCGTGACGAAGCTGGTTGACACAGTCCAGTTGTTGGCGATGTGAGTGATGTTGAGGGGCGGGGCGACCACGAACCAGGGGGTCGAACTCACCTGTGTCCCGAGAACGGCGTTGTTGGCGAACGAGAGCTTCTCTCCCGGGAAGTACCGGTTGGGGAGGCTAAGCAAGAGCCGGTTCGACACGGTCGTGAGGGAGAGGGGCTGGCGTGCGTAGGTCTTCGTCGTCTGAAGGGATCCGCTGGTCGAGGTCGAGTTCGCCGGTGTGCTGCCGGTCCAGAACCCAAGGTGCTGGAACGAGCACGACCCCTGGGTGCCCGCCGCGGGGATGACGCTCGGGTCGGTGCCGGTGAACCCGCCGGAGCAGCCGCCGGTCACGAACGAGAGGATCCCCTGCGTCGGCTGGGCGAAGAGCGGGATCCCCTGCGAGTTCATGGTGAACGGCACGGCGTAGGTCTGCGGGGCCCCGAGAAGGACCTGGTCGTCGACGTACTGCTTGAGCGTCTCGATCGACGCGAGCCCCTGGTTGGTGAACGCGCTCTCGTTCTGGGTCATCCAGATCGGAACGTACTGGGTGATGAACACTCCGAAGAGGGCGAAGAAGACGAGGAGGGAGAGAAGGGTCCCTACGACCGAGACGACGCCCCGCCGGCTCCGCCGGAAACGCCGGACGCGGCGGCTCGCCCGGGCCCGGCGTGCCGTGCCAGCGAGCGCTGCCCGAGGTCGTGGTTCCATGGCCCGCCCGAATAGCTCCCGCGACCCGGGCAGGCGTTCTTAGGTCGAGTTTTAGTATAAATATGTGCGCGGCGAGCCCGTTCCACTCGCCGGAGAACCTAAAGACCGCGCGCCGCTCCGACACCGGCGATGACCCTCCGCGAGATCTCCCTCACCCTCCCGAACCGCCCGGGGGCGCTCGCGGGGGTGGCGCGGACCCTCGCGAAGGCGCGGATCAACCTCGCGGCGCTCAGCGCGGACTCCTCGGCGGGCAAGGGGCGGATCCGTCTCATCGTGAACGAGCCGGACAAGGCGGTCGCGCTCCTGAGCGCCGCCGGCTACGAGACCGAGGTGCGCGAGATGCTCGCGGTCCGCCTCGAGGACCGGGCGGGAAGCTTCCTCCGCGTGCTCGAGGTCCTGGCCCAGGAGAAGGTCAACATCCAGAGCGTGGCGATCCTCGTCGCCCGCGAGGGGAACCAGCCCCTGGTCGCCCTCGCGGCGAGCGATCTTCCGCACGCCCGCCGCATCCTCCAGCGGGCCGGGTTCGTGAGCCGCGCGGCCGAGGGGCTCGTCTCGAACACGGACGTCATCGCGGGAGCCCCGAGGATCCCCGGCGAGTCGGTCGGCCTGCTCCTGTAGGGCTCGCGCTGCGCAAAAGCGTATGAGCCGGTCGGCCTCGAGGGGCCGCGCGGACGCGGTTGTGGTCTAGTGGTTAGGACGGTAGCTTCCCAAGCTACCTACTCGGGTTCGAATCCCGACAACCGCATCCGTCCCCCGGGGGTCCGCCGCGCGGGCGGCCCGCGCTTGGGACCGGTCCTCGGAGTCCCGGCTGCCTGACTCGAACAGGCGACCTGAGGATGTCCACGGGGGCCGCCGGGGTTGCCGGCAGTCTCACCTACAGTCCCCCGCTCTACCACTGAGCTAAGCCGGGACACTCCGGCCATCCTGACCGCGGCCTATAACCTTGCGCTGGAGGCGTCGTGCGGGCGGGTTCGGTCCCGTTCGTCCACCGGACCCTTTTCGGCGAAGAGCCGCTCCAGGCGCCGGGCGACCTCGTGCGGGGTCCCGGTCGCGTCCAGTGTCCGGAGGAGGTGCCGGTCGCGGAAGTAAGAAAGCAAGGGGGCGGTGTCCCGGGCGTAGACCCGGAGGCGTTCGGCGACCGCCTCGGGCCGGTCGTCGGACCGCTGCGCCAGCGGGGAGCCGTCGTCGTCGCAGGTCTCGGGGGTACGGGGAGGGTTCGTCGCGACGTTGTAGACCCGCTGACACTTCGGGCAGACCCTGCGGCCGGCGAGGCGCTCGGTGAGCGTCTCGGCCGGCACCTCGAACCAGGCCGCGGCGTCGATCCGAGCGATGCGGGAAAGCTGCTCGGCCTGCGCGAGCGTCCGGGGATAGCCGTCCAGCACGAACCCGTTCCGGGCGTCCGGCCGGGCGAGCCGCTCCTCGAGCAGCTTGAGCACGAGCCCGTCCGGCACGAGCTGGCCCGCGCGCATGTACCCCTCTGCCTCCTGGCCGAGCGGGGTCCTCGCCGCGACGGCCGCCCGAAGGAGATCGCCGGTCGAGAGGTGCGGAATCCCGCGAGCCCGGGCGAACCCCTGGGCCTGGGTCCCCTTGCCCGCCCCCGGGGGGCCCAGGAACACGACCCGGAGACCGCCCGTGGACCCCGGGCTCACCCGCCCACCTCGCTTCCGTCGAACGGTTGGCCGAGGACGGCGGCCTCGAGGTTCGGAAGGTTGCGCCCGTTCACCGTCCGGAGCGGGATCGCGGCGCGGGCGAGCGCCTCGGCCCCGAGCCGGTCGAAGACGAACGTCTGGCCCGGCTCGCCGCGGGCGGCGGTGCGCACCATCTCGTGGAACTGCGGCCAGCTGAGCGTCGCCAGGCGGCGCGCCGACGGGTTCGTACGAGGGTCCGCGTCGTAGATCCCGTCGACGTTGGTCGCGTTGACGAGCCGCGCGGCCCGCAGCCGCACCGCGACCAGCGCCGCCACCCCGTCCGTCGTGTGGCCCGGCTCGGTCCCCCCGAGCACGACGGGCGAGCCGTGCCGGAGCGCCTCGACGGCCTCGCGGACCGTCGTCGGAGGGTGCGTCGCGGTGCTCGAGCCCAGCGCGCCGGCGAGAAGCCGCGCGTGCAGGCGGGTCACATCGATCCCGAGCTCGTCGAGCTCCACGTCGGTGAGCCCGAGCGTCCGGCCGAGCGCGATGTACTCCCGTGCGGTCCGACCCCCGCCGGTCGTGACGACCAGCGGCACCGTACGGCCGAGGCGGCCCAGAAGGTCGGCGAGGCGGCGGAGGAACCCGGCGTCGTCGTCGCCGGTGAGGAGGATCGACCCGCCGATCGAGACCACAACGGGGCGGCCTTCGGGCCGGGCCGGTACGGGCATCGGGCGGAGCCGAGCGGACGGGCAAGATAGCCGTGTCGCGTTCGGGGCGCACCCTCTAAGACCGGGGGGCGTTGCCGGGGGCGTGGCGGACGGGGCCGACCGGGCCAAGGAGCTCGCCGCCCGGCACGCCGTCGAGACCTACGTGCGTCCCGGGCTCTCGCTCGCGCTGGGCACCGGCTCGACCGCCGCGCACGCGGTGCGGGCCCTCGTCCGGAAGTTTCCGAAAGAGCCGTTTGACTGCGTCGCGAGCTCCCGGGCCACGGAGGAGCTCGCCCGGTCGCTCGGGCTTCCGGTGCGGGCCCTTCGCGCCGAGGACCGTTTCGACCTCATGCTGGACGGAGCGGACGAGATCGCTCCGAACCTCGACCTCACCAAGGGAGGAGGCGGGGCGCTCTTCCGGGAGAAGCTCCTCGCGCGCCTTGCCCGCCGCCTCGTGATCGTGGCGGATGCCTCGAAGCTCGTCCCCGCCCTCGGGACCCGTTTCCCGATCCCGGTCGAGGTCGTGCCGTTCGCGCGGCCGGTCCTCGAGCACGAGCTCGCGGCCGAGGGGCTCGGGCCGCGGCTGCGGCGGGACCCGGCGGGGGGCACGGCGACCACGGACAACGGCAACGAGATCCTCGACCTCCATCTCGCGACCCCGCTGGCGGATCCGGCCCGGCTCCACGACCGTCTCAAGGGCCGAACGGGGGTCGTTGAGACCGGGCTCTTCGTCGGGCTCGCGGAGCGGGCGGTCGTCGCCGACGCCTCGGGGAGCGTCCGGGAGCTCCTCGCTCCCCGGGACGAGCGCCGCTAGCCCGGTCGTTCCGGGCGGCCACGGCGGCCGCCGGCGTTATCCGTCCGGTTCTCTGGCGTCGCCCGACCGCGCGCACCGCCGCGGAGGCAACGATGCAGGGCAAGTACATCCGGACCCGGATCGACGACGGCGTCGGCTACATCGAGATCGGCAAGCCGAAGGCGAACACCTACGACCTCGCGATGATGCAGGAGCTCGACACCGCCGTCGAGGAGTTCCGGTTCGACGACAAGGCGAAGGTCATCGTCCTCACGA
>JBAIXP010000096.1:0-3820 GCA_037916495.1 Thermoplasmata archaeon | reverse complement strand
AGGAGGCGAGCGGCGCGAACCCGCCGCCGGTGAAGGAGAGAAGCGTGCCGACCGGCGCGGAGGCCGGGGAGACCGCGAGGTAGGTCACGACGAACACGGCGAGCGCCCGGTCGCCCGAGCCGTCCGTCGCGGCGAAGGTGTACGGCCCTCCCGGGGTGCCGAGCGGGATCGTGAACCCGCAGGAGAACGCGCCCGATCCGCCCGTGGTCGCGGTGCACGCGGTGCCGCCCGACCACGTCACCGTGACGGGGCTCGCAGCGGCAAAGCCGACCCCCGAGAACTCGAGCGTCGCGCCCGCCCCGCCCCCCGGCGGGGAGACCGAGAGGGCCGGGACGACCAGGACGAGGGTCGTAGCGACGTTCCCGAGCGTGTCCCGGGCGGTGAAGGTCGCGTTGCCCCCCACGAGGGCGGTGGGGACCGCGTACGAGCAGGAGAACGCCCCGGCGGGGCTGGTCGTGCCCGAGCAGGCCGTCCCCGACGGCCAGTCGACCTGGACGGGAACGGACGAACCAAAGCCGGTGGCCGCGAAGTCGAGGGTCGTGCCGACCGGGCCCGAGAGGGGGGCCACGGTGAGGTTCGCCACGACGGTGAACGTTGCGGCGGCGGTCGGGTAGCCGCTCCCCTGGCTCGCGAGGAACATGTAGACCCCCGCGGGACGCGACCCGATCGGGACCGAGCAGGAGAACGCTCCGCTCGCGTCGACGACCCCCGAGCAGCTCGCCCCGAGGGTACCGTTCACCGCCGCCGCGAGGCCCGCGGCGAACCCGCTCCCCGAGAACGTCGCGGCGGTGCCGACGGGCCCCGCGACGGGCGAGCCGACGAGCGTCGGCGTGACCGTGAACGGCACCGACGAACGGTTACCGAGCGCGTCCGAGGCGGTGAAGACGTGGGGACCGCCCGAGGCGGCGGGGACCGTGAAGCTACAGGTGAAGCTCCCGTTCGCGGCGGTCGTGCCGGAGCAGGCGGTGCCCGCGTCCCAGCTGACCGTGAACGCGGAGGTCGGCGCGTAGGCGCTGCCGGAGAACGAGAGGATTGTTCCGACCGGGCCGCTCGAGCTCGAGGCCGAAAGGACCGGCGAGACGTTGAACGAGGCCAGAGCGCTCGTGAGTCCGTCGGTCGCGGTGAAGTTGTAGAGCCCCGAGGCGGTCGAGGGGATGGTGAAGTTGCAGCCGAACCCGCCGGTCGCGCTGGTGGTGCCGGAGCAGACCGTCCCGGCGAGCCAGCTCACCGTGTAGCCGGTCGAGGCGGCAAACCCGCCTCCCGAGAGGGTCGCTTGGGTCCCGACCGGACCACGTCCCGGCTGGACGCTGAGGAACGTCACCGTGAACGTCGCGGAGGCCGTGTTGCCCTCACCGTCGGACCCCGAGAACGTGTACGTCCCGCCGGGCGTCAACGCGGGGATCGGGAAGGTGCACGAGAAGCTCCCGAACGAGTCGGTGGAGTTCGAACAGGCGAGGCCCCCCGCCCAGGTGACGTTGACCAGCACCCCGGCCGCGAACCCGGTCCCGTGGAGCGTGACGGAGGTCCCCGGCGGGCCCCCGGCGGGGGTCGCCGAAAGACCGGTGCTGAACGAGGTCTCGACCGAGAAGGTCCCCACCGCGGAGTTCGCGAAGGAGTCCGTGGCCGTGAACGCGTGGGGTCCGGCCGTCGCCGGAGGGATCACGACCGAGCAGCCGAAGCTGCCCGCGGAGCTCGTGACGGCCGTGCAGACCGTCCCGCCGACCCAGGCAACGGCGACGGAGGACCCGGGGGCAAAGCCGGTGCCCGAGAACGTCACGTTCGTTCCGACGGGGCCGCTCGCGGGGCTCAGCGCGAGGGCAGGCAGGACCGTGAGGGTCACGTCCGCCACGTGCGAAGAGGTGTCGCTCGCGACCAGAAGCAGCGCGCCGGCCGGCGCGGCGGGTATCGACCCCGAGCAGGAGAAGCTGCCGAACGTTCCGCTCGTGCCGGTGCAGACGGTCGACGTCCCGCCGGTCACCGTCACTGTGGCGTTCGCCGCGTACCCGCTGCCCGTCACTGTCACGGGCGAACCGACCGAACCGGTCGAGACGTTCACCCCGACGCTCGCCCGGACGGTGAAGGTGGAGTTCGCGGAGTTTGCCGGGTTCGCGGAATCCTTGGCGAGGAAGGTGTGCGGACCGGCGGGGCTTGCGACGAGGACGAAGGCGCACGCGAAGCTTCCGACCGAGCTCGTGGTGCCCTGGCACGCCGTCCCCTGCGACCAGCTCACCGTGGCGACCGAGCCGGGAGCGAAACCCGCCCCCGAGAACGACAGGAGCGACCCGACCGGTCCGGCAAGCGGGCTCACCGAGAGCGCCGGGGTCACGGCGAACGTCGCCGAGGCGGTGTCGGAGCTGGCGTCCAGCGCCGAGAAGGCGATACTTCCCTTCACCGTCGGCGGGATCGAGTAGGTGCAGTCGAAGGAGCCGGCCAGGTCGGTGCTCCCCGTGCAGGCGAGGGCGAGCGGGGAGGAGATCGAGATCGCCGCGTCGCTCGCGAACCCGGTCGCGAGGAGCGCGACCGACGTGCCGACCCCGCCGGTCGAGGGGGCCGCGACGAGGTGCGGGGCGACCAGGAGCGTCACCCGGGCGGTGTTCGACTGGGCGTCGATCGCCGAGAAGGTGTACGGACCCGCGGGGGTCGCCGGGAGGACGAACGAGCAGGTGAAGTTCCCGACGGAGTTCGTGGTGTTGGCGCAGGCGGTCCCGCCCTCCCATCCGACGGTGACGCTCGCGAGGGCGGCGAACCCGGTCCCGTTGAAGACGACCTTCGTCCCCACGGCGAGCGTGACGAGCTTACCGGTCGAGAGCTGGGGGACCACCGTGAACGAGGCGCTCGCGGTCTCGCCGAGCCCGTCTAGGATCACAAAGGAGATCGGGCCGGCCGGGGCTCCCTGGACGAGCGTGTACTTCGGGCAGCTTACCCCGCCGGTCGAGCTCGTGGTCCCCGTGCAGACCTTGGTCGCGCCCAGGGTGACGTTGAACCCGACCGCAGGGGCGAACCCTCCGCCCGAGAGGGTGATCGCGGAGCCGACCGGGCCGCTCGGGGGCAGCGCGGTGAGGTACGTCACGGTGAACGTGCCGCTCGCCGAGTGCCCCTGCGCGTCGGCCGCGGTGAACGTGTAGACCCCGCCCGGGGTCGACGCGCCGACCGTGAACGGGCAGGCGAAGACGCCGCTTCCGTTGGTCGTCGTCGCGCACACGGAACCGTACGGCCAGGAGACGGTCACGGCGGAACCGGCGGCGAACCCCGTACCGGTCCAGAGCATCGAGGTGAGCGGGGGCCCGCCCGAACGGTTCGTGGTGAGGGACGGCACGACCGTAAGGTCGAACGAGGCCGAGAGACCGCTTCCGTCGTGCGCCACGAACGGGTAGGAACCGGCCGGCAGGTCCGGGATGTTGTAGGGGAAGAGCGGGAACGTTCCCGTCGCGTTGGTCGCGACCGGCGCAAGGGTCCCCCCGGACCACGCGATCGTGACCGTGGAGTTGGCCGTGAACCCGCCCCCCGAGAGGTTGACGGACGCCGGGACGCTGGTCGTGAGCGGCGTCGACCTAACGAACGTGACGGTGAGCCCGACGCTCGCGTGGTTGCTGGCCCCGTCCACGGCCTGGACGGTGTACACCCCGCCCGGAGCCTCCGTCGGGATTGTGTAGGAGCAGTTGAACCCGCCGTTCGCCGAGGCGGTAAGGGAACAGGCGGTCGCGATCGGCCAGGCGACGTTCACCGTCGCCCCGCTGCCGAAGCCGGTGCCGGTGAACTCCACCGTCGACCCGACCGGGGCGAACCCGGGACCGTTCGGGAAGTACGCCGGGCTCACCTT
>JBAIXP010000095.1:0-16625 GCA_037916495.1 Thermoplasmata archaeon | reverse complement strand
CTGTCAGGAACTCGCGAGTTGATTTAAGTAGTCGGAACTACCATCGCTCAAGCTGGCCGTGTTCGACAAAGTTCCGTCGGGGAAGGAGGCTCGCTCGCGCGAGCCCGAGGCCCCCCGGCGTGATCCGGAGGAGGCGCGCATCGCCCTGCGGTGCACCCTCAAGGAGCTGCGACTGATCGACTCGTTCGTCGCCTCGGGCGAGTTCGGCACTCGGTCGGAGCTCATGAGGGCGGCGTTGCACGCGTTCCTCCGCTCGCGCACGATGCCCAGCACGACCACCCCACCGGTCGACGCCGAAGGGTTCGTTGAGGTCCCGATTCGGCTGAAGCCGGAGGAATGCGCGGCGGCGGACGCCTACGCCCGCCACGTCGGCAACAAGATGGAGCTCCGGGACGCCCTGGCGCTCATCTTCCGCCACGGGGAGCACGAGCTCAAGGTGCTCGAGCTCGCCAAGCGGGCCCGGGACCAAGCCCGGGAGGCCGCCGACAGCCGGACGCAGGTCGGGGAGCTCTCCGAGAGCGCCCGCGACCTCGAGCGCAAGGGGTGGGTAGGCCGCTAGGGTGTTGCGGGATGGTGGGAGGACGGCCGGGGAGTGGTTGTGGGTATCCACGGGACCGAGCGGCAGCCGACGGAGTGGAACGATAACGAACCGTACGTCGATTACCTGATGGGCGACACCGGCCAGAGCCTCCGGCTCGGCCAGGAGCTCCGGGTCGTCTTCGTGGCGGTGGGCGGCGGCGCGATCCGCGTCGGCCGCGAGATCGCGCGTCAGCACCTTCGCTACGTGGAGAGCGTGGCGATCAACTGCGACCCCAAGGTCCAGGGGTTCGAGGACTTTGACCGAAGGGTCTGCCTCAGCCCCGAGTCCGGGGCCGAGGTCGACACCGGAGGGTCCGCCGTCGTCGGCGCGGTCCTCGCCCGAGCGGCCGAACCGGCCCTCCAGAGGATCTTCCGCGGCGCGGCGTTCGTCGTCCTGGTCGGAAGCCTCGGCGGGGGTGCCGGCAGCGGTGCCTTCCCCTACATCCTCGACGTCGCCTCCCGCAACGCGGGCGTCGTGAGCGCGTTCGTGATCAAGCCGTTCCGCTGCGAAGGGAGCCGGCGGGCCCTCGCCGACCGCGCGATCGGCGGCCTTCGCCTGTGCGAGGCGTTCGCCGAGAAGCGCGAGCGCGGCACCGCCACGTTCCAGGTCCTCGACAACGAGTCGCTGGTCGGCCCGTTCGGCCACCGTGCGTTCTCGAGCGTCGGCAGCCACTGGGCGGCCGTCGTGAAAGACCACCTCGAGAACGCGATCCTCGCCCCCGCGGAGGCCATCCTGGGACCGGCCCACCTGACCCAGATGCTCGAGGCCGTGAGCCCGGGCGGCCTTGCCGAGGAGCCGGGCCCGGCCATCGTACGCGCGCCCGCGCCCGTAGGTCCCGCGCCCGGTCCGATCCCGGCCCTCCCGCCGATTCCGGCGGCGGCCTCCGACGCCGAGCTCACCTTCGAGGTCGTGAGCGAGATCCGCCCCACCCCGCCCTGAACCTCCCGGGCGGGGGAACCCACCTTCCCCCGCCCCCCAACCCCCCGTCCTCCCCCCGCTCATCCTTTAAGAGGAGGGCCGGCTCCGTCCCGGGCGCATGGACGGTCGGCTGTTCACGGTGATCTTCCTGTTCGTGGTGCCCGCGGCCCTGATCGGCGTGACGATCGGGCTCTTCCACTCAAACCCCGTGGCGATCTTCGCGCTGTTCGTCGCGATGCTCGTCGGCGCGTTCTACCTCTTGACCTACCGCGAGTCGTTCGCGTAGGCGCCTCCGCGTCCGAGGACGCCCTCGGGGCGCCCGCTCAGCCGTACATCCCGGCCGTCGGCGGGGTCTCCGCCTCGGGCTCGGGGGTCGTCGGGCGGGACTTCATCGCCGTCCTCAGCATCTTCTCGATCTGCTCGGCCTGCTTGCGCAGCGGTCCCGTGTCGATCTTGAGCTCGGGCAAGAGACGGTCCAGCGTCTCGATGAGCGCCGCGCCGGCGCGGTGGTCCGGAAGCCCTTCCGCCGCGCGGGCGCTCACCAGGAGCACGGCCACGGGCACCGAGCGGCCGATCCCCTGAACGAGGAGGGCCCCCGAGACCCCGCCGACGACCCCCTCCTCGAGGGGGCGCGTCTTCGTCTGCAGGAACTGCCCGACGATCGTCGGGTCCTTGCGGGAGAACGCCACCCAGACCTGCTCGGCGACAGCCGCCTCGGCCGCCTCCGCGCCCTCTTCCTCCTCGGCGAGCGGGTGGGGGACGACGCCCTCGAGGCAGACGATCATGCGCGCCCGACGCCGCTCGGCGGCGTCCAGGATCGTGCGCGCGATCGCGTTCGCCTGGGACGGGGTCGGGGGGAACTCGGAGAGGACGAGGCCGAGGTCGGTCCGCCCGTAGACCCGGATCGTCGGGTGGACCTCTCCGCCCTGGACGACCGCGATGGGGGCGAGGTCGGGCGACTCGAACCGGCCGACCCGGGGGATCTTGAGCGAGCGGATGATGTAGTGGCCGGCCACGGTCGTGGCAAGGCCGGCGCTCGGGAACGACGAGAGGAGGACCGACCCCTCTCCGGGGCAGCTCGTGGTCGACGCCTCGTCCTTCCACTGGAACTCCATCGTCGTCTCCGGACCGCGGGACCTCCTTCGGCGTAATAGCGGAGCCGTACCGTCGCGCCGACCCTCCCCGGAGGGACGCGGCCGCGCCAAACCCAAGTACTGCCCCCCGCTCGAGACGGCCGTGGGGCTCCCGCTGCGGGACCTGGTCCGTGCCCAGGAGCTTCCGTGGGCGGCGCTCGCGGGCCGTACGCTCGCCGTGGACGGCTACAACGCCGTCTACCAGTTCCTCGCGACGATCCGGCAGCGCGACGGCCAGCTCTTCTCCGACGCCGAGGGGCACGTCACGAGCCACCTCATGGGAACGTTCTACCGGACGACGTCGCTCCTTTCCGAGGGCGTCCTCCCGGTCTGGGTCTTTGACGGGACGCCGCCCGTCCGCAAGGCCGGCACGATCCGCCAGCGGATCGTGGCGAAGGAGAAGGCGGAGGCCCAGTACCAAGAGGCCCTCGCCGCGGGTGACCTCGAGACGGCCCGGCGGAAGGCGGCGCAGACCTCCCGGCTCACCAAGCCGATGGTCGAGGAGCTCGAGCGGCTGCTCAAGGCCCTCGGCGTCCCGACGGTGCGGGCGCCGAGCGAGGGGGAGGCTCAGGCGGCCGCGATGGCGGCGAGCGGGACGGTCTGGGCCGCGGCCTCCGAGGACTACGACGCGCTCCTCTTCGGCGCGCCCCGGCTGGTCCGAGGGCTCGCCGCGCGCCAGCGAGGCTCGGCCGGACCGGTGGCGCAGCTCATCGACCGGGACGACCTCTTGGCGAACCTCGGGATCAACGCGGAGGAGCTCATCACCCTCGGCATCGTGATCGGCACGGACTTCAACGACGGCGCGTCGGGCTACGGCCCGAAGAAAGCGCTCCAGCTCGCTCAGCAGCACCTGGGATTCGAGGCGACGATGGAGAAGGTAGGGCTCGACGTCGAGGATGCGAAGAGCGTGGCCGAGATCTTCCGGCACCCGCAGTCCATCGACGTCGGCAAGCTCGCGTTCGGCCCGGTGGACGAGGGGGCGGTCCGCGAGCTCCTCGTGGAGACCCACGGGTTCTCCGAGTCGCGCGTGCGCTCCGCGGTCTCCCGTGCCCGGTCCCGTCCCCGCTCGTCGCCCGACCCGGTCGAGACGCGCGGGCACCAGACCCTGCTCGAGACGTTCGGGGGGTCCCCGCCGTGACGCCGTTCGAGTGTGTCCCGAACTTCTCGGAGGGCCGCGACCTTGCGAAGGTCGAGCGGATCGCGGACGCGGCGCGCGCGGTGGCGGGGGTCACGGTCCTGGACGTCGAGAGCAACGCCGACCACAACCGCTCGGTGATCAGCCTCTACGGAGAGGGCGAGCCGCTCCTCGAGGCCGTCTTCCGGATGATGACGGAGGCGACGCGGTCGATCGACCTCACGCGGCACACGGGCGAGCACCCCCGGATGGGGGCGACCGACGTCGTCCCGTTCGTCCCGGTCGGTACGGCGACGATGGCGGAGGCGACCCGTCTCGCCGAGCGCCTGGGCGAACGCGTGGCGCGCGAGCTCGGCATCCCGGTCTACCTCTACGGCCGCGCGGCGAAACGGCCCGAGCGCGAGGACCTCGCGAAGGTCCGCGAGGGCCAGTTCGAAGGGATCCGCGAGGCGATCGGGCGCGACCCGGCGCGCCACCCCGACTTTGGGGAGCCCCGGGTCCACCCTACGGCCGGGGCGGTCGCCGTCGGGGCCCGACCGGTCCTGATCGCCTACAACATCCTCCTCGCGACGCCCGACGTCGCGGTCGCGAAGGCGATCGCAAAGAAGGTGCGCGCCCGGGACGGCGGGCTTCCCGAGGTGAAGGCGCTCGGGTTCGAGATCGCCGAGCGCCAGCGCGCGCAGGTCTCGATGAACCTCACCGACTACCGCACCACCCCGATCCCCCGCATCTTCGCCGCGGTCCGCGCGGAGGCCGAGCGCCTCGGGACCCGCGTCGAGGAGTCGGAGGTCGTCGGGCTCGTTCCGGACGACGCGCTGTTGGACGCGGCCGAGGAGCACCTCCAGTTGAAGGGGTTCGAGCGCGCCCGCATCCTCGAGCGGAAGGTCGCGGCGGCGGAGGCGACCCGTCCGGGCCACGAACCGATCGCCTCGTTCGCCTCGCGCCTTGCCGCCCGGACGCCGACGCCCGGGGGCGGGAGCGCGAGCGCCGTCGTCGCGGCGCTTGCCTCCGCGCTCGGCGAGATGGTCCTCGCCTACTCGCTCGACCCGGCAAAGCCGGACGGCGAGCTCGCCGAGCTCGCCCGCTCGCTCACGGACGCCCGGAGCCGGTTCCTACTCCTCGCCGACGAGGATGCGGCGTCGTACGAGGCGGTCCGCACCGCCCGCCGTGCCCGCAAGACCGCCCCGGACGACCCGAGGGCGGAGGCGGGGTACCGGGCGGCCCTCCGGCACGCCGCCGACGTCCCGCTCGACACCGCGCGCACGGCGCACGCCCTCGCCGGCCGTCTCGCCAGCGTGAGGGCCCGGACCAAGGCGGCCCTCTCGAGCGATCTCGCCACCGCGCTCGCCTGCTTCCGCGCCGCGGTCGAGGGGGCACTCGCCAACGTGGCGGTCAACCTCGACGACCTCCGGGCCGCGGGGGAGGCGGTCGCCCCGCTCGAGCGGGAGATCGCCGAGCTGCGCGCGGAGGCGTAGCGTGGCGTCGCCGCCGCGCGCCGAGGTCTGGGTCAACTGCGCCGTCTCCGCCGACGGCCGCCTCGCGCTCGCGCACGGTGCCCGGGCCCGGCTCTCCGGCCCCGAGGACCTCGCCCGCGTCCAGCGGCTCCGCACCGAGGTCGACGCGATCCTGGTGGGCGTCGGCACGGTGATCCTGGACGACCCGTCGCTGCGCGTGCACTGGGAGCTCCTCGACCGGCCGCCGGGACAGGAGCCGGTACGGATCGTCGTCGATTCCACCGGGAGGACGCCCGCGACCGCCCGGGTGCTGGACGGGTCCCAGCCCACGCTGGTCGCGACGACCTCGCGCTGCCGCCGGGAGTTCCCGGCCCGGGTGCGGACGCTTGCCGTCGGCACGGACCGTGTCGACCTTGCGGCCCTCTTCGCCCGCCTGCCCGAAGCAGGGATCCAACGCGTGCTCGTCGAGGGCGGGGCGGCGATCCTCGCGTCGGTCGCCCGGGGGGCGCTGTTCGACCGGTGGACGACCTACTACGCCCCGTGCTTCATCGGCGGGACGACCGCCCCGGCGATGATCGCGGGACCCGAGACCCGCGACCTCAAGGACGCGGTGGCGCTCCGGCTCGCCTCGCTCGACCGGCTCGGCGAGGGGTGGCTTGCCTCCTACCGCCCCGCCGCGCGCCCGGGGACGTGAGACCCCGGCTTCCGCCCGAAACGCGGGTTCATATTCCGGGAACCCTCGTCCCCTACCTCCGAGGAGACGCACGCCTCCATGACGGCCCCTTCCGGAAGCGAAACGTACCCTGCCCCGTCGACCTTGCCCCCGCCCGCCCGGCCGCGGCGCGAGCTCCCGCTCGGCGTCGCGATCCTCGCGGTGCTGGTCGGCCTGTTCGGGATCCTGATCCTGGTCGGGGGCCTGTTGCTCGTCGTCGGAAGCTCGATCGCCGGACAGTTCGAGTTCTTCGGGCCGGGCTCCTCGCTCGGGTTCGCACCGCTCGTCGCCGGGGTCATCGCGGTCATCATCGGCCTCATCATCCTCGGCATCGGGGTCGCGCTCTGGCGCCTTCGGCTCTGGGCCCTCGTCCTCGGGCTCATTTTCCTCCTGTTCGAGATGGTGAGCTACGGCGTCGAGGGACGGTTCGTCTCCCTGGGGTTCCTCCTCGCGCTCGTGATCTTCGTCTACCTGCTCGCGGTCAACCGCCACTTCCGCTAGGGGAAGAGAGGCAAGCCCCCGACGGGAACGGCGCGGGCGGACGGGGTCGGCGGGCCCTCCGTCACCGTCAAACGGGCTGGAGCCTCGGGTCGGGCGGGTCAGGGTTGGCCCAGGGAGCGAGACAGTGGCCGTTACGGGGGAATCGATCGGCTGGTGGGGACGCAACGCGCGGTGGCTCAAGACGGCGTTCCGGGTCCTGCTCGGCGTCGCCTGGCTGGTGAACGGGGTCCTCAAGTTCACGTCGGACTACATCTCGGGCTTCCTCGGCGACGTCCAGACGGCGCAGGCGAACGCGCCGTCGTGGCTTTCCGGGTGGTATGCGTTCTGGGCCAGCCAGGCCTCCACCAACGCCTCGCTCATCGTCTACACGGTCGGGGTCCTCGAGGTCCTTCTCGGGGTCGCCCTGGTCCTCGGCCTCCTCCGCAAGATCGCCTACGCGGCGGGCGCGGTCCTCAGCCTCCTCATTTGGGCGGTCCCCGAGGGGTTCGGGGGCCCGTACCAGAACGGAGCGGGAGGGACCGATGTCGGCGTCGGGCTCGCCTACGCGATCGGCTTCCTCGGGCTCATCGTGGTGAACGCCTCGCTCGGCCCGAGCCGGGGGAGCGTCGACTACCTCATCGAGCGCCGGTTCCCCTGGTGGGCGCGGCTCGCCGAGTACCGTCGGACGCCGCCCGCCCCCGGCGAGCCCGCCTAGCCGACCCCGGGCGGGGCCGGCCCCACCGTGCCGAAGGGCGACCGTTAAGGCCGACGGCTCTTCCCCCGCCGACGACCGACGATGAAGCTCGTGCACTTCACCCTCCAGGACCAGTTCCACTTCGGGATGATCACCGACGCGAACGAGTACATCGACCTCGACACGGCCTGCCGCGACTACTTCGGGGTCAACCCGGTGAAGGGGGCCGACCCGAGCCGGTTCCGCGACATGCAGGCGTTCTTCTCCGGAGGGGCGGACTCGGTCGCGATCACGAAGAAGATCCTCGAGTACATCGACCGCCGCCGCGGGATGGGATGGACGCCCCGCGCGGCCACGGGAGCGCGCTACCTGTTCAAGCCGGAAGAGGGGATCAAGCTCCTCGCCCCGGTCGTGAACGGCCGCAAGATCTACTGCCTCGCGCAGAACTCGAAGAGCCACGTCGCCGAGCTGGGTAAGCCCGCCCCGCGGCAGCCGTACTTCTTCACCCGCTTTTTTAACTCGCTCGTCGGACCGAGCGAGCCGCTCGTGCTGAGCCCGGTCGGCGCGTTCCCGGATGTCGAGCTCGAGCTCGCCTGCATCATCGGCCAGCGGGGGAGGGGGATCTCCCCCGAGAAGGCGCTCGACCACGTCGCCGGGTTCACGATCGCGCTCGACATGGGCTACCGCGACCTCCAGTACCCGCCCGAGAGCCCCGTCGACTGGGTCATGGGCAAGGGGTTCGACGCGACCATGGCGGTCGGCCCCTGGGTCGTCCCGAAGGAGGAGGTCGGCTCCCCCTACCCGCTCCAGATGGAGCTCAAGGTAGGCGACACGGTCCGCCAGAAGGGCGACACCACCGACTACATCTTCCGGCTCCCCGAGGTCGTCGCGCACCTTTCGCGCGGGATCACGCTCGAGCCGGGGGACGTCATCTCGCTCGGCACCCTCGGCGGGGCCCCCGGGTTCGAGTCGGGCAAGGAGAGCCGCCGGCTCAAGGCCGGCGACCAGATCGAGGCGACGATCGAGAAGATCGGTCGCCTCTCCGTCAGCGTGAGAGCCGAAGCGCCGCCTCGGCCCGCAGCACCAGAAAAAGCGCCCACGGCGTAGGGAGCTCGTCCGTCCCGCCCGTCCGGCCCGACACGCCCCCCTCCGGGAACGGGTAGCGCACGTCCGCGAGGTACTCGACCGGCGTGCGGTTCCCGTCGTCGGCGGAGCAGAGGGCGGAGGCGAACGGGTCGAACGATTCGATCTCCTCCCGGGCCAGCGGGACGACCTTGAACCCGGTGCCTCCGTGGAGCGAGCCGGGGAGGCGGATGAGCCGGTGGATGTCGGTGGTGACGGGCGCGTCGGTCTCCCCCTGCACCTCGATCGCCGCCCGTCGGACGAGCACGTCGAGGAACCTCTCGGGGGGCTCCTTGCCGAGGACATCGAGGGCGAGCGTCGACGCGATCTGCTGCGCCCGCCCCTTCGTGACGAGCAGGCGCGCCCAGCGACGCGCGTCCTTGGGGACCGCGCCCCAGGCAACGAGGTCCGCCTCGGCGGCCTCCGCCCCCTCCGCCTCCCAGCGCGCGAGCTGCCGAAGGACCGAGCGGGTCGTCCGGCCCCGCCAGCCCGGGGCGTCGGGCGAGGCGAGGACGAGGGAGCGCCCCGCTCCGCGGGCGCGCCCGGTGTCGGCCATCCCGTCGTCGGCGACGGCGAGCGTGCGGCCGGAGCGCACGTCATGGGAGCGCCGCTCGACCGCGCGGAGCGCGTCCACCCCGGTGCCGAGGACGTAGTCGACCAGCTCCCGGCGCTCCGGGCTCGAGAGCCTCGCAAAGCGGCTGTCGCGCACGTGGACGTGGTAGCCGCGGCCTCCGCTGAAGACGAACGACGTGGACGCCCGTTCGACCGCGAAGTCGCGCAGGAGGAAGTCGTCGACGAGGTCGATCAGGCGGCTCTTCACCAGCGCGAGCTGGCCGGGGTAGTCGAGCGACGCGGCGCCGCGGAGGTGGTCGGCGTCCAGGTCGAAGATGAGGTCGGCGCCGAGCCACTCCTTCGCCGCCATCGACGGCGCGTCCGGGTGCCGGTAGTAGGCGGAGGAGTAGTAGACGTGGCGCGGCACCTCCGCCGCGAGGAACCGCCCGAGCTCGGCCGGTCCGCGGACCGCGGTGTGGCGTCGCATCATCGTCGTCTCGGCGAACGGGAAGACCGCGAGCTCCCGGCGCTCGAGGCGCTCGGGGGCCACCACGGTCGCGCCTGCGTAGTACCGGGCGAACTGGGTCCGGGCCCAGGCGAGGGTCGGGGCGTCGAGCGCCGGGGTCTTCGCCACGCGCTACTCCGTTTCGGGCGGAGGCTCGGGCTGCGTCGCCTCGGCGACCGCCGCGTCGCGACGGAGGCGGGCGAGGAGATGGAAGACGGTCGAATGCTCGCTCCCGCGCAGGAGCAGCTCGACCGCCCGTGTCCCCCGGTCGAGCTGCTCCTCCGTCCCGATGAGGGCGACCGTCGAACCGTAGACGCTCATCGAGCAGCCCGAGAGCTCCTCGATGCGCGCCCGCGCTTTCCCCTCCGTGCCGATGACCCGGGCCCGGATGCGCCTCAGGGCGGACTTCTCGTGCCGGCCCGTGGCGAGCTTGATGTCGAGGATCCCGAGGAAGGTGTCCTCCCGAAGGAGCCGCATCGCCCTCGCCGGGGAGAACCCGCGCCCGATCGCGAGCGCGATGTCCCGCGCCTTGATCGCGCGCATCGGGTCGGTGTCCGGG
Organism: Thermoplasmata archaeon; assembly: GCA_037916495.1. Lineage (GTDB taxonomy): Archaea > Thermoplasmatota > Thermoplasmata > Lutacidiplasmatales > UBA184 > Lutacidiplasma. Next base: position 6,781 of record JBAIXP010000095.1, on the reverse strand, counting down.
CCCGTGAGGCGGACCTCCCCCTCCTCCGAGTCCACCTCGACCGTGGCCCCGGTCCGCTCGGCGATCTCCTTGCGGGTCTTGCCGCCGGGACCGATGAGCACGGCGACCCGGTCCTCGGGGATCCGCGCGATCAGGACCGGCACGGTTAGCCCTCCTGGGGCGGCCCGACCGTGTCGCCACCGACCGCCCGGAGGAACTCCGCGGGCTCGACCGCGTGGCCGAGGCGGTTGAGGAACTTCGCGAAGTTCTCGAGGTCGCGCTCGAGGAGGCGCCGTGCCTCGGGGTGGTCGGAGCGCACCGCCTGGGCGACGTCGATCACGACGACCCGCCCGTCGTGGTAGAGCGTGTTGTACGGAGAGAGGTCCCCGTGCACGAGCTTGGCCTTGCGGATCATCGCGCCGAACTCCGTCACCAGGTCCTCGTAGAGCGCCGCCGGGTCGTCGATGGGCGTGTCCTTGAGGCGGGGGGCGGCCCCCTCCTTCGTCCCGATGAACTCCATGACGAGGACGTTGCGGTAGTGCCCGAACGGCGTGGGGACCCGCACCCCGGCCTCCTTGAGACGGGTGAGGATCGTGTGCTCCCGGCGGGTCCAGGCCATGATGAGCCCGCCGAAGTTCCGCACGCTCGACTCTCGGCGGAGCTCCTCGAGGGCGTAGGCCGGGAGCCGCCGGAACGTCGTATTGCTGATGCGGTAGATCTTGACGGCCCTCGGCTCGTCGCCGAGGTGGGCCCGGAAGACGCCCCCCTCCTTCCCCGAGGAGATCGGATAGTCGATCGCCTCGATCAGGCCCTGTCCCGTGAGGCGGTGGAGGGCGAGCAGCGTCGCGTGGTCGAAGAACTGGTCGAGCAGCTTGCGCTGGTCGGCCTCCTTCCGACGGTCCTCGAACCGCTCGTGGCGGGGAAAGACGACGTCCTCGGCGCGTGGCATCCGTCCGGACCGACCGGTCGGCCGCTCATAGAATCTCCTCGGGGCGGACGGTGCTAGCGGGCCCGCTCACCGGCGCGCTGGTGCGCGCGTAAGCGAGGGTATTTCAGGGGCGGGCCGCTCGTTGGCGCACCGAACGATGCCGATCGTTCCCTTCCGAGAGGAACCCGCTCCCGCCCCCCGAGCCCCCTCGCCGGTCGAGCCCCTGCCAAGGGACGGCTTCCCGCTCGGCCGTCGGCTGGAAACCCCGGCCGACTACGACACCGTGTTCACCGTTGTGCGTGCGGCGGTGCTCAAGGTGCTCGGGATCGAGCGCCCCGGGCTCGGCCTCGCGCTCTCCGACCTTCCCCCGCAGCTCGGCGCGTACTGGCAGGTCACGGGGAACCTGATCGTCCTCAACGAGGGTCTGGTCACCGCCATGCGGGCGAACGCGACGTCGTCCCTCGAGGAGAACGCGTTCGTCTTCGTCCTGCTCGCCCACGAGTACCTGCACGCGCTCGGCTACCTGGACGAGGCGTCGGTCCGGCGCGTCACCGCCCGGGTGGCCCGCGAGGCGCTGGGTCCGTCCCACGCCGCAACGCGGATGGCCGAGGGGGACCTGTGGAAGCAGTACCCGTTCCTCGCGCACGCGCCGGCCGGCCGGGGCCGCCACTTCAAGGTCGTGCGCGGGTTCGACCGGGCGAGCACGTCGAACTACATCCGGTAGGTTCCCGGCCAGACGGCTTTATCTTGCGAGGCGCGCTCGGCGCGTCGTGGTCCTGGCCAACGAGGGGATCGGCATCGCCATCATTCTCGCCGGGGCGATCCTGTTCACGATCGAGCTGTTCCATCCCGGGGCGCTTCTGATGATCCCGGGGACGATCCTGCTCGTGGGCGGCATCCTCTACGTGCTGATCCCCGACGTCCTGCTCGACAGCATCGTCGGGCCGTTCGTCGTGGTCTTCGCCGCCGTGATCGCCACCGTGGGCACGATCTTCTACTACCGCTGGCTCGCCGGTTCGCACAAGACGCTCACGACCAACCCGCCCGGCCTCGTCGGGGAGGAAGGGCTCGTGATCGCCGACGTCGTCCCGGACACCCTCCGGGGGAAGGTCCGGATCGGCTCCGAGATCTGGTCGGCGCGAGGTTCCTCCCGGATCCCGGCCGGCACGCGCGTGCGGATCGTCCACGGAGAGGGTGTCTCCGTGACGGTCGAGCCGGTCAACGCGGCACCGCCCCCGCCCTCGTCGTAGGCCGTCCCGGCCATCTTATACGCCCTCGGCCGAGTGGGGCCGCCGGAAGGGTCCGACGGTGACCGACTACACGGGCTACGTCCTCCTCGCGACGATTCTCGGGCTGGTCGTCATCTTCCTGCTGGTCCGCGGGATCCATCTGATCCAGCCGTACGAGAAGGGGATCGTCGTCCTGTTCGGCGCCTACCAGCGGCTGATCGACTCGGGGTTCCGGTGGGTGAACCCCCTTGCGAGCGTCCAGCGAGTCGACCTCAGGACCGAGGTCCTCGAGGTCCCCCGGCAGGAAGTGATCACGAAGGACAACTCGCCGACGAACGTCGACGCGATCATCTACACCAAGGTCGTCGACCCGCCGAAGGCGATCTTCCAGGTCCAGAACTACCACGTCGCCACGGTCGCTCTCGCGCAGACGACCCTCCGGTCGATCATCGGCGACATGGAACTGGACGAGATCCTGTTCAACCGCGAGCGGATCAACACCCGGCTCCGCGACATCCTCGACGAGGCGACCGACAAGTGGGGGGTCCGCGTCGACGCGGTCGAGATCAAGGAGGTCGACCCGGTCGGCCCGGTGAAGGCCGCGATGGAGGAACAGACCGCGGCCGAGCGGCAGCGGCGCGCCGCCGTCCTCCGAGCCGACGGGGAGAAGCGGAGCGCGATCCTGGTCGCCGAGGGCCAGAAGCGCTCGCGCATCCTCCAGGCGGAAGGGGTCCGCCAATCCCAGATCCTCGAGGCGGAAGGGGCCCGGGTCGCGACGATCCTCGCCGCGCAGGGGGAAGCTCAGCGCCTGCGGATCCTCTCGCTCGGGGCCGGGGTCCTCGACGCGAAGGCCCTCACGGTCCTCTCTCTGGACACCGTCCAGAAGGTCGGCGACGGCCAGGCGACCAAGATCCTGTTCCCGTTCGAGTTCTCCCGGCTCATAGAAGGGGCGAGCGAGTTCCTCGGGACGGGCCGCACGGTTCCCGACCGCGCCCTCAACACCCTCGACGACCTCGAGAAGCGCATCGGATCGATGGACGACGTCCTGGGCCCGATCCCGCGCCAGGAGGAGCTCGCGACCGACATCAAGACGATCGAGGAAGAGCTCCGCGCCGAGTCGGACGATTCGGCGTCCATCGTGGGCGGCCGCACGGCGAAGGCCACGCGCGGGAGCGGGGAGGCAGACCTGCCGAGCCCGGACGAGATCGCCCCGCCGCCCGCGGACGCTGCCGGGCGCACCCGAGGGTTCTCCGTTCCGCCGCCCGTCCACCGGCCCGCCGAGCCGCACGGCGCACCTCCCTCGTACTCCTCCGACGAGTCCCCTCCGCCGCGGCCGGCCCGCAAGGCCCCGCCCGGCGGAGATTCCGCGTAGCGCGCGGGGCCAGGGGCCCTCGGGCCCCGGCGACGTGCGAGCTTCGGCCGCCCCCGCGCCGTTTTGGCTTCCGGCCGGTCCCGGTTCTCCATGGGCGGAGTGCGCACCGACCGCGCGGGCCCGGTAGCGACGATCACGATCGACCGACCGGACCGGCTCAACGCGCTCGACGTCGAGACGATGCGCGCGCTGCGCACGGCGCTCCAGGCGGTCGCGATCGAGCCCGCGGTCCGCGCCGTCGTCCTCACCGGGGCGGGAACGGCGTTCTCCGCGGGCGGGGATGTCGGCACGATGGCCGAGTACCTCGAGCGCGGCGAGCTCCCGAAGCTGTTCCACGAGCTCACCGGCGAGCAGGAGCTCTGCGTCCGCGAGGTCGTGGGGATGCGCAAACCGGTGGTCGCCTCCCTGCCGGGGGTGGCCGCCGGGGGTGGGCTCTCGCTCGTGCTCGGCGCCGACTACCGGATCGCCTCGGAGAGCGCGGTCCTCGTCCCGGCCTTCCCGGGCCTCGGCGCGGTGCCGGACGGCGGTCTCACCTACTTCCTCCCCCACTTCCTCGGGATCGGCCTCGCCCAGGAGGTCCTGTTCACGAACGCCCGGATCCCCGCCACGCGGGCCAAGGAGCTCGGGCTCCTCCACGAGGTCGTGACCGCCGGGGAGCTTCCCGGGCGAACGGCGGCGTTCGGCCAGCAGCTCGCGGCCGGCCCGACGTTCGCCTACGGGTGGACCAAGGCGCTCCTCTTCCGCGCCTTCCACGAGAGCCTGGAAACGCAGATGATGCTCGAGCGGCGAGGGGCGGTCGAGGCGGCGCGCGGGACCGAGCTGCCCGAGGGGATCCGGGCGTTCCGGGAGAAGCGCCGCCCGTCGTTCCGCTGACCGCGGAACGGTCTACCCGTCGGCGGGCGGCTCGGCGGCCCGAGGCCCGGCCGCTCCCCGGGACCAGGGGCGTTCGAGGCGCTCTTCGAGCCGGGACTTGACGCGCGGCCACTCGTCCGCGACGATTCCGTAGACGACGGACGTGCGGAACCGCCCGCTCGGAAGGAGCCGGTCCTCGCGATGGACCCCCTCGCGCACGGCCCCCAGCCGCTCGATCGCCCGCTGCGACCGCTCGTTCCTAAGGTCCGTCTGGAGCCAGACGCGATGGAACCCCTCCGTCTCGAACGCGTGGCGGAGCAGGAGGAACTTCGACTCGGTGTTGATCGGGGTCCTCCACCAGTCCCTCTCGAGCCAGGTCCCCCCGATCTCCACGCTGAGGTCCGTCCGGTCGATGTGCAGGAACCGAGTCATGCCGACCGGCCGGCCCGTCGCCCGGAGGAGCTGGCAGAACGGAAGGTCGGTCCCGTCGCGCTGGCGGGCGAGCAGGACCTCGATCTGCCCCTCGAGGCCGGCAAGGGTGCGCGCGGGCGGGGTCACGAGGTACCGCCCCACCTCGGGGTCGCGGGACGCCTCGAGGAGGGCGGGGGCCTGTCCTCGCTCGAGGGGGACGAGCTCGAGCCGTTCACCGTTGAGACGGATCGGGGGCCGGAAGCTCTCTCGGGTCACGGGAACCGGGCGGACCGGGGATTAGGCGTATAGCGTGCGCGGCCCTCGTACCGGACACCGGAACGGCCCTCGGCACCGGACCGTCGGGGTGCCGTTAAATAACGACGGGAAGTCGTTGGTTTGTCTACCGGCGAGCGGAGCTAGCGAGCATGGAAGCGGGGGTCAGCACGTTCATCGTGTTCGCCGCCGTCGCCGGCGTGTTCGGGGTCGGCTCGCTCGTCGCGAACCGGGTCCTCGGCGCGAAGCGCCGACGCTCCTACCTTCAGGCGACCACGTACGAATGCGGCGAGGAGGCGGAGGGGGAGGCCCAGATCGACTTCCCTACCCAGCACTACACCTTCGCGATCGTGTTCGTGGCGGTCGACGTGATCGGCTTCGTCCTCGCCCTCTGGGCCCTCACGTTCCGTTCCGTCAACTCCTCGGCGTTCCCGGTGTTCGTCGCCGCCGCCTTCACCGCGCTCGCGGTGGCCGGGATCTACTACGCGCTGAGCGGGGAGCGAAGGTGGGTGGTATGAGCGCGGCTCCGCCGCGGCTCGCGGCCCCTCCCGAGGTCCCTCCCACGGCGCCGGCGGCATCTGAGCCGGCCGTCTCGTTCGTGGAGATCGAGGCCGTCCGGGCCCAGCAGTTCGTCCCGGCCGCCAAGGAGGCGCTGGGGGCGATGATCGCCGAGCAGGGCCAGGCGAAGCTCATCCGCCCGGTGTTCAACTGGGCCGGGCGCAACTCGCTCTTTCCGCTCCACTGGGGGCTCGCGTGCTGCGCGATCGAGTTCGCCGCGGCGTTCGGCGCCCGGTGGGACGCCGAGCGCTTCGGCGTCGTCCCCCGCTCGTCGCCCCGCCAATGCGACCTCTTGATCGTCAACGGGACCGTCACCTGGAAGGTCGCGCACAAGCTCATCACGCTCTACGAGCAGATGCCCGAGCCGAAGTGGGTCATCGCGATGGGGAACTGCGCCACGGGCGGCGGACCGTTCCGCACGGCCTACTCGGTCGTGCCGGGGGTCGACAAGCTCGTGCCCGTGGACGTCTACATCGCCGGATGCCCCCCGAGGCCGGAGGCGATGCTGGACGGCATCCTCCGCCTCGAAGCGCTGATCCGGGAGCGCAAGGAGTAAGGCCCCTCGGCGGGGCGGGGGAGCGGGCGGGGAGCGGACGATGGCACCGAACGAGCTCTCCGACACCCTCTCGGCCCGGCTCGGGAGCCGCCTCCTTTCCGTCGAGCCGTTTCCGGGGACCGCCGGCAAAGTCCGCTTCGAGCGGACGGCGGCGCTCGAGCTGTTCCAATCGGTGCGGGACGACCTCGGCTTCGGTCACCTCTCGATGGTCGCCGGGATCGACTGGGTCGACCACCGCGAGGTCGTCTACGTCGTCTGGTCCGACGCGCGGGGGGCCTACGCGATCCTCTCGACGGACCTTCCCGCCTCCGACCCGCACGTCGAGTCGGCGTGCGCCGTCTGGCCGAGCGCGAACTGGCACGAGCGGGAGGCGTGGGAGATGGTCGACATCACCTTCGACCACCACCCCGACCTGCGCCACCTGCTCATGCCGGACGGTTACGCGTTCCACCCGCTGCTACGCTCGTTCAAGATCCACGAGCCCGAGGATCTCGAGGTGAAGGTGCGCCATGTCTGAGATGTGGATCAACATGGGGCCCCAGCACCCCATGACGCACGGCCTCTGGAACCTCCGCGTCCGGATCGAGGGGGAGCTCATCCGCGACGTCGACCCCGAGGTCGGC
>JBAIXP010000094.1:0-2243 GCA_037916495.1 Thermoplasmata archaeon | reverse complement strand
CTCGGAACCCCGTTCGCGCTGAAGTTGTCCGCGTACAGGTTGGTCACGTTGCTCGCGAAGAGGTTGAACGCCGCGCCGGCGCTGACGGTGATGTCCGGCGCGTAGTTCGTGTCGTTCTTGATGAGCGGCCACTCGGACAGTCCCTGTACCGCCGGGTTGCGCTCGATCTTCGAGCTGTTGAGCGTGAGGCTCGCGTTGCCCCCGGAGACGGTGACCCAGCCGGGGAACTCCATCGACGAGCGAAGGAGCGTCATGTTCCCGGTGATCGCGAGGTTGAGCTTCGCGTAGACGTTCACGCCGATGAGGTCGGTCGTGATCACCGAGTTCGTCACGAAGACGTTCCCGGCGTCGGTGAAGTGGTAGATGTGCGCGAGCCGCTGGGCGGCCGTGCCCGTCGGGGTGACGAACTGGACGAAGGAGAGGGTGACGCCGGTGATGATGAGCGTCCCGCCCTTCTCGACCGTGATGTTCCCGCCCTGGTAGTAGGTGCTGGCGGGGACGGTCGGTTGGATCGTGTAGGTCTGGCCGTTCGTTACGATCAGGTCGCCGTGCGTCAGGACCGCGGGCGACGCCTGAGCGGAGGGGCTACGCGCCGTGGACGCCGGTAGGGCGGCCGAGGCGGCGGAGCTTGGAGCATGCGAAGTGGGGAGCACGAAGAGCCCGCCGAGGACAAGGCCCAGCAGGACCACTACGGCAAAGGCGGTCTGGATCGGTCGGCGGGAAGGGTGAGACCATCCTCCGGCCCGGGGAGGACTAGCCCGCGAGACGTTCACGAGGCACAACAGTCAAGGTTCGTCTATTTAAATTGCCCGACAACCACGGCTGAGGTGAAACGCGGCCGGGTCTTCCGGTTATGCGTCGGACACTATTCTGCCACTAGTCCGGGGGGGCCCCGGACCACGACCTTTCCGAAGAGGCCGCCCGCGTCAAAGTGCCGGAACGCCTTCTCCGCCTCCCCGAAGTCGAACACTTTGTCCACCACCGGTCGGAGCCGACCGGCGGCGAGGTGGCCGAGGACCGCGTCGAACTCGTGGGCCGAGGCCATCGTGCTCCCCCGGATCGACCCTTGGCGCCAGAAGAGGGTCCGCACGTCGATCTCGACCTGAGGTCCGGCCGTCGCTCCGATCACCACGACACGACCCCCGCGGGCGATGGCCCGGAGCGACCGCCCGAGGGTGGGGGCTCCGACCGAGTCGAAGACCACGTCCACGCCCTGCTTCTCGCTCCACTTCCAGAGGACCTTGTCGAGCGGGTCGGGGTCGTCGTACGTGAGGAACGTCTCGGCGCCCAGCTCGTGCGAGCGCTTCTCGTGCCGACGGCTCCGCGCCGCGACCGCGACCCGCGCCCCCAGGAGCCGCGCGACCTGGACCGCGGCCGTGGCCACCCCCCCGCCCGAGCCGACGATCGCCACGCGGTCCCCCTCGCGCACGCCTCCGACCGTGGCGAGGGCCCGCCACGCCGTCTGGAAGACAAGGGGCACGGCCGCCCCTTCCTCGAACGTGAGGTTCGCCGGGAGCGGGTGGAGGTTCCGTTGGGGGACCACGACCAGCTCGGTGGCCGTCCCCTGCGTGTGTTCTCCGACGATCCGGTAGTCGCGGCAGAGCGCCTGGTCGCCGCGCCGGCAGGCGGCGCACGTCGCGTCCCAGATGCCGGGGTTGAGCAGGACCTTCTCGCCGACGGCCAAGCCGTCGACCCCGGGCCCGAGCCGGTCGATTTCGCCCGCGCCGTCCGAGCCGAGGACGTGGGGCCGCTCGACCGTGACCCCGGGGATGCCGGCGAGGGTGAACCGGTCCAGCCGGTTGAACGCCGCCGCCCGGACGCGCACGCGGACCTCGCCCTCGCGGGGCTCGGGTTCGGGGACGTCGACGAACGCGAGGCGCTCGAGGCCTCCGTGCTCTGCAAAGCCGAAGCCGCGCACGCGGGCCTACCCCTTGCGGGCCGGATGCCAGCGGGTCCCCGACGCACCATCTTCGAGGACGACCCCGGCGCGCTCGAGCTCGTCCCGGATGCGGTCGGCCTCCGCGTAGTCGCCCCGGGCCCGGGCGCGCGCCCGGGCGGCGATCGCGACCGCGACCATCGACGACCAGGTGCCGGTCGGCGCGGCCGAGCCCTCCTCGAGGAGTCCGAGGCCCTCGCGCGCCCAGTAGTACGGGGCGCGGAGCCGCAGGAGCTCGGCGCCGGCGAGACGGTCGAGCCGGTCGCCGAGCTCGGAGAGCCGGCGCGTCCAGGTGAACAGGCTCGCG
>JBAIXP010000093.1:0-11489 GCA_037916495.1 Thermoplasmata archaeon | reverse complement strand
TCGAGCAGGCCGGCGTCCTCCCCGAGTTCGTCGGCCTCGCGGACGGCGAGCGGTGGTTCGTCCCGCAGGCGAAGCTGGACGCGGAGGAGATCTCGAACCTTCAGAACGCCACGGGCCGCGCCGGCATCCCCGGCGTGGGCGTCGCCTACGCCCTCGGCGACCCGAACGCCGCGACCCGGGCCCGGGCGGCGGAGGTCGAGTGGCGGACGGGGATCCTCCGGGGCCTCCGACGGATCGAGGAGCACGGGGTCCACGCGATGAAGAACCTGCGCTGGTTCGATAGCCCCGAGATGCCGCTCGCCGGGACCCAGGCGGGTCTCGCGATGAACTACCTACTGCCGCCGGACGTCCCGGTCTTCGTGTTCACGGACGCGGCGCCCGACCCGACCAAGGTGAGCTCCCGGGGCCTCGTGCGGCAGGTCGACCGGGGGCTCGACCTCGCCGCCGTCTGCCGGGTCGCCGCCTCCGAGGTGAAGGGCGAAGGGGGCGGGCACCGCGTGGCGGCCGGGGCGACGATCCCCGTGGCGGCGCGGGAGAAGTTCCTCGAGGTCGCCGACCGCGAGCTCGCCCGCCAGCTCCACGGAGGGGCCGCGTGACGGCAAGTCCCGCGAGCCCGGCGCCGGTCGACCGCCTGCGCGACCGCCCGCTCGAGCAGGAGATGCACCGATCCTACATCGATTACGCGATGAGCGTCATCGTCGGGCGGGCGCTCCCGCTCGGCCAGGACGGTCTCAAGCCGGTCCAGCGCCGGATCCTCTGGTCGATGTGGGAGGCCGGGGCGACCCACGACAAGCCGTACCGCAAGAGCGCGCGCACGGTCGGCGAGGTCCTCGGGAAGTACCACCCGCACGGCGACGTCGCGGTCTACGACGCGCTCGTGCGGATGGCCCAGCCGTTCAGCCTCCGCTACCCGCTCGTCGACGGCCAGGGCAACTTCGGCTCGATCGACGGCGACTCGCCTGCCGCGATGCGGTACACGGAGGCCCGCCTCGCCCCGCTCGGCGAGGAGCTCCTGCTCGACCTCGAGAAGGACACGGTCGAGTGGGGCGACAATTTCGACGGGTCGCTCAAGGAGCCGCTCCTGCTCCCGTCGAAGGTCCCGAATCTTCTCGTGAACGGCTCGGCCGGGATCGCGGTCGGCATGGCGACCAACATGCCGCCGCACAACCTCGGCGAGATCGTCGACGCCCTCCTCCTTCTCCTCGAGAAGCCGGACGCGTCGCTCGACGAGGTGATGCAGCGCGTGCCGGGCCCGGACTTCCCGACGGGCGGCTACCTCTCGGCGGAGGGGATCCGCGAGGCGTACGAGACCGGGCGGGCGATGATCCACCTCCGCGGCGCGGCGGAGATCCGCGAGCGCGGCGGCAAGGACGAGATCGTGATCACCGAGACCCCGTACGAGGTCAACAAGGCGAGCCTGCTCGAGCTCATCGCCGACTTCGTGAAGTCGAAGAAGATCGACGGGATCACCGACCTTCGCGACGAGTCCGACCGCGCGGGCACGAGCGTCGTCCTCGAGCTCCGCCGGGACGCCCCGGCCGAGATCGTCCTCAACCGGCTCTACGAGCACACCCCGCTCGAGACGAGCTTCGGCGTGATCAACCTCTGCCTGGTCAACGGCCGCCCGAAGGTCCTCGGGCTGCTCCCGCTCCTCAACCTCCACCTCAACCACCGCCGGACGATCCTCACGCGGAGGACGAAGTTCGACCTCCGCAAGACCGAGGAGCGGCTCCACCTCCTCGAGGGGTTCCTCACCGCGATCGACCACATCGACGAGGTGATCCGCCTCATCCGCCGCTCGAAGGACGTCCCCACGGCGGAGGCGAGCCTGATGGGGAAGTTCCTCCTCTCGAGCGAGCAGGCGAAGGCGATCCTCGAGATGCGCCTGTCCCGCCTCACCGCCCTCGAGCGCGAGTCGCTCGAGAAGGAGAAGTCGGAGAAGGAGGCCCTGGCCCAGGAGCTCCGCGCCGTCCTCGCCTCGCCCAAAAAGCTCGACCACCTGGTCGCCGAGGAGCTCACCGACCTCAAGAACCGGTTCGGCGACGCGCGGAGGACCCGGATCGTCCCCGCGTTCACCGAGCGCACGCTCGAGGATTTGATCCCGGACTCGGACATCGTCGTGCTGGTGACGCGGGACGGCTACGTGAAGCGCCTCCCGCTCGAGCAGTACCGCCGCCAGCGCCGCGGGGGCCGGGGGCTCGTCCAGATGGAGACGAAGGAGGAGGACTTCGTCATCCGCACGTTCGTGACGCGCACGCACGACGACGTGCTCATCTTCACCAACCTCGGCCGGGTCTACCGGCTCAAGGCCTACGAGCTCCCCGAGGGGAGCCGCCATTCCAAGGGGAAGGCGCTCATCAACCTACTTCCGCGCCTCAAGGAGGCCGAGAAGGTCCGCACGCTGCTCCCGCTCCGGGACCTGGCCACCACCGGCTGGCTGTTGTTCGCGACCCGCCGGGGGATCGTGAAGCGCACCCCGCTCGACCAGTTCCAGAACATCCGCTCGACCGGCATCCAGGCGGCCCTCCTCGAGGAGGGGGACGAGCTCGTGGACGTCCTCGCGGTGGCGGACGAGGCGACCGAGATCCTCCTCGCGACGTACGGCGGCCAGCTCGTGCGGTTCCCGCTCTCGGAGGTCCGCCCGATGGGCCGGGCGACCTACGGCGTCATCGGGGTGCGGCTGGGCGAGGAGAAGGACGACCGGGTCGTCGCGATGAGCGTCGTGAGCCCGAAGTACCCGACGCTCCTCTCGCTCACGACCACGGGGTACGGCAAGCGCAGCCCGACCGACGATTATCGTCGCACGCGCCGGGGGGCGAAGGGGGTCCGTACGATCCGTACCGGCGGCCGCAACGGCGGCGTCGTCGCCGTGCTGCCGACCACCGACGCCTCCGAGGTGCTCGTCACGACGCAGGGCGGGATCACGATCCGCGCCCCCGTCCGCTCGATCCGCACCCAATCCCGCAACACCCTCGGGGTCCGCATCATCAAGCTCGACGAGGGCGACCTCGTGCGCGACGCCGTGACGCTCGAGGCGCCGCTCGACGCGGCCGCCGCGACCGGTCCCGAAGCGCCCCCGCCCCCCGCCGAAGGGACGGACACCTCCCCCGCCGAGGAGGAGCCCGAGGAGCTGGGGGAGACCGAGAACGACGGGTCGGCCGAGGTCGGGGACGAGGGCGACGAGCCCGACGAGGAACCGGCCGCCGACGACGGCGGGGACGACGATGGTGCGCCGCAAGCGGGGTAGGACCATCCTCCTCTGCCCGAACTGCGGCTCCCCGAAGGTCGCCCTGATCGCAGGGTCGATCCTCGGTCAGGTCTACCGGTGCGCGAAGTGCGACTACGTCGGCTCCCTCGTCCTCGAGACCGACGTGCCCGACGAGGCGTCGGGCGGGAATACGTGAGCCCGGCGCGGTCCACGCCCCCGTGCGAAGGGGCGGCGCGCTAGGGGGGGCCCGCCGCGTCCGGACCGGCCGCTTCGCGGGCCTCGGGACTGGCCGGAGGGCTCCGGCGCATCCGGTCCGCGTGCTCGATCAAGCGGAGGGCCCGCACGGTCGGGAGGACGTCGTGCGTCCGCACGACGGCGACCCCCCGCTCCGCGGCGAGGACCGCCGCGGCCAGGCCGGCCTCGAGCCGCTCGTTCGGGTCGGCCGCGCCGGTCGCCCAGCCGAGGAACGATTTCCGCGAGGCGCCGATCGCCACCGGAAACCCGAGACTCCGTAGCTCGCCTGCGTGGAGGAGCAGCTCGAGGCTCTGCTCGGGCGACTTTCCGAAGCCGAGCCCGGGGTCGATCAGGATCCGGTCGGCGGGGACCCCGTCGGCGATCGCCCGATCGGTCGCGTCCGCGAGGTACCGGTAGACCTCCGACCGCAGGTCCGGGTAGACCAGGTCGTCCTGCATCGTCCCCGGGGCACCCCGCATGTGCATGACCAGCACCGCCGCGCCGGTCCGTGCGACGAGCCGGCGCATTTCCTCCGAACGGAGCCCCTCGACATCGTTCACGAGGTCCGCCCCGGCGTCGACGGCGCGGCGGGCGACCTCGGGGTGGCGGGTGTCGATCGAGATCGGGACCGAAAGATTGCCGACGAGCGCGGAAAGGACCGGGCCGACCCGGGCCCACTCTGCCTCAGGGGTCACCGTGGGGGCGCCCGGCCGGGTCGACTCGCCGCCGACATCGACGAGGTCGGCCCCGTCGGCGACCATCCGCTCGGCGTGCGCGACCGCCGCCGCGGGGTCGAGGAACCGCCCGCCGTCCGAGAACGAATCCGGCGTGACGTTGAGGACCCCCATGACCCTCGTCCGGGCCCCGAGCGGGATCGAACGGTGGGCCCCCCGGACCTCCGCCGGGGTACGGCGCAGGTAGGAACGGAGCGCGTGCTCGAGCTCGTCGGCGATCTTCGCGAGACCGAACGGCTGGCGTCGCAGCTTCGGGAGAAGGTGGAGGTACTGCCCCCAGGTGGCGAGGAGGATCTCGGGCGTCGCGGCGACCGAATGGTCGGCGATGCCCCGGGCGTGGGCGGCGTCGCCCCCGACCGCGAGGAGCTCCTGCTTGAGGAGCGGGGCGGCCTTGAGGGGGACCTCGTCGAGGCGCACGGGGTAGACCCGGCCCTTGCGGACCATGATCGCGACGCCCTCGGGGTCGCTCTGGGTCCCCTCGAGCTCCCGGGCGATCTCGGAGAGGGTCGTCCAGTCGAGGACCCGCGCGACGTGCCGGTGCGTCGTCGTGGACGGGGTGGGCACGGGACGCGGGAGCCCGACAGCGGCCAAAAAGGCGGGGGGACGGTGGGCGGGCACGTTTTTCCGCCCTGCCGGGCTCGCGTCGCCGCTGTCCCGATGACCCGTCCCGCGCCGATCGTCGCGCTCGAAGGACCGTCCGCGGCGGGAAAGAGCACGACCGCCGCCCGCCTGGCCGCCCGGAGGGGCTGGGCGGTGATCGCCGAGGCGGTCGACCGGCTCGACCCGCCCCCGTCCCTCCGATTGGGCTCGGAATCCGAGCTCCTCGCTCTCGAGACGAAGCTCCTAAAGGAGGAGGAGCGCCGGTTCGCCGCGGCGGCCCGGCTCGCCGCCCAGGGAACCACGGTCGTCTGCGACACGGGGTTCCTCGGACCGCTCAGCTACACCGCGGGACTGCGGGCGACCGGCCGGTGCGAGGCGAGGACGTTCCGCCGACTTCTTGCGGTCGTTCGTCGACAGGCCCGGGCCGAGCGTCTCGGTCTTGCCGACCTTTCGGTGTACCTCGCCGCGCCCCCACCCGTCCGCTCGGCCCGCGCTAGAGCCGACCCCGTCCGGCACCCTCCCGAGTTCCGGGCGCGCCACGAGGAGGTCGGCCGGTTCGAGTGGGAGGTCTACCGCCCGTGGCTCGCCGCCCGGCAGCCCGGCCGCGTGGTCGTCGTCCGTTCCACCGGCGACGCCGAGGCGGTCGCGCGAGCGGTCGAGCGCCGGGCGTGCCGGGTCGCCCCCCTGCGGGGCCGCTCCCGCGCCCTCGCGCGCCTCCTTTCGGTCGCCGGGATCGCGGAGCTCGGCCCGGACGCACCCGGCGTCGCCCTAACGCTTAAGAAGGGGGCCCCGTCTGCTCGGCTCCCCTCGCCATGAAGCCGCTCGAGGTCCTCCAGCAGAGCCTCCACAAGCGCGTCCTTGTGGAGATGAAGGGCGGGCGCTCGTTCCGGGGCGTGCTCGACGCGTACGACCAGCACCTCAACCTTGTCCTCTCCTCCGCCGAAGAGGTGGTGAAGGACGTCACCACGCCCCGCTCGGGCCTTACCCTGCTGCGGGGCGATTCGGTCATCTACGTCTCGCCCTAGGGAGAGGAGGAGCTAGGCGATGGGAAAGGGGACACCGGCCCGACGGGGCGGGAAGATCGTCCACGTCATCTGCCGCCGGTGCGGCCGGCACTCCTACCACCGCCAGAAGGCCGTCTGCGCCTCCTGCGGTTTCGGGGAGACCGCTCGACGCCGCGGTTACTCCTGGGCGAAACTGCGCTGAGCGCGGCGCCGCCACGGCTTCGGCCCCGAGACGCTCGGGCTGTCGGCGAGCGCGAACCTTAGCGGCCGTTCGGCCGCGTGACGGATCCCGACCCGGGGGACCGCCACGATCGAGCGGCGGCGACCTCTCGGACGAGTGAGGGCAAACCGCCGCCCGCGCGTCGCGTCCGCGCCGTCGTCCGAGAGGGTGATCCCCAGGATCCGGCAGAGCCGGCCCGGTCCGGAAGCGCTCGGACCCGCCGGGACCGCGGGCTCGGCGGCGCGCAAGAGGACCGCCTCGCCGGGGCGGGTGACGAGGTTCGCGCAGACGACCTGGTGGATCCGGAAGACGTAGACGGTGCCGGGGGAGCCGAACATCGACCGGTTCCGCCGCGTTGGCCCGCGGTAGGCGTGGTTCGCCGGGTCCCCCCGGACGTACGCTTCCGTCTCGACCAGCCGAACGGTCGTGGGGCCCTCGGGACCGCGCACGGTGAGCAACGCCCCGAGGAGCTCCCGCGCGACCCGGACCGTCGGGCGCGCGAAGAACTCCGGCCCGAGGCGGCGGGGCGCGCCCGGGGCGGTCCGACCGGCCGGGGACGGGCGGGCAACCAACGGACCTCGCCTCACGACGCGCCGCTCCCTCCCCGACGGATTGCGGCGACCACGTCCTGCGCCGAGCTCGAGGGCCGGCCGAGGGCACGGGCGACCCGCACCAGGAGCGCCCCGAGGTCCCGTCGGGCCGGCGGGTAGGCGCGGAGGTGGAGGCGAGGGGGGAACCGCCGCCACGGACCCGCCCGGTCGGCCGCCCGGACGACGATCTCGCGTACCCTTCGGCCCCGGGCGAAGTCTCCAAGGTCCCGGAGGAGCCCCTCGGGCCACCCCTCGTCGCCCGCCGCATCGAGGAGCGCGTCGATCTTCTCGGGCCGGTGACGCCGCCGACCCCGTCCCGTTCCAAGGACCCCGTTGAAGTAGAGGAACGGCCCGCCGAGCTCGAGCGCCTCGAGGAGCGTCCGGCTGCCCGTGACGATCCGTACGTCGGCCCGGGCGAAGAGCTCCCTCCAGCGCGGGGTCGGGATCGGGGTGGCGAGCCGCTCGCCGGCTGCGTCGGGGATCCTCGTCCGCCAGGGTCGAGGGGAGAGAACGGTGATCCGCGCGGGGTTCCGCGCCGCCCGGAGGCCCGCGAAGACGTCCGGGGCGATCGTCTCCGAGCTGGACGGGCTCGCGTACCAGACCCACCGACCCCCCGGCGCCGGGCGCCGGGAGCGCTCGTGGAACCGGTGGGGCCAGAGCGGACCGGTCTCGACCGCCTCGGGGAATTCCCGGGCGAACCGAGGCGCGGGCCGGAACCCGCCGAAGAGGTGGAGCACGTTCGGCCGGTCGAACGCGCGGAACCGACGGAACGCTCGGGCGAGCGTCGCGCGGTCGCGCTCGGCGGACGGCCCCCGGAGGCTCGCCCTAAGGCGACGGGTGGGGACACCGCCCTCCCGCAGGCGCTCCCGGTCCTCCTCGAGGACGGTGAGCGTCCGAGCGAACTCCTCGAGGCTTGCGTGGACCACCCGGTCCGGGCCGTACCTCGCCTCGATCGCGCGCGCTTCGTCGGCCCACGGGCCCGGCCGTCCGAGCGGACCGGGCCTCGCCGGCGCCGCGCTCACTCCCCAGGCCGGTGCGATCGTGAGGGCCGAACGATGTTGCGGGGCGAGACGGTCGGTGCGGCGGTGCGGCGGCCAGTCCCACGGTCCGTCGACGTCGCGGGGCCAGGGTCGGTCGGCGGGCCGGTAGAGGATTACCGGACGGCCGGCGCGGGCGAGCCGGCGGCCTGCGCTCAGGACCTCCTCGATGTCGCCGAGCCCGCCCCCGACGACCGCCGGCAGTAGGTAGACGTCGACCCCCGGGGGCCGCTCGGGAGGGCTAGGCGACCGGGCGGTAGAGCGTGACGAGCTCAAGGGCTTCCTCAAAGCCGGCGCCCAGGAGGGCGCGCCGGCCCGCGACGTTCTCCGCGGGGACCGCTACGACCAGCCGGGGGGCGTGGCGCGCCGCGGCCCAGGCGAGGGCGACCCGGAGGAGGGAGGCGACCTGCGCGGCGTCGGCGCCGTCGCCGACGATCGGCGGGAAAAGGTGCGCCGCCTCGGTCACGGGCGAGACGCTCGCCCCGACGAACGCCTCCGCGCCCCGACCTCCGTCGACGACCCAGGAGGCGGTGTCGCTCGAGAACATGCGGCTCGACCAGTTCCCGCCCCCGAGATCGTGAACTCCGACGGGAAGGACCGCGGCCACCTCCCGAGGGGTGGTCGTGGCGGCGATCGCCGTGAGGCGCGGCGCGTCCCGGGCGTCGTACAATCGCACCCCCGGGGAAAGTCCGCCGTTGGCCGCGTCCGCTTTCGGGACGGAACGCTCGAAGAGGCTCATCGGGCGGAGGAGGCGGTAGCCGAGCGCGTCGTAGAGGGTCCGGGCGGGAACGTTCGCCGCGAGCACGTCGAGCGCGATGTACGGCCGGCCCCGCCGCGCGGTGAGCGTCCGGAGGCTCTCGAGGAGGTGCCGCGCGTAGCCCCGCCGTCGGGTCCGGGGGTCGACCATGACGAAGCTCACGTAGCCGCTGTTCGGAGCGAACGTGAGGACGGCCGTCGCGACCATCTTCCCTTCCTCCTCGATCACGCGGAAGCGGAACGGGGCCCGGCCGACGACGCGCAACAGCCCGAGCAGAAGCCTCAGGTGCGGCCGGCCGACGCGGCGGACCACGCGCGCCACCTCGCCCGGCCGGATCCCGTAGAGCGCGTTCTCCTCGGGAAAGAGCTCGGCCTGCAGCTCGACCATCCGGTCGACGTCGGAGACCCGGAACTCCCGCTCGATCATCTACGCGGTCCGGGAACGGGTCGGCGGCATCACTCCTCGCCCAGGAGCGCGCCGAGCGTCCGGGGAGGACCGGCTCCGCCGAGGGAGGGGAACGCCGGGCGGGCCTCGCGGGTCAAGAGCGCCGGGGAGAGGCGCGCCCGGGCCCGCGCGAGGGCACGCGCAACGACCGGGTCGTCGTTGTGGGACGCGACGGTGCCCAGCGCGATCAGCGTCGCGTCGAACAGGCGGTCCTCCGCATCGGTCGCGAGCTCGCCCGCGACCGGGACCGTGGGCCTCGCGTGGGGGGACGGCGGGCGGCTTCGTCCGAGGAGGCGGGCGAGCGGGCGTCGCGCCTTCGGGTCGCCGAGCTCGCCGAGAGCCCAGACGGCGGCCAGGCGGACGTCCGCGGACCGGTCCGCGAGCGCGGCCCGCAGCCGCGGGGCCGCGCTCCGCAGGCCCAGGCGGCCGAGGGCGTAGGCGGCGCCCCGGCGGGGCCACGGGTGCGGGTCGCGGAGGAGCCTAAGGAGACGGTCCTGGTCGGCCCGTCGACCGCTGTCGCCGAGCGCGACCGCCGCCGCCCCGCGGACCGACCACGCCGGGTCGGAAAGGTGGGCCCGGGCGACCCGGCGGGCGGTCGCCGCATCGAGCCGGGGGAGCGCGTGGATCGCGCAGACCCGGAGCCACGACAGCGGGGCGTCGGCGAGACCGGCCACGGCCGGGACCGCCCTCGGGTCGCCGATCCGCCCGAGCGCGATGAGGACGCTCGGCTTCTCCCAGCTTCCCTGCGCCGCGAGGCGCCCGAGGAGCGCGGGGACGGCCGCCCGGTCGCGTCGGGTCCCGAGGACGATCGCGGCCGCCGCCCGGACCCGCGCCGACGGGTCGGCGAGGAAGCGGCGGACGCGGGGAAGCTCGCGGGCGGAGGCCCGTCGACCGAACGAGAGGAGCGCCTGGCGCCGCACACGGTCGGACGGGTCGACGAGCAGCCGCTCGATCCCGTCCCGGGCGACCTTCCCCGGGAACTCCCCGAGCAGCGCCGCGACCGCGCGCCGGGTCACCTCCGAAGGGTCGCCGGTGCGCCCGGCGAGGGCCGCGGCGACCGCGCGACCGACCCGCGACGTTCGGGGACGTGGAGGGGTCGTCCGATCGGGGGGGGCGGTCGTCGGCACGGCGCGTCGAGGGCCGCGCGGGAGAAAGCGTCCCGGTCCGAGCCGCGTCCGGCCGGACCTTGTCAGCCGGCGGGGGCGCGGGCGAGCGAGCGCTGCGCGGGGCGTTCGGGCGAGCGGTACCGGTCCCGTGCGGGCGGCGCCGGGACGCCCCAGCGCTCGAGCAGGCCGTCCCGGGTCCATCCGAACGGGGCGAAGAGCGTCTCGGCGGCGCGGGCGAGCAGCTCGAGGTAGGCCAGGACGTCGTACCGCTCGTTCCCCCGGAGGAGCTCGGCGACGCGGACCCGGTCGCGGAACGAGCGGCTCGTGCGGTCGAGGACGACGAACCGGACCTTCTCCCCCGCCTCCCGCACCGCCCCGGCATCGGAGAGCTGGCGGAGCGCCGCGACCGAGTCGGTGAACGTGACGAACGCGCTCGGGTCCTGGCCGATCCGGTGCGTGACGAGGAGCTCCTCGAGCGGCCAGTCCCCCTTTCGGACCTGGGCGGCGAAGAGGTCCGTCCGGGCGAGCGCCCGGGAAAGGAGCGAGCGGAACCCCTCCGCGTCGCGCGCCCCCTTGAGGAGGTGGAGGACCTCGAGCTCGAAGCGGCGGAGGAGGACGGGCGTGTCGTGCCGGCGGCTCCCGATCCCCCGCAGCTTGTACTCCCCGTGGTCGTAGAGGCCGTAGTAGCGGTTCGGAACGCCGAGGCCGTGGGTCACGGCGGGCAAGAAGACGATCCAGCGGTAGCGGCCCTCGTAGCCGAGCGGAAGGTCGAACCGCTCGCTCGCACGGCGGGCGAACTCCTCCGGGTCGGGGGGGCGGTCGGGATCGATCGGGCGGAGCCAGAGCGAATCGACGATGCCGTGGACGACCCGGTAGCCGGCCCGCTCGGCCTCGGCGGTGAGGGAGGCGAGGAGCTCGCGGGCGTAGGCGTTGATCGCCTCGTGGCACTCGATCCGCCCGAACCGCGCGTTGCGGTAGCCCTGGTAGCCGAACGCCGTCACGAGGACCCATTTGAGCATCTTGACGCGGCGGCGGAGCTCGGAGGCCTTCGCCGCCGTGAGGCCGGGCGACTTGAGCTCGGCCTTGTAGGCGAGCCGTCGCGCGAGGAGGGGGGCGAGGGTCCGCGGGATGAGGCCGACCGTGCGCGTGCACGACCGATAGCCGAGGCCCGGGGCCCGCACGGGGCTCTGCGGGCAGCAGGCGCACTCGAGCGTCTCGGCCGAGAGGTTCCGGCGGACCATGATGTGCGGGTAGAGGCTCGCGAAATCGAACTCGTCGATGCGGTCGTGGACGCCGACCGGCGGCAGGTAGATCACCCCGCCGCGGTCGGCGGCGACCAGTTTCTCGCCGGTGCGGAACCCCTCGGGCCGGTTCTTCTTCCAGGGGACGTGGACGCCCGAGCGGAGCGCTTCGGCCATCTCCATGGCCGTAAAGCACGTCCCCGGGGACTGGCGGACGACCGTCTGGAGCGAGAGGCGCGAGAGGCGCGCGGCGTCCACGAGGCCGGCGAGCTCGGCGTCCTCGAACAGGAACGAGTTCTCCCGGTCGATGTGGA
>JBAIXP010000092.1:0-26191 GCA_037916495.1 Thermoplasmata archaeon | reverse complement strand
AAGAGCTCGACCAGCAGGCGGACCTTCGTCTCCTGGGAACCCTCCCCCTTCGCGGCGGCGATACGGGCGAGCTCGTCGTACGCCGTCGCGAGCTCGAGCGGCTCGACCTCGCCGAGCCGGCGGTGCCAGGCGAGCAGCTCTTGGGCCGTCGTGCCGAGGTCGCCCGAGAGCTTCGTCCGCTCCGCGACCTGCGCCTCCTCGACCCCCGCGGCGAGGGCGACCGCTCGGCGGGCGAGGGAGTCGGCGACCCCGAGCTCGATGCCCTCGTACTCGGGGCGCAGGAGGCCTTGCGCGAGGTAGAGGACCTTCGGCAGCTCGCGCGCCGAGAGCGGACGGACGAGCTCGGAGAGGATCCGACGCATCTCGAGGCGCTTGGTCGTCCCCTCGAGGCGCTCGAACGCGGAGGCGAAGTCAGCGAGCCGCACGGGCCGCGCCGTCCTCCACGGCGGAACGCAGGCGCCGGAGGTTCTGGTCCACCGGCCCCCCGGCGAAGACCGAGTTGCCGCAGACGAAGAACGTCGCGCCGGCCTCGGCGGCCGGGACCGCGGTCTCCGACGTGATCCCGCCGTCGATCGAGACGTCGGCGACCCCCCCGAGCCGGTCGACCAGCGCGCGCGCCTGCTCGACCTTCGGAAGGACGTCCGCGATGAACTTCTGGCCGGAAAAGCCGGGGTGCACGCTCATCACGAGGATCTGGTCGAGCTCCTCCGCCAGGGCCTCGACCGCGGAGAATGGGGTGGGGGGTCGCAGCGCCGCGCCGACGCTCACCCCGAGCCGGTGGGCCGCGCGGACGACCTCGCGCGGGTCGTCCTTCGCCTCCAGATGGAAGACGAGGGTGTCGCCCCCCGCACGGTGGAACGCTTCGAGGTAGCGGAGCGGCTCCTCGATCATGAGGTGGACATCGAGCGGCAGCCGGGTCCGGGCGCGCACAGCGCCCACGAGCGCCGGACCGAAGGAGATGTTCGGGACGAAGTGCCCGTCCATCACGTCGAGGTGGAGGGCGTCCGCGCCGGCGGCCTCGACCGACCGCACCGCCGAGGCGAGGTCCGCGAAGTCGGCGCTGAGGAGGGACGGGGCGAGGCGCAGCCTGCGTGGGGGCACGGGCGGGGGGAGCGGCGCCCGCTATTTTAGCCGCCGTCGGGCGCGCCTAGAGGAACTCGTTCGCGTCGGGGGTGGACTCGCCGGGCGGGAGGAGGGCGGGCTTGCCCGCGCGCGCCCGGTCGGCCTCGGGGGTCCATCGGCCGTACGGGAACGGGCTCCACCAGGGCCGGCGTTGGCCGCGAGGTCGCTCGAGGTCCTTGTCGGACGGGCGGTGCCACAGGTAGAGGGTCGCGAGGTACTCGAGAAAGACCGCGCCGACGAGGGCGGGGACGAGCCCGAGGATCTCGCCCGTCTCGACGAAGTAGCCGAAGATCCAGCTGTCGACGATGAGGAAGCCGAGCCCGATCCACCAGCGGGAGTTGTCGTGCAAGAACCAGGCCCTCCAGCTCGGACCCGGGTCGGCGAGCGCCCGCCGCTTGGCTTCCGCGATCCGTTCCCTCTCCGACTCGTACTCCGCCGCCTCCTCCGAGGAGGTGGCGGGGGGAAGGGCTCCGGTGTCCTTCGAGGTCGGGTCCTTGCGGCCGAACACCGTCCGTAGGGCTCCCGGCCTAGGAGGCCGTGGGGGGCGGGCTCGGGAGCGGCTCGCCCGCCATCGCGAGCGGGGCGCCCTCCTGGGCACCGGGCTCGCGGGCCGACTCGTTCCAGGCGACGGGGTAGAGGTGGCAGGAGACGAGGTGGTGAGGGCGGGCCTCGAGGAGGGGGGGCTCGACCTTCGAGCAGATGGGCATCACGGCCGGGCACCGGGTGTGGAAGTGGCATCCGGGCGGCGGGGCGGCCGGGCTCGGCACGTCCCCCTGCAGGACGATCCGCTCGCGCTTGAGATCCGGGTCGGGGATCGGGATGGCCGACAGGAGCGCTTGGGTGTACGGGTGGAGCGGCCGGGAGAACAGCTCCTCGGTCGGGGCCTGCTCGACGACCTTGCCGAGGTACATCACCACGACCTTCTGGCTCATCGCGCGGACGACCGAGAGGTGGTGGGAGATGAACAGGTAGGCGAGCCGCTGCTCCTGCTGGAGGCGGCGGAGAATGTTCAGGATCTGCGCCTGGACCGAGACGTCGAGAGCGCTCGTCGGTTCGTCCAGCACGATGAACTCAGGGCGCAGGGCGAGGGCCCGGGCGATCCCGATCCGCTGGCGCTGGCCGCCCGAGAACTCGTGGGGGAACCGCCACTCGTGCTCGGGGTTAAGGCCGACGTCCCGCAGGAGCTCGCTGACCCGGCGGCGGCGCTCCGTCCGGGTCCCGACGCCGTGGATCGTGAGGGGCTCGGCGATGATGTCCCGGACGAGCATCCTCGGGGAGAGCGAGCTGAACGGGTCCTGGAAGACGATCTGGAGCTTGCCGCGGAGCTCCCGCATCTCGGAAGGGCCCTTGCGGTAGAGGGAGTAGGTACGGGCGAGCTGGTCGAGCTCGCGGACCGCGGCGCTGGCCTCGGGGGTGAGCGGGGTCCCGCCGTTGTCCTGGCTCGAGAACGGGCGGAGGAACTGGTAGAGGGCCTCGATCCGGTCGAACACCTCGGCCGGCGGGCGGTAGAACGCCTGCCCGCTCGAGGGCTCGATAAGGCGGAGCAGCATCCGGCCCACCGTCGTCTTGCCGCAACCGGATTCGCCGACCAGGCCGACCGTCTCTCCTTCGCGGACATCGAAGCTCACCCCGTCGACCGCGCGGACGTCCCCGATATGGCTCGAGAAGAGGCCGCCCCGGATCGGGAAGAACTTGCGGATGTTGCGGGCCGAGATGACCACCGGCGGTTCGGATGCGTCCATCTGAGCGAGTTGGGCCGCCTAGGCTCCGGGTGGTCTAGACGCCCTTACCTAAATAGATAGACAACCGCTCCGGGCGCGTTCCGGGGGGTCGACGCGGGGCCCGGGAGGCGCTGCGACGCGCGTCGGGGAACCTCCTGCATTCGGGCGCGCAAAGGCGAGAGAAGAGCGGTCCGAGGCTCTTGCTCGAGGGAACGGTTGTTAACTAACTAATAAGAACACTGGCGACCATATTGTTACCATGCGCCCTATTCGAGCGCTGTCGTGGGGGTCGCTGATCGTCGGATTCGCCGCGCTGGCCGTGATGGCCGCCGTGACCCTCCCGTTGGGGGCAGGGCGGGTGTCGGGCGCTGCCGTCACCGAGATGGAAAAGAGCTCGGCGGCGGCCCCCCTTGTCGCGCACCCTTCCGCCACGAGCAATACCTCCGCTTCCGTCATTGTGTGGAACGTTCTTCCGACGTATACGGTCCTGCCGCAAGGCGGGGCTCCCGTTGATTTCTTCCTGGTGGTCGCGAACGCGTCCATCAGCCCCGCGAACGTGACGCTCTGGGCGAACGTGACGGACACGGTGAGCCACGTGGTCTGTCAGAACGTGAGCTTGGAGACGCTGGTCGCGCCGACGAACCTGACGAACGTCAGCTACTCCTTCAACGTCTCGAGCGACCTGCTCGGGAACCTCACGACCCTTGAGGCGACGTGCCCGGCGGTAGCGAGCGACCCGGTCGCCGTCGTCATCTCCGCCCGCGTCGACGGAACGGCCGCGCCGATCAACGGGACGGTCGTTACGGCCACCTCGGACGACACCGGCACCACGCCGTCGACCTCCCTCATCTTCGCCCTTCCGACCGAGTCGCTCTCGTTCTCGACCACGCCTACGCTGCATACGTACAACTTCAGCGCGACCTACACCGGCCAGTACGTCGGCCGTGTGCAGCTCACGGTCTACTCGGCCGTGGTCGTCGGCGGGACGCGCTCGATCGTCCTGGCCGCGAGCTTGCTGACGACCGGTTCGACCCCCACGGTCGCGGCCTGGTACGAGCCGTACGGCGGGAACTACCCGTACACGCTCCAGCTGTTCACCCCGTATGCGAACGTCTCGAGCAGCGGGATCATCGCGCTGACGAACGCGAGTTCGATCTACTACAACACGACGAGCCAGACCGTCCAGGGATTCGGGGGGATGGACCCCGCCGTATCGGGAACGGTCCTTCTCCTCGTGGGCTTCGTCGTCGGGGCTCTAGCCACCTTCGGTGCGAGCCTCCTGATGCGTCGGCCCGGGGCCGCCGCCCCACAGGCGTGGGAGGCGAAGGGCGGAGCAGCCGGTGCCACGACCTGCTCGGTCTGCGGACGCTCGTTCGCGAGCGCCGACGAGCTCGCCTCGCATCGCAAGAGCGAGCACGGGATGGAGTGAACCATGCCGACGCCAACCGTACCGCTCCTCGAGGGCGACGCGTCTTCCTGTCCGCAAGGAACCCCGATGAAAGCGTTCAACCAAACTAGGGCGAGGCGTCGGCTCCTTCGGCACCGACGCGGAGCGTCACCGTTGACCGGGGCGTTGGTCCTCGTGGTCGTGGCGATCGTTCTCGGTGCGGGCGGCTACTACGGGCTCAAGTCGGTCCCCGGACCGAAGTCGACCTCCACGTGCGAACCCGCGGCGCTCTGCGCTCCGTCGTTCAGCACGAACGACGTGCGGCTGTTCATCCCCTACTCTCCGGGCTTCGGGCAGCAGCTGCTGTCGGTGGCGATCGGCCAGTCGCTGCCCGCGACGGTCACCCTCCTGGGAGGGGAGACGGCGTCGAGCTTCGCCGTCAACTGGGGCGACGGCACGGTCCAGTCGAACGCCGTCGGCTCGTTCGCCCACGCGTACGGCACCCTCGGTCTGTTCCTCGTCACCGCGAACGCGACGGTGGGCGGCACGGTCCACACGGGCTCGGGCTACGCCTTCCCGGTCGCGACGACGCAGAGCCTCACGAACTTGAGCCTCGGCTACTACCCGACCCTCAACACGACCTTCACGAACGGCAGCTCGGGCGGGGTGTACCCCTGGATCAATGCGGGCGGATACGTGAACGTCTCGGGGTCGTACGCCGTGCCGCCGAGCGACCCGGCGTTCTCGACCGTGGCGCCGACCCTCACGTCCTCGGGAGGCGCCCAGTCGAACTACGTCCACTCCTCGACCGCCGCGAGCGCGACGTACACCTTCACGAACCCGGGGACCTACACCATCACGTTCGTCGCGCCGTCCACCAACGGGACGGCCACGCTCTACCAGAACTACACGTGGATGGTCCACGTGCTGCCGGTCGGAGGGGCGCCCCTCTCCTGCTCGCTCTGCCAGGCCCCGTCCGCGGTCAGCCCGCACAAGGGCACGCTCCACCTGGTCGAGGCCGGCGGTCCTCCGATCAACGGGCTCGACCCCTCCTACGACTACGACACGGTCGGTGCGGAACCGATCCTCAACATCTTCGAGACGCTCGTCACCTACAACGGAACGCGGACCGGCGCCGACCCGGGGTCCTACGTCCCCGAGCTCGCGACCTGCGTCCCCGGTAGCGTCCAGTGCACGACGCTCTACGGCAGCGACCTCGTCCGGGCCAACAGCACGGCCCCGGGGAGCCCGCCGCAGTTCTGGACGTTCGTCATCGACAAGTCGGCGAACTTCTACGACCCGACCACGGGCCAGGCCCAGGCGGTCTATCCGACCGACGTGATGTTCTCGGTCGCGCGGGCGCTGGCCTACTCGACGCTTCCGGGCCCGAGCTACTACAACGGGTGGATCCTCGCCCAGGCGCTCCTCCCCGCGGGGAACCCCGCCTGGGACAACGGGACGCACTACCCGTACAACAACACGCCGGGCCGTGTCCTCGGCTCGATGCTGATCAACGACTCCGGCTACTGCCCCGCGAGCGCGATCACGAACGAGCACGGGTGCATCACGTTCAACGTCTGGGGCGGCGGCGTCGCCTGGCCGGACTTCCTCCAGCTCATCGCCGACCCTCTCGGCGGGAGCGTCGAGGAGTGCAGCTACTACCTCCACCTCGGCGTGGGCCTTCCGGGCTTCTCCGCCGGCGGCGCGAACGTCCCGTGCCCCCTGCCGGGCGGCGTCGCGGGCGGGACGACGAACTCCTCGGCCTGGGCGAGCTACCTCGCCTCGGTCTCGCCAACCTCCTGGGACAGCTACGAGATCTCGGGCGGGACCAACTATCCGGCCGCGACGCCCATCACGAAGACGCTCGCGGCGGGCAGTGGACCGTACTACCTCGTGAGCGCGAACTTCCAGATCGGGTACGTCCTCAAGGCGAACCCGTTCTACCAGCAGCCGGCGGGGTGCGCGGGACAGGCGGCGTGTCTGCCCGCCCCCGGCCACTACGCGGGCACGGTCGACACCCAGTGGCTCCTCAGCGACCAGCAGGGGATCGCCGACTACGAGGCCGGCTACGCCGACCTCGCGGGGATCTACACCTCCGACACGACGACGCTCCTCACCCTGCTCCAGAAGGGGCTCATCGGCGTGAAGACCGTCCCGACGCTCAACATCTTCTTCCTGCTGATGAACCTCGAGATCAACGTCCACGCGCTCCAGCTGCTCGACATCTACCCGACGAACATCCAGGCGAACACGTTCTCCTACATCGGGCTCCGGGACCTCATGGCGACGTCCATCCCGTACAACACGGTCTCGAAGACGCTCTTCACCGTCGACGGGATCCAGTATTTCTTCAACTACGGCGGGTTCATTCCGCAGTACATGGCCGACTACTATCCGTACAACGCCTCGTTCCCGAACTACAACAACACGTCCGGCCAGTTCACCGACCCGGTGACGAACACGTCGAATCCGAACGCGGCGAACATCCAGTACTCGATGGCGTGGTACTGGAAGGAGATGCGCACGCCGGGCTCTCCGTTCTACGACCCGCAGTTCGGGCCCGGGCCCGGCCAGTACAATCCGTCGAACCCGCTCCGCTTCCCGCTCATCGGAGAGATCGGGGCGACGTCGCTGGACGCGACGTACCGTCTCATGATCTCGATCATCGAGCAGGTGACGGGCGGGGCGATCACCCCGGACACGTTCGACATCTCGTTCTCCCAGCTCGGGGCGAACATCGGCCCGGCCGGAACGACCGGCCTCGGCTTCTGGAACCTCGGCTGGGCGCCCGACTACGCGAACCCGTGGGACTACGCGATCCCGATGGTCTTACCGGACGGGACGTACACGGGACCGGATGCGGTCGCCGAGACGTTCGACGGGGTGTTCGGAGGGAACTACGCGAACGCCTCCGACCCGATCTGCGCGAACCACATCGGCGTCGACCAGACGAACCTCACCTACTGGGCGAACCTGGGCTATGTTCCCCAGGACTGCCAGGGGATCGCCTACAACATCACGATCGGGATGCTGCCGGTGGCGAACCAGAACCCCGACCTCGCGCAGGGGAAGATCCAGTACGACCTGTGCGACGCGATCTTCGGGGAGCTCGCGCTCATGATGTCGAACGGCCAGCAGAACAACGTGCTGTCGTTCGCGCCGTGGGTCAACCCGGCGACGCTCAACACGAACATCGTCCTCACCGCCGCGGGCTCGGAGGTCGCCTCCTACCAGCTCGGCGGCAACGGGATCTACTGAGGGTCGGCACTCGCACCTCGGGACCAACCGCTTCGGGCCCGCGGCCCTCGGGGCCGCGGACCCTCCTCGGCACCCGCGCTCCCCGGCGGGCCGGGCCCCGTCACTCTTGGGCGACCGGGCCGTGGTAGAGCCAGCAGGCGACCTCGTGACGGTCCCCTTCGACCGTCACCGGGGGCTCCTCCTGCGCACAGATCGGCATCGCCTTCGGGCACCGCGGGTGGAACCGACAGCCCTTCGGGGGGTCGATGAGGTCGGGGACCGACCCCGGGATCGACTGGAGCTCCTTTTCCGGGCGGTCGAGCCTCGGGATCGACGCGAGAAGCCCCTGCGTGTACGGATGCAGCGGGGCGACGAAGAGGTCCCGGACCGCGGCGCTCTCGACCACGCGGCCCGCGTACATCACGCAGACCCGGTCGGCGACCTCGGCGATGACGGCGAGGTCGTGCGTGATGAGGACGATCGCGGTGCCGACCCGCTCCTTGAGCTCCCTCATCAGCGCGAGAATCTGCGCCTGGATCGTCACGTCGAGCGCGGTGGTCGGTTCGTCGGCGAGCAGGAGCTGCGGGTCGGTGGACAGGGCGATCGCGATCATCACCCGTTGCAGCATCCCCCCCGATAGCTCGTGCGGGAACCCGCGCGCGACGACGACCGGATTGGCGATCTGAACACTCTCGAGCCGCTGGACGGACCGCCAGAAGAGCTCCTCCTGGATCGGGGCGTCGGCACGGCGCCGGACCCCCCAGAGGCGGAACGGCGCGCGCCGGACGCTGTTGGCGAGCTGCGCCGCGCGGACCCGGCGGCGTTCGGTGCCGAGGAACCGCTCCTGGCGCATCTCCTCGAAGAACGTGCGACGGCTGCGGACGTTGAGCTCGACCCGGCGGCGGTCGCGGAGCGCGAACGACCGCTGGAGCGGTCGGAGCCGGTAGCGGGTGAGGCTCCGAGCGAGGTGCGGAAGTCCCCCGGGACGCTGGCCCTGCGGGGACCGGGCGCCGTGGTAGAGCTGCGCCTCGACCGAGGGGAGGCCCAGGAACCGGGCGAGCCCCGCGGCCCGGGCGCGCACCCGGGCGGTATCCCCTTCGCGCGCGGCGGTGACCGCCGCTTTGACGTCGGCGGCGATCCGCGCGTCCTCGACCAGCCGACGGAGCCGAACGAGGCCGCTCCGTCCCCCGAACGACCGGGCCCGCGCACGGCGGAGGAGCTCGGGCGCGAAGTCCGGCACGCCGGCGGCGTCGGCGACCGATTGGGCGGCGGCGGTGAGTCCCGCCGGGTCCCGAGCGGCGGCGGCCGAGGCGCGTCCGAGCTTCTCCTCGGCCGCGAGGAGCGCCGGGTCCTTCGCCCCGGCACCGAGGAGCGTGTCGAGGATCTCGACCCCGTGGTGCGCGTAGAGGACCTCGCCCATCTGGTTCGAGATCGAGAAGATCGGGTTCATCGCCTGGCTCGGCTCCTGGAAGATCATCATGATCCCGCCGCCGCGGACGGAGGTCGCCCGCTGCAGTCCGAGCCGGATCCTCCGGTAGCGTCGGCGCACCTTGACCCGGTGCGTCCCCGAGACGGCCCGGAACGTCGCCTCGCTCTCGATCCCCCAGAGGAGGTTCGCGCCCCGGAACAGGACCTTGCCCGAGACGATCCGGCCGGGCGGCTCCTGGATCAGCCGGTTGATCGAGTAGGCGGTGACGCTCTTGCCGCACCCGGTCTCTCCGACCAGGCCGACCGTCTCCCCCCGGCGCACCTTGAACGACACGCCGTCCAAGGCCCGGACCACGCCGTCGTACGTGTAGAAGTAGGTGTGCACGTTGCGCACGTCGAGGATCACCGGGGGCGGGGGGTTCCCCGTCGCGGGCGCGCTCGGGGCGGCCGCCTTGGCCGCTGCCTCGTCAGGGACCGCGGCGGGCTTCGGGAGCAGGACGGTCGACACCGGGCGGCCTACCTCCGCAACCGGGGGTCAAGCGCGTCCCGCAGCCCGTCCGCGAAGAAGTTCACGCTGATCGCAAAGAGGAACAGCGCGAGCCCGGGGAAGAGGATCTGCCACCAGGGGATCACGCAGGAGCCGGCGGCGCAGGTGAGAAGGATGTTCGGCAGCGCCGTCGTCGACTCGGCGGCGATCGTCCCCCACTCGGGCATCTGGGACGGAAGGATCGTCGTGAAGCCGATGAAGACGATCGCGGCGATCAGGAGCGGGACCGTCCCGACGTCGAGCGACATCTGGACGAAGACGGGGTAGAGGCTGTTCGGCATCATGTGGCGGGCGATGATCCGTCCTCCGCTCGCCCCGCTCGCCTTCGCCGCCTCGACGTACTTCTGCTCCCGCAGGACGAGCACCTGCCCTCGGACCACGCGTGCGTAGAGCGGCCACCAGGTCACGGTGAACGCGGCGATGACGAGCAGGACCCGGTCCGTGAAGGTCTCGACCCCGAGGTTCGCGCCCGCGATCACCACGACGATGACGAGGAGGATCGCGGGGATCGAGAGGAAGACGTCGGTGACCCGCATCAGGACCTCGTCGATCACCCCCCCGTAGTAGCCCGAGACGGCGCCGAGGAGCATCCCGGCGAGCGCCCCGGCCCCCACGATGGCCACCGAGATCGAGATCGACCAGATCGAGCCCTTCACGAGCCCCGCGTAGACGTTGTAGACGTACTGGTCCCCGCCGTGGAGGGCGAGCGAGCCGAGCGGCAGCGGACCGAGCCCCAGCGGATTCAACGTCGCCGTCGGCGGTACGAACGCCGGGAACTGGAACGTGGTCGCGTAGCAGTTCGGACCCGGGGGCGGGGTTCCGACGGTGTAGGTGCAGATCGACGGGAAGTACGGGGAGCATCCGCTGCTCGACGGCGGCCCGTTGGTGAGGCAGTACTCCTGCATCTGCTGGTCCGACGCCGGGTAGGTGAGGCCGTAGACGAACAGCGCGGCGAACGCGACCAGGATGACGAGGCCGGCGACCGCGAGCCCGTTGCGCCGGAAGAAGTACCAGGTGCGGACGAACTCGTCCCACCTCGGGTGGGGCCGGCCCTTGCGCCGCGGACGGGCCGGCGGCGCCATCGGGGGGCTCGGAGGTCCGGACGCGCGAGGGGAGGAAGTCGCTTCGGAGCCGGTCGCCATCGACGCCCACCCCTACCGGAGCCGGACCCTCGGGTCGAGGTAGGCGTAGAGGATGTCGACAATGATGTTCGCGGCGACGATGATGAACGTGAACAGGATCGTGGAGCCGAAGATGAGGCCGAAGTCGAAACCCCCGTTCGACGTCTGGAGCGAGTAGGCGAGGATCCGGCCGACGCCCCAGAGGTTGAACACCTGCTCGATCACGGGGAACCCGCCGACGAACGCGGCGAAGGTGAGCCCCATGATCGTGATCGTCACGTTGAGGGAGTTGCGCCCGGCGTGGCGCTTCACGACCACGCTCTCGTCGAGGCCGTTCGACCGGGCGGTCCGGACAAAGTCGAGGTTCATGACCTCGAGCATGCTGTTGCGCACGAACCGGAGTAAGATCGCGACCGTCCCGTAGGCGATCACGAGCGCCGGGAGCATCATGCGAAGGACGGTGTCGAGAGCGAGCCACCAGAGGCCGTGGTACGCCGCGTCGACCGTCGGAAAGCCGGTCGGTGTGCTTTGGAAGGTGTTCACGATCCACACCGGGTAGCCGAAGGCGTCGAGATTGGTTCCGTAGAGCGCAGAGCAGCCGGGGGGCGGCCACGACCCCCAAACGTCGTTCAAGGTCGCGCTCCCTGGGCAGATCGGCGAGTGGCCGGTCGGGCTGAGGAGGGTAACCGCCGCGTAGAGCGAGAGGGAGCCGAGGAGGAAGGCGGGAAGCGCGTAGCCCGAGAAGGACATCAGCCGCGAGGCGTGGTCGACCGGGCGGTTACGGTAGACCGCGGACCATCGCCCGAGCGGGAGGGCCATCGCGACCGTGAACGCGAGCGAGAAGCCCGCGAGCTCGAGCGTGTACGGAAGGAACCAACCGAGGACCGCTGTGACCGGTTGAAACTGTAACGCCGGGAACGTATGCACGACACTGCTCGCGTTGTTCGTGTACCCCCAATTGAAGGTCAGCGATTTTTCCATGTAGATCGCCCATTGCAACGGGACCGGTTCGTTGAGCCCGAGCGACTGGATCGCCTGCTGGTAGAGCGGGTTCGGGCACTGGAGCGAATGGTTCTGCGGGCAGGGCATCGTCGGGTTCCACGGCTGGACGCCGGACCGGGACGGCGGGTAGAACGACTCGATCCTGAGCGGGGTGGGAATGGTCGAGATCATCACGAACAGAATCGTCATCACGCCGATGATGACCGGAATGACGAGGAGGGCCCGGCGGAGAACGTAGACCCACATCTCCATCGTGGGACCTCAAGCGGTCGCGGTGCGCTCCCGCGGTACAGCTCAGAGGACCCCACGGTATATAGGTGGTGTCGCCGAGGTCGTTCCGTACCGTGGAAAAACCCTCGGACCGCGTCCCGCGCGCGGTCCGCCTGGTGCTACAGAAGTGGCAGCTCGCCCGTGATCGGGTCGAGCTTGGAGGCGAGGGCGGGCCCGAGGCCGAGGCACGTCCGTGTCCCGGGCGGGACCTCGGTGAACCCGGCGTCCTCGACCCAGACGGTCGGAATCCCGGTGCGGTTGGCCCGCCGTTCGACCTCTTCCATCTCGTCGAGCGTATCGAGGCGAAGGGCGATCTTCTTCTGACCCTCGGCGAGCCAGCGGTCGAGCTCCGAGCGGGAGCGACCCTCCGCCCGACGGACGAGGAGGACGGCGGCGTGCGCCGCCTGGACGGCCGCTTTCCCCGGCGTGAGCCGCAGCTCACCCCGGAGGATCAGTACCATCTTCGAGCCCCCGTCGCCCCGGCCGGACATCTCAGCGGTCGTACTCGGCCTCCCGCGCGCCGGCGAGCGCGCCCTCCTCCGCGTCGACGCGGGCGAGCTCCGCCGAGGCGGCCTCGGGAGCGCCGGCCGAACGGCGTCGGGCGATCCTTCGGTCGGCGGCGAGCCGGTCGAGCTTCCGGGAGAGCTCCCACGCTCCCTCCTCCCCCGGCCCGGCCCCGGCGACCGGGGTGGGAGGCGGGCGGCGGGCGTAGGCGCCCCGGACCGCGCCCACGCCGAATCCGACCACCGCGATCGCGCCGAGAGCGACCTCGAGGCTTGGTGACTCCCACGTGGCCGAGAACCCTCCCGGCGCGACGCTGAGGAGGACGTAGCCGACCAGGACCGTCAGCACCACGCTGAGGACGAACGCGAGGACCGTGAGCTCGAGCGCCCCCCGAAGCCCGGCGGAGCCGCGGAACCTCTTCTCGGGGAAGACCGCGCGCGCGACCGTAAAGCCCGGGAGGAAGAAGAGCAGCAGCGCGCCGCCCACGAGCGCGAACGGTTCGAGCGGGTCCATCGACCCGCTCACTCCGGGCCCGGGAGGCCCCCGCCGGCGAACTGCTTTTCGAGCTGGCGGCGGAGCCGGCGGTTCGAGACCAGTCCGTGCGCGGCCTTGCGCGTGAGCTCGTACTGCTTGAGGAGGGCGCGGACCTCCTGCGAGCGTTGCCCGCTGCCGCGGGCGATCCGGTGGATCCGCTCGGCCCGGATGAGCTGGGCGTCCTCGAGCTCCTCGGGGGTCATCGAGTCGAGGATCGCGCGGAACCTCAGGAGACGGCGTTGCGACTCGTCGAGCTTCTGGTCGTCGATCTTCGTCGGGCCGAACGACGGGAACATCGACACGATCTTGGAGAACGGCCCCATCTGCCCGAGCGATTCGAGCTGGGTGCGCATGTCGCGGAGCGTGAACCGCCCCGTCATGAGCTTCTTCGCGGCCTCCTCGGCGGCCTCCTTGTTCGAGAGCTCCTCGAACCGCTCGAGCAGGGTCTGGATGTCCCCCATCCCGAGAAGGCGCGAGACGAACCGCGTCGGGTCGAACCGCTCGAGCTCCTCGAGGTGCTCGCCGGTACCCAGGAACAGGATGGGCGCGCCGCTCGCCGCGACCGCGGAGAGCGCGCCGCCGCCCTTCGCCGAGCCGTCCATCTTGGTGAGGATGACGCCGGTGAGCCCGACCGCCTTGTGGAAGGCGTCCGCGCTGCGGCCCGCCGTCTGGCCCATCGCCGCGTCCAGCACGAGGATCACCTCGTCCGGCTGGAGGACCTCCTTCACACGCTGGAGCTCCGCGATGAGCTCGGGGTCGATCCCGCTGCGGCCCGCGGTGTCGACGATCGTCGCGAGGCTCGGCCCCGTGCGCTCGAGCGCGTCCCGGACGATCTTCTCCGCCCGCCGCTCGGTCCGGTCCGAGTAGAACTCGGCTCCGATCTTGCGCGAGAGCTGCTCGAGCTGGTCGATCGCGGCCGGGCGGTGGATGTCCGCGCCGACCAACGCGACCCGCACTCCCTTCTTCTGGAGGAAGCGCGCGAGCTTCGCCGCGGTGGTCGTCTTCCCCTGGCCGAACAGGCCCGCGAGCAGGATCCTCTTCGGCTTCGCGTCGAACGGCCGCTCGGTGCCGAGGATCCCGCGGATCTCCTCGTAGATGATGCGGACGAGGAAGTCCCGGAGGCTCGCCCCCGCGGGGGGCTTCTCCTCGGTCGCCCGTCGGCGGACGCGCTGGGTCAGCGCGAGCGCCAGCTCGACGTTGACGTCCGCCTGGAGGAGCGCCCGCTGGATGTCGCGGACGACCTCGGCGAGGAGCGCCTCGTCGACGACCGAGCCGCGGGCGATCTTCTGAAGGACCCCGCGCAGCGATTTCCCGAGCGCGTCCAGCACCATGGCGTCGAACGGCTCCTCCCTCTCCGCTCCGCGAGGCCGGCAGGTCTATATCTCGGGTCCGCCGGCGTCCGGTCGCGAGCCCCCGGCCGCGGTTGCCACAGGCGACGGTATTTTGGGGGACCGACGGCCTATCACCGTGCCGTGAATGGGTCGACCGTGGCTGGGGTCCTCCTGGCCACGGCGGCCCTTCTCGCGGGCCTCGTTCCGATCCCGGGCGCGGCCGCGGTTGGCGAGAGCCCCGCCGCCGCGATCGCGGGGACCCCGCTCGCCTCGAGCTTCGCGGCGCGGGCGGGGTACTCCCCGCTCTACGCGGTGGAAACCCACGACATCCGCCCGGCCGCGGGACCCTTGACCGTTGACGTCGTGTTCACGCCCCGCTCGAACAGCACGGCAAACCTTCCGGCGTCTAGGAGCACCCCTCCGCTCACCGTTCCCCAGTTCGCCGAACGGT
Organism: Thermoplasmata archaeon; assembly: GCA_037916495.1. Classification (GTDB taxonomy): domain Archaea; phylum Thermoplasmatota; class Thermoplasmata; order Lutacidiplasmatales; family UBA184; genus Lutacidiplasma. Next base: position 11,536 of record JBAIXP010000092.1, on the reverse strand, counting down.
ACGGTCTGGACCCTGCGGCGTTCGCCGCCGCCGGGTCGTACTTCGCGTCCCGCGGGATCGAAGTGGTTCCGTTCGGCTCCGACCGCCTCGGGCTCGAGCTGGTGGGTCCGGGGCCGGCCCTGGGGGCTGCGTTCGCCACCACCCTGGTCGCTGGAACGTACGACGGCCGACCGGTGGTCTTCCCGCTCTCTCCTCCCTCGTTGCCCTCGTACCTCGAGGACGAGGTCGCCGGCGTGGTCGGTCTCTCCTCGGGGTTCGACACGTTCTCCTTCGCTCTCGAGCCCGGACCGGCCGGCGGGGCCACGGCACCCGCGCTCTCCCCGGGGCTCATCACCCCGGCCCGCGCACGCGCGATCTACGGCTACTCGCAGCTGTACAACCTCACGGGCGGGCCGCAGTTCGCGACCGGTCACGCGGTCGCGGTGGTCCTGTGGGGGCCGGGGTACGCCCCCAGCGACCTCGCGACGTTCTTCTCGCAGGACTATCCGTCGACGTTCCCCGCCCCCAACGTCCAGGCCTATCCGGTGAACGGGGCGCCGGCCCCGGGACCCGGGGCGCTCACGTCGAACGACACGCGCGCGGCGGAGGAGCTGACGCTCGACATCGAGTGGGCCGCCTCGATGGCCCCGGGGGCGACGATCGACGCCGTCTACACGCACGACGGCCCGCCCCCGACCTACGGCCCGTCGACCGCGAACCTCACCACCGCGCTCGAGGAAGCGATCTCGCTCCGCGACACCACCAACCTCACCGCGATCTCCATGTCGTTCGGAAGCCCCGAGCAGAACGACTCGTCCCTCGTCGCCGCGTGGTCGCCGCTGTTCAGCGAGGCCGATCAACTCGGGATCACGCTCCTCGGCGCGACCGGGGACACGGGAGGGGACGTCACCCCCTGTTCGGTCGCCCCCGACCCGTCCGCCGCGCGCCAGCCCGAGTACCCGTCGGTCGCGCCGGACGTGATCGCGGTCGGGGGGACGAACGTGACGATCCTCGGGGGGTCGGGAGGGTCGACGACGTTCCAGGAGCACGCGTGGGTGAACGGCGGCGGAGGCTTCTCGGTCCGGGAGCCGGTCCCGTCCTGGCAGCTCCAGGGGAGCGCGGCGGCCCCGATCGCGGCGAACGGGCACCGGGGCTTCCCGGACGTAAGCGCCGCGGCGAACGACGACTTCCTCTTCTTCGACGGGAGCGCCTCCTCCGCGGGAGGGACGAGCTTCGCCACGCCGATGTGGGCCGGCCTGGTCGCCGACGTCGACGCGAAGTGGGGGCATCGCCTCGGCTTCTTCACCGACCGGCTCTACCACGTCGGGGCGAGCGAGCCGAACGGTTCGATCGGGGCCGGCCTCGCGGACGTCGCGGGTGGGGCGAACTGCGTCGCCTCGGCGGTCGCGGGCTGGGACGCGGCGACCGGCTGGGGCTCGCCCCGGGCCGCGGTCCTCTACGCCGACCTCCTGGGTTCGTTCGTCAACCTCACCTTCGACCTCCGCCCCGACCCGGTCGCCCCGGGAGGAACGCTGTCGGTCCGCGTCGACCTCGCGAACCGGACGAGCGGACGGCCGATCGCGGGCGTCCCGGTCCTGCTTACGCTCTCCGCCGACGTCCCGTTCGGCCCGTGCACCGGGACGTTCGATTCGGTGCGCCCGACGACCGACGCGAACGGTACCGTCAGCGAGACCCTGGCGGTCCCGTGGTGCTACCTCGGCACCCACGCGGTGCTCGAGGCCCAGGTGACGACGGTCTCGTACTACGGGACCAACTCGACCCGGGTCGGCGTCAACCTCCTCGGCTGGTTCCCCCAGCTCGGCTTCCTCGCTACCCCGCCCTGGAACTACGTGGCCTACGGAGCGATCATGGCCGCGGCGATCGGAACCGGGGTCGGTCTCGGCCGGTTCGTCGGTCCCGCCGCCGGGCCGCCCCCGGTGGCCGGCCCCCCCGCTCCGGGACCGCCGGCACCTGCCTCACCGCCGGGTCCGTCCTCCGGTGCGGCCTCGCCCGTCCCTCCGACCGAGCCAGCTTCGTCGCCGCGGGAGGAGTCGCCCCCGGCCCCCAGGGCCCCTGACGGACCGGAAACGGCACCCGCGGGCCCCACGACCGACCCGGCCGCTGAACGCCAAACGACTTAATCCGCGGGCTCGCTCGCCGGGCCGTGACCGACCCCGCGACGGATTCCCCGGCCGCGGTCCCGCTCGCGCTCTCGAACGCGGAGCGGGCGCTCCTCGAGCTGCTGCGCGTCGGCGCGACCGGCCCGCAGGAGGAAGAGGCGCTCGCGACGGCCTCGGGGCTCCCGCCCGATCAGGTCCGCGGGAGCCTCCAGAGGTTGCGGTCGAAGGGGCTCGCTCTCGTCCAGGAGGAGTTCGCGGCGCGACCCCATCTCACTTCCCGCGGGGAGGCGATGCTCGCCTCGGGCCTTCCCGAGCGCCGACTGTTCGCCCTCGTACGGGCCCGCGGCTCCGTCGACCCCGAGTCGCTCGCGCACGAGGGGTTCTCGGCCGAGGAGCGGTCGGCGGCGATCGGGATCCTGCGCCGGCGAGCGCTGCTCGCGCCCGGGGTTCCCCTGCGCCTCGCCGAGGCCGGACCGGCCACGGACGCGCCGTTCCCGGAGGAGACGGTCCTCCGCCAGCTCTCGGAGGGCGTTCCTCCCCCCGAAGGGGCGGCGGTCGACGGGCTGGTCCGGCGCGGTCTCGTTAAGGTCGAGAACGTCTCGAAGAAGCGCTGGTCGGCTTCCGACGAGGGCCGACGTCTTCCCCTCGCCCCGGGAGGGGCGGAACAGCTCGGTGCGGTGACGGTCGACCTCCTGGCGAGCGGTGCGTGGAAGGACCGCTCGTTCCGCCCGTACGACGTTCGGGCTCCGACCCCGTTCCTCACGGGGGCCCGGGAGAACCCGTACCTCGCCTGGCTCGAGGAGTTCGAGGAGATCCTGGTCGGCCTCGGCTTCGAGGAGGCGGAGGGACCGATCCTCGAGACGGAGTTCTGGAACAACGATGTCCTGTTCATGCCGCAGGACCACCCGGCCCGGTCGATCCACGACGCCCTCTCGGTCGAGGGGGTGGTCGGCCGTGCACCGCCCGAGGCCCTGCTCGCCCGCGTCGCGGCGGCCCACGAGGGTCGTCCGCTCCCCGGCGAGGTGAGCCCGATCGGGCCCGGCTGGGGCGGGACGTACGACGTCTCGGTGGCGCGGCGTGCGGTGCTCCGCTCGCAGACGACCGCCGTGTCCGCGCGGTTCCTCGCCCGTCACCCGAAGGCGCCGTTCCGGATGTACTCGATCGACCGCAACCTCCGCCGGGAGGAGGTCGACCCCAAGCACCACGTCGAGTTCCGCCAGTCCGAGGGGATCGTCGGGGAGGACGGCATGACGGTCCGCCACCTGATCGGCCTCTTCCGCGAGCTCGCGGAGGCGATCGGGATCCGGGAGCTCAAGATCCGGCCGAGCTACTTTCCGTTCACCGAGCCGTCGGTCGAGGGCTACGTCCGTCACCCGCGCCTCGGCTGGATGGAGGTCTTCCCGGGAGGGCTGTTCCGGCCGGAGGTCCTAAGGCCGCTCGGGATCGACGTGCCGGTCCTCGCCTGGGGGATCGGGATCACCCGCCTCGCGATGGTCGCCCTCGGCTACAACGACATCCGCGAGCTGTTCGGGGACGACCTCGCGGCCCTTGGCGGAGGAGGGGACTAGACCGATGCCCCGCTCGACCCTCTCCCTCGCCCGGGTCCGCGAGCTCCTTCCCGAGACCGTGACGGCCGACGCGGTGGTGGAGACCCTCTTCTCCTCGAAGGCGGAGGTCGAGGGACGCGAGGACGACCGTCTGGACGTCTCGGCGACGCCGGATCGGCTCGACCTGCTCTCCGAGGGGGGTCTCGCGCTCCATCTCCAGGGCGTTCTGGGAGGGGCCCGCGGGCTCCCCCGGATGCGGCGGGCCCGAGCCGGCAGGCCGGGACTCTCGATCCGACGGGACCCGTCGGTCGAACCGTTGCGGCCGTTCGTCGCCGCGGTCGTGGTGCGCGCACCGGCGAAGGCGCGCCTGGACGAGCCGACGCTCGAGGAGGCGGTCCGGTTCCAGGAGCTCCTGCACGCCTCGATCGGACGAGACCGCCGGGCGATGAGCCTCGGGATCTACCCGGCCCGCAAGCTCGAGCCGCCGATCCGTTACGCGCTCGAGCCGGTCGACTCCGTCCGGTTCGCTCCGCTGCACGGCACCGCCGAGCTCCCCGCCTCGACGTTCTTCGCGTCCGACCCGATGGCGGCGCGGTACGGGGCTCTCGGGACCTCCGAGGGCCGGTGCCTCACCCTCCGGGACGCGTCGGGGGCCGTCCTGAGCCTTCCTCCGGTGCTCAACAGCGCGACCGCCGGTGAGGCCCGTCCCGGGGACCGGATCCTCCTCCTCGAATCGACCGGTCGGAGCGAACGCGCGGTCCGCGAGGGGCTTGGTCTGCTCCTCGTGGTCTTCGCGTCGCGCGGCTGGTCCGCCGAACCGGTGCCGGTCCTGGACGGCGAGACGGTGCGGGACGACGGCCGCTCCCTGCTCGAGCCGGCCCCGGTCGCTCTCCCCGCGGCCGTGGTGAGGACCGTGTCCGGCCAGGTTTGGCCTCCCTCCGAGGTCGCGGAGCGCCTCGCCGTCGCGCGGCTCGGGGCGAAACGGGCCGCCGGAGGCTGGCAGGTCCACCGCCCGCCGTGGCGTCCCGACCTCCTCACCGCGACCGACCTCGCCGAGGACGTTCTGTTGGCCCGGCCCCTCCGAGCCGAGGACGGGGTCGTGCCGCCCTCCGCGACGCGGGGCCGCCATCGCCCCGAGACGCGCTACCGGCGACGGATCGCCCGCCTCCTCCTCGGGCTCGGCTTCCTGCAACCGCACACGCCCGTCCTCGTCCCGGAGGCCGTCGTCGCCCTCCTCGGGGGAACGCCGCCGATGAAGCTCGCGAACCCCGTATCGAGCGAGCTTGCCTACCTTCGGGACCGTCTCCTGCTCTCCCACCTCGGGGTGCTCGAGCGGAACCGCCGGCACGGCTATCCCCAGCGGTTCGCCGAGGTGGGGCCGGTCGTCGTGCGCAGCCCCGACGCCGAGGCGGGGGGCGCCACGCGCTACCACGCCTCGCTCGTGGTCGCAGGGGAAGGGGCGGGGTTCGCGGACGTCGCCTCGTACGTGGACTACGTCCTCCGTGCCGGGGACCTCGGCTCGGTCCGCGAGCCGCACGAGCTCCCCGGAACGATCCCGGGCCGGTGCGCCCGGGTCCGCGTTGCGGGCGAGGCCGTGGCGGAGTTCGGGGAGCTCCACCCGGGGCTCCTCACGGCGCTCGGCGTGCCGGTCCCGGCGGCGTGGGCCGAGCTCGACCTCTCGGCGCTCTGGCCCCTCACCGGCGGTCGCGACACCGATTAATAGCGAGTCCCGGTCGCACGGCGATGAGCCCGGCCCGCCGGTCCCGTCCGCGCCCGAACGCGAGCGCAGCGCGCTGGAAGCGCGCGGCGCGCGACGCGATCGGCCCCCGTGCGGACGGAGGCCGCCTCCCTCTCCTCGTCGGTCCGCCGGACGACCCGGACCGCTCGTTCCTCGAGGAGGTCGGCTTCCCCGGCTCGGAGCCGTTCACCCGAGGGATCCAGCCGACGATGTACCGCGGCCGCGTCTGGACGATGCGGCAGTACTCGGGGTTCGGGAGCGCCGAGTCGACCAACCGCCGGTTCCGCTACCTTCTCGAGAGCGGGCAGACCGGTCTCTCGGTCGCGTTCGACCTCCCGACCCAGAACGGCTACGACCCCGACCATGCGCGCTCGCGCGGGGAGGTCGGCCGGTGCGGCGTCCCGATCGCGACGCTCGGGGACATGCGGACGCTCTTCCGGGGGATCGCGCTCGACCGGGCGACCGTCTCGATGACGATCAACGCCACCGCGCCGATCCTGTTGCCCCTCTTGGTCGCGGTCGCCGAGGAGGGAGGCGTGCCGCGCGCCCGCCTCGGCGGCACGGTCCAGAACGACGTCCTGAAGGAGTACATCGCGCGCGGGACGTACATCTACCCGCCCGAGGCGTCGCTGAGGCTCACGGTCGACCTGGTCGAGTTCGCCACGCGTGAGATGCCCCAGTTCAACCCGATCTCGGTCTCGGGCTACCACCTTCGGGAGGCCGGGGCGACCGCCGCGCAGGAGGTGGGCTTCACGCTTGCGAACGCGATCGCCTACGTGCGCGCCGTGCGCGCCCGCGGCCTCGACGTCGACGAGTTCCTCCCGCGGGTGTCGTTCTTCTTCTCCGCGGACATCCATCTGCTCGAGGAGATCGCCAAGTTCCGGGCCGCACGCCGGCTCTGGGCGCGCATCGTCCGCGAGACGTTCGGCTCGAAGCGGGCCCGCTCCCAGCAGCTGCGCTTCCACACGCAGACGGCCGGCTCCTCTCTCACGGCCCAACAGCCCGAGCTCAACGTGGTGAGGACGACGATCGAAGCGCTGGCGGCCGTCCTCGGAGGGACGCAGTCGCTCCACACGAACTCGCTGGACGAGGCGCTCGGGCTCCCGACCGAGCCGTCGGCTCGCCTCGCATTGCGCACCCAGCAGATCCTCGCGGAGGAGAGCGGGGCGGCGAACACCGTGGACCCCCTCGGGGGGTCCTACGCCGTCGAGTACGCGACCGACCTTATCGAACGGGAGGCCTCCGAGTACCTCGCCCGCATCGAGGAGATGGGTGGCGCCCCCGCCGCCATCGACCGCGGGTTCGTCGCCGGCGAGATCGCGCGCGAGGCGTACCGCGTCGCGCGGGCCCGCGAGGCGAAGGAGGAGGTCGTGGTCGGCGTCAACGAGCTCACCGAGGGCCGGGCGGACTTCTCGCTCTTTCCGGGCGCGGCCCGAGGGGTCCACGGCGAACGGATCTCTCCCGGCGAGGAGCGTCGCCAGGTCGCGGCGGTCCGACGCTGGCGCACCGAGCGCGACCCGCGGGCGGCCGAGGGGGCGCTCGCGCGCCTCGAGAAGGTCACGCGGAACGGCGAGAACGTCGTGCCGGCGGTGCTCAGCGCGGTCGTCGCGGGTGTGACGCTCGGCGAGATCGCCGGCCTTTGGCGCACGCTGTTCGGCGAGCAGGCCCCCTCGCGGGCGTTCTAAGGGGGGAGCAGGACGGAGCTCGACCACGTCGGGATTGCCGTCACGTCCCTCGCGGCGAGCACCGCGCGCTGGCGTCCGCTCCTGGGGACCGAGGACGGCCAGCCCGAGGAGGTGGCCTCGCAAGGGGTCCGGGTGGCGTTCTTCCGGGCCGGCACGATGCACCTCGAGCTGCTCGAGCCCACGCGGGCCGACTCGGCGGTGGGAAAGTTCCTCGCGCGGCGGGGGGAGGGGCTCCATCACCTCGCCTTCCGCGTTCCGAGCGTCGACCGGGAGCTCGCGGAGCTCCTCCGCCGCGGCGAACAGGTCGTTGACCGCGTCGCACGCCCGGGCGCCCGAGGGCTTCGCGTCGGGTTCGCCCATCCGTCCGCGTTCGGCGGCATCCTGGTCGAGTTCGTGGAGGGCCCGTGAGCCGGATCGTGTCGGTCGAGCTCGAGCCGGTTCTCGACAGCCGCGGGCACTGGACGGTCGAGGCGACGGTCCGTCTCGACTCCGGGGCCGCCGGGAGGGCCGGGGCCCCGAGCGGCGCGAGCACGGGCACGCACGAGGCACGGGCCTTCCCCGAGGGGGGCGTACCGGCCGCGCTCAGCACGTTCCGCCAGAAGCTCGGGCCGATGCTCGGCGGGCTCGAGGGGAGCGTCGAGGCGGTGGACGCGGCGCTTGGACGCGCGGACCCGAGCCCCGACCGGTCGACCATCGGGGGGAACACCGCGACCGCAATCTCCCTCGCGACGGCGATCGCCGTCGCGGGGGTCCGGGGGCTCCCCCTCTGGAAGCTCCTCGCGCGACCGGGCGTGGACGGGAGCGCCTTCCCCACGATCGTCGGCAACTGTTTGAACGGGGGCCGGCACGCGATCGGGGGCCCCGACATCCAGGAGTTCCACGCGATCGCGGCCGGCCGCACCCCCGAGGAGTCGGTCCGGGCGGCGCTGCGCGTGCACGCCCTGGTCGGCGAGGCGCTGCGCGCCCGCCAGCCCGACCGCGCCCTCGGACGCGGCGACGAGGGCGGGTGGGTCGCCTCGATCTCCAACGTCGAGGCCCTCGAGATCCTCACCGGAGCCTGCGAGCGCGCGCGCGACGAGCTCAAGATCGACGTGCGTCCCGGGCTCGACCTCGCGGCGAGCGAGTTCTACCGGGACGGGAAGTACCGCTACCGCGAGCAGACCCTGGACGGGGAGGGCCAGCTCGGGTTCCTCACGAAGCTGGTCGACCGCTACGGGCTCACCTACCTCGAGGACCCGTTCGATGAGGAGTCGTTCGACCTGTTCGCCTCCCTGACGGCGGCGGTCGGTTCGAGGGTGAAGGTCGTCGGGGACGACCTCTATGTCTCCCGCCGCGAGCGCCTCGAGGAGGGGATCCGGCGGCGCTCGTCCAACGCCGTCCTCATCAAGGTGAACCAGACCGGCACGCTCACCGACACGTTCCGGACGGTGGACCTCGCCCGGGCGCATGCGATCGCGACGGTGACGAGCCACCGCTCCGGGGACCTCCCCGAAGGGTGGCTCGCCCACGTCGCCCTCGCCTCGGGAGCGTGGGGGCTCAAGTGCGGCCTGCTCGGCGGCGAGCGGGCGGCAAAGCTAAATGAACTCCTGCGGCTCGGCCGCCCGGCGCACAGCTAAAGGACACGATGCCGGACGACACGATGGCGACGGAAGCTCCCCCCGAGGCGGGCGAGGGCCAAGACACCAAGCCGGGCGAGCTGCTCGTCCCCGAGGACACCTACCTAACCTCGGGCGTCCACATCGGCACCCAGCAGAAGTCGGCGTCGATGCGCCGCTTCATCTACAAGGTCCGGTTCGACGGCCTGCACGTCCTCGACGTCCGGGAAACGGACCGGCGGATCCGGCTCGCCGCCCAGGCCCTCGCGCGGCTCCCGGCGGAGCGGATCCTCGTCGTCTCCCAGCGCCAGTACGGCCAGAAGCAGGTCCGCGTCTTATCCAAGGCGATCGGAGCCGTCTCGTTCGCCGAGCGGTTCGTCCCCGGCTGCCTCACCAATCCGAACCTCGAGGAGTACTTCGAGCCCCGGGTGCTGTTCGTCACGGACCCGGCGACCGACCAGCAGGCGCTTAGCGAGGCCGTCTCGATCGGCATCCCGGTCTTCGGTCTGTGCGATGTCAACAACGAGACGCGCAACGTCGATCTCGTGATCCCCGCGAACAACAAGGGCCGGGTCGCGCTCGCCACCGTCTACTGGCTGCTCGCGCGCGAGGTCCTTCGGGCCCGTGCCGGCGCGGAGGTCGAGTTCCCGCTCGGCCTCGAGGACTTCCAGGCCGCGCTGTAGGCGCTCCCGCCCCCCGAGCCGGGTCGGGGTCCCCGCCCCTCCTCGGGGTTGGAGCGGAGCCCGTCCGCGCTCCCGTACCGTCTTATCGCGTCGCCCCCTTCCCTCTATGTGAGCCGCACGGGCGCCGACCTCTCTGCCCTTCTTGCCGAGCACGGCGTCGGGGAGAAGGGCGCCCGGCTCTACCTTTCCGCCTGCCGCTCGGGTCCGGTGACGGCGAGCGAGCTCGCGCGCCTCACCGCGATCCATCGGGTGGAGGCGTACCGCATCATCAACGACCTCGTCCGGGACGGGCTTCTCGAGGCGACCGGGGGACGACCGCAGCACTTCACCGCCCTCCCTCCCGAGCAGCTCATCGAGCGGTGGATCCAGCACGCCACCGACGCGCTCCGTCGGCTCGAGCGGGACCGGCCGAAGCTCATCGCCGACTGGGAGAGCGCGAAGGAGGCGGTCGCCGAGAACGACCCGCGGAAGTTCGCGGTCCTGGACGGGACCGAGGCGATCCGCCGGTTCGTGCGCACGCGCATCGGGACGGCGCGACGGGAGATCCTCCTCACCGCCACCGGCCCGTCGCTCGCCGCGTGGATCGACGGCGGGTTCGACCGGGCGCTCAAGGAGGCCGCGCGCCGCGGGGTGAAAGTTCACCTCGTGACGGAGGTCCAGCGTGCGAACCTCTCCGAGGCGAAGCACTTCTCGAATCTCCTCGAGCTGCGCCATGCCGCGACGCCGATCTTCGGTCGGTCGATCATCCTCGACGGCGCCGGGGCCCTCGTCTTCGTCTCCGGCGGCGGGAACCCCGACGACGGGGCCGAGGACCCGGTCGCGATCTGGTCGAGCACCCCCGCCTTTGTCCAGCTCGCCCGCCAGCGCCACCGGAGGCTCTGGACGGCCGCCGAGCGCGTCGAGGAGCGGTTCGTGGAGGTCGAGGATCCCCCGACCGCGTCGCTCCCCGTGGTCGCGGGCCGCGAGTCCGTGCCCTTCCAGCGCCTCAAGGAGATCGCGAAGCTCGGCATGAAGGCCTCCGGCGTCCGTTCGTTCCAGCTCGACCTCCCCGACCTCATCGGGACGATCGCCCGCCAGCTCGGCCGCGAGATCGCGGCGGAGGTCGAGGGCCACACGGTCGAGGAGGTCATCGACTCGCTCGCGCGCTACTACGAGACTCACACGATGGGTCGGCTCGCCATGGTCCGGGAGCGCCCTCTCACGCTCCGGGTCTCGGGCTGCTTTGCCTGTACCTCCGATTCGCCCGAGATCGGGCGCGAGATGTGCCCCCAGCTCCTCCGCGCGGTCCTCGAGTCCCGGCTGGGGAAGCGCTGGGGGATCTCGAAGCCCGACCCGACCAAACACGCGAGCCGCGGCTGCGTCTTCCTCGCCACGGCCGGCTAGGGCGCGCCGCCGGGACGAGGGCCGGAGAGGGCCCATCGTGTCAGATTTGTAATTACAATCGCTACACGGTCCGCCTAAGGTATATATAGAAGCCCGGGATACCGGCGGGTACTAAACATGACGCGTTCTGCCCGCCCTTCGGAAAGCGCGCGCAAGCGTTCGAATGCGCCGGCCGCCCGTCCCGCCGAGGTTCCCGAGGTCCCCACCGGACCCCAGGAGGACGCCTGCCCGAACTGCGGTTCGAGCCACCTCATCCGGGACGAGATCCGTGGGGAGATCGTCTGCGCGGACTGCGGCCTGGTCGTTGACCAGAGCGCGCTCGTGAGCGACCGGGGCCAGCGCGGCTCGAAGGAGGACACGGGCCGTGAGGCGCGGGGCTGGGGCCCGGTCATCAGCCCGCTCATGCCGGACAAGGGACTGTTCAGCGAGATCGGGGTGCCGACCCGCGACTTCCAGGGCAACTCGCTCTCCCGGAACACGTCGCTCAAGTTCTACCACCTTCGGAAGCTCAACCATCGGCTGCGCGCCGCGCGGACGCACCAGCGGAACCTGGTGGTCGCCCTCGGGGAGCTCAACCGGCTCGCCGGGGTCCTCGGCCTCTCCCGGGAGGTCAAGGAGTCGGCGACCTACATCTACCGCCGCGCCCTCGAGCACAAGGCGACCCGCGGCAAGAAGATCGTCGCGCTGGTCGCGGCGAGCGTCTACGCCGCCTGCCGCCAGTGCCACGTGCCGCGGACGATGAAGGAGATCATCGCCCACTCGAAGGCGACGAAGATCGAGGTCGGACGGGCCTACACGCTGCTCGC
>JBAIXP010000091.1:0-48210 GCA_037916495.1 Thermoplasmata archaeon | reverse complement strand
ACCTGAACGCTTCCGGTTTCAAGATCACGGCCCCCAACCTCCCGGCCCCCGAGCACGGCCACGGGTCGGAGGGCGGCGGCTGCGGTTGCGGATCCGGCGGCTGCGGGTGCGGTTAGGGATCTTTCCCTGCCCCGGTCCAACCCTTTCCTTTCGTTCCTCTCAACCTTCGAAACCGTCCCTCGCCACACTTCGCGGGGGGCCCTGTCGGGTCGCGGTCGAGGCGGCGGTTCGTTGAGTGGGCCCGGACGGATTTGAACCGTCGACCGACCGGTTATGAGCCGGTCGCTCTGAACCGGGCTAAGCTACGGGCCCGCGGGAGAAGGAAGGCCGCCGAAGGCGCCGCCGAGCGGAATTCAGGGCCCGCGGCGTGCGTCCGCGGACCATTCGAACCGCTGACCTTTCGGTTAACAGCCGATCGCTCTGCCACTGAGCTACGGCGGCACCGGCGGGCACGAGCCGGCATCGGTCTAATAGCCTTTCCGGCCGGACGGGTGACGGTGCTCGTGCTCCGTGGCCCGTTCCTTGAGGTGCTGGATGAGCTCGTTCATCCGGGCGAGCGAGCGGTCGAGCGAGCTCCAGAACTCGGTCGCCCGGTCCGTCACCACCGCACCGTCCGCGGACGGCTGGATGACGCCCTCCCGTTCGAGAAGGTGGAGCGAATAGCGGGTCTTGTGGATCGGCAGGTGGAGCGCCTCGCTCAACCGGATGATCCCGATCGGCGGGCTGTTCGCGAGCCGTTCGAGGATGTCGACGTTGCGCGCCAGGAGCTCGAGCTCCTGCTCGATCCGCTCGGCGAGCCCGGCGGTGTCGACGACGGGGGGTTCGCCCTCGGCGTCCACGGGGTCCTCGCGCGCCGGCGCCATCTTGCCGCGCGCACGCGGCCGGGGTTACTTGAGGGTTGTCACACCGTCGCAGGGAACGGGTACCGCGGGGCCCGCGGGAACCCCGGGCCGCCGAGGCCCGGGTTCGACGGGCCCCGCCGGTCGGCCGCACCGGCTCTCCGGGGGGAGGGGCGGGAGGCGTGACGGACGCGGGCCTCGGGGCCGCTCGGCCCCGACCGGTAGGCGCCCGGCGGCCGTCGCTCGTGATCCTCACCGGTCTCGATTTGCGCGCCTACCGTGGCGGCGAGAAGTACGCGGCGACGCTCGGACGCGAGCTGGCCGCCCGAGGTGTGGACGTTCTCCTCTACAGCAAGGTCGACCCTCACGAGAAGCTCCGCCTCGACGCGACGACCCTGCCCCTCGAGGTCCGCGTTCCTTACCGGTTCTACCGCCTCTTCTGGCTCCCCCTCCTCCCTCCGTTCCCTCGCGCGCCGCTGGCGTTCCTTTCGACCCTCCGGACGGCGGACACCGTTTTTTCGCTCGAATCCACGCCCCGCTTCGCGGCCCTGGTCATCTTCCTCTGCCGGCTCCTGGGCCGAAGGTCGGTGGTCGGGTTCCACCACCCTTCGCAGGCGGACGACCTCGCGCGCGAGCTCGAGCAGGGAGGTTGGACCGGCGCCCGGGCGCGGATCTTCCGCTGGTTCCTCCGAGGGGCGAGCGCCCTTCACACGATCAACGACGGTCACGCCGCGACGCTGCGCGCGGCCGGGTTCTCCAACGTCGCGATGGTCCATTCGTTCACGACGGCCGAGCCGGTGGCGCCGCCGGCGCGCGACGCTGCCCGGTTCCGAGCGCTCTTCGTCGGGCCCCTCGAGCGCGAGCAGAAGGGGATCGACCTCTTGGTCGACGTCGCACGCCGGGTCCTCGCGCGCGAACCGTCGATCCGGCTCGAGGTCGCCGGCGCGGGCCCTGACCAGGGGCTCGTGCGGGAGCTCGCCGCAGAGTTCCCGGGACGGGTCGACCTGCTCGGTTTCGTCCCCGAGGACGCGCTTCCCGAGGTGTACGCCCGCGCCGACGTGCTCTGGCTCACCTCGCGCGCCGAGTCGTTCTCCCTCGTCGCGCTCGAGGCGTACACGCAGGGAACGCCCGTGGTGAGCTTCGACGTCCCCGGCCTCCGGGACGTGACGGCGATCTTCCCGGACGGCCGCGTCCCTCCGTTCGAGACCGACGCCTTTGCCGCACGGTCGCTCGAGCTCTTCGCCCTCCACCGGGATCGTCCCGTCGAGTTCGCGGCGGTGCGTCGCCGGCTCCAGCACGACGCGGTCGCGGCGTTCGGGTCCCGTGTGCTCGTGCCGCGTCTCGCCGCGATGCTCGCCCTCCCCCTTCCCGACCCGGGACGGGAACCTGAGCCGGTGCGACCCGGCGCCGCGGTCACGGCCGGCTGAACACGGACCCAGCCCCCCGTGGGGGGGTCGCCCCCCCGCCCGGCCAGAAGCCGCCGGCGCACGGACCCGAAGGCCGGAGCGCACGCGCGCTAGCCCACGGGTCCGTCCGCCCCGCGGGTGGCCGCTACGGCCGTCGGTTCGGGCGTCGCGGCCGGGCCGCCACGACGCCGCCGACCAGGCCGCCGGCGCCGGCCAAGAGGGCGAGCGGGCTGCCGGCGGGCAGCGCTGCGGCCACGGGGGTCGCGGTGTAGCTGATCACGATCTTCATCGCGGAGCTGGGCGCGACGACCACGAACGAGGAGTTCGCGGGGTGTGGGTAGAGCGACCCGACCTTCCAGACCGTGTAGTTGTACGTGCCGTTCTCGAGAAGGAAGACGAGCGTGCTCCCGGTGGTGTTGAGGCTCACGTTGAGCGGTCCGGTGACGTTGACGCCCCAGAGGGTTCCCGAGGTGAGCCCGGACCGTACGAAGAGGACCTTCTGGTAGACGAGCTTGAATTTGATCACCTTCGTGAGGTTGTGGGACGGAACCCCGACCGAACCGTGGCCCGGGGCCGCGCGGTAGGTCGACGGCTTCGGGATCACCTGGAACTTGTAGCTCCCCTTTACGACCGTGAAGTTGAGCGAGGAGAGGGTCGTGTTCGTGGTCTGGGGCGACGGTCCTCCGTGGGGGAGCGAGGACCGGATCGCGATCCCCCAGTGCGAACCGTTCGGCAGCCCCGTCTCGTTGAACACCAAGTTCTCGAACGGACCGAACCGGATCGTGAACGTCGCGGCGCCGCTGACGTTCACCGCGGCCTGGCTCGGCGCGTTCGGCCCGAGCACCGCGGCGACGCCGTAGCCCGGCGGGCTCAGGACGGCGATCGGCAGCGAGCCGTTCGCCTCGAAGAAGCGCACTTTGCCGGCCGAGCCGTAGGTCGTGTTGGCAACGGTCGTGGGCGGAGATCCGACGGTGATGCTCCAGGAGGTACCGCTGGGCAGGCCGACCGCCTTGAACGTCACGGAGTAGAACCCGGGCCCGACCAGGGTGAACGTGGCGTTCGCCGCCTCGTCCTCCGCATCTACCGCCGAGAAGAGGTAGGTGCCGGTCGGCTCGCTCGGGATGGTGAAGGTGCACGAGAAGCTCCCCGTGAGGCTGGTCGTCCCGACGCAGGCGGTCGTGCCCGTGCCGTTGATCCAGAGCGCCGAGCCACCCGTGAACCCCGTGGCCGAGAACGCGACCGAAGTACCGGGGGCGCCGTACAGCGGCGTCACGGACAGATGCGTCACCAGGTGGAAGACGGCGGAGGCGTTGTCCGAGGCCGTGTCGGTCGCGTTGAACGAATAGTTGCCGGTCTCCTGCGGCGGCACAACAAAGCTGCAGGCGAAGCTCCCGACCGAGCTGGTCGTACCGGTGCACGCCGTCCCCTCCGACCAGGCGATGGTGATCGGGGAGTTGCGGGCAAACCCTGTGGCCGACAAGGTGAGGCGGGAGCCGACCGGGCCGGTCGACGTCGGGCCGATGGCCAGGTTCGGCGTGATCGTGAAGGAGGTGTTGGCGAGTCCGCCGCTGGTGTCCGAGGCCGCGAAGGTGTGGGCCCCGACCGGGGCAGCGCCCATCACGTAGGTGCAGCTGAAGGTGCCGGCCGGATCGACCGTGGCCGTGCACGCCGTTCCCGCCGACCAAACGACGGTCGCGAGCAAGGCCGGGGTGTAGCCGACCCCGGTGAAGACCACGGAGCTTCCGACGGAGCCGGTCGACGGCGACGGTGAGACCGCCTGGCCCATCTTGAACGTCACGGTAGCGCTGTCGCCGCTCCCGTCGGTCCCGGTGAAGATGTGGTTCCCCGCCGTCGCGGGTGCCACGGAGTACGCGCAGGAGAACCGCCCGAGCGCGTCGGAGGTGCCCGAGCAGGCGGTGCCCACGCTCCACGTGACGGTCACGAGCGAGGAGGCGGCGTACTCCGTGCCGGTGAACGTCACGGTCGTCGCCGGCGCGCCCTTAGTAGGGGTGACGCTGAGGGACGGCTTGACGCTGAGGTTGGTGACCGCCGACGCACCGAGACCGTCGGTGGCCGTGAACGGGTACGGCCCTCCGGGGATCCCGCCCGGGACCCGGAAGACGCAGCTGAACGCCCCACTGGCGCTCGCGGTCGCGGTGCACGCGGTTCCGTCGGACCAGTTCACCCAGACCGTGGCGGCGCTCCCGTAGCCCTCGCCGGAGAACGTGACGTTCGTCCCGTTCTTCGCCGCCGCGGGCGAAGCGTCCACGTACGTGACGGCGAACCGCGCGTTCGCGCTGTGGGCGACGGCGTCGCTCGCGGTGAAGTTGTAGGGGCCTCCCGAGGTTCCGAGAGGGATCGCGTAGGAGCAGGAGAAGCTCCCGCTCGCATCGCTCGTGGCGGTGCACGCGGTCCCCGACGTCCAGGTGACGGTGATCGCCGACGACGCCGTGTACCCCGCGCCGGAGAAGGTGACGACGGTACCGACCGGTCCGCCGTCCGGCGAGGCCGCGGCGGACGGGTTCACGCTGAACGCCGCGCTCGCCGTGTTCGCGGCGGCGTCCGTCCCGGTGAACACGTGCGAGCCGTAAGGGGTCGGGGGGAGCGGGTAGGTGCATCCGAACGAACCCGAGCCGCTCGTCGTCCCCGTGCAGACCGTCCCCCCGCTCCACGTGATCGAGAGGGAGGAGCTCGCAGCGAAGCCACTCGCCGAGAAGCTGATCAGCGTCCCGACCGTGCCGTGGTTCGGAGCAGCGGCCAGGGTCGGAGAGAGGGCCGGGGCGAACTGCCCGCCGCCGGGTGCGGGGGCTGCGTCGCTTGATTTGGCGGCCGGCACGCCGGCTCCGAGGACCACCAGCGAAGAGAGGGTGAGGGCGAGCACGACCAGCACGACGGAGAGCGCGTTCGGTACGGAGTGGGACGCGTTCGACATGGGTTCGAGCAACACCCGACCCGCGCTACATGAATATATCCCGAAGGCGCAGATATTCCACGAGGTTTTGCGCCCTTACCGGTGAGGTTTCACGGTACAAAACGCAGCGAAGCGCGGTCAAGCGGCCGCCGACAATGGCTCCACCCGATCGGCCGACCCTCGGGGTGGAAGAGCGGGACCGAGCGGGTCGGGCCGGAACTCGGGGCAAAGGCCGGAGACACAGGCGGGGCGGGCGTGGGCCCACCGCGGGGGCCGCCAATCTCGCCGGGGGGCGCAACGGTGCGCTCGGACGCCCGGTGCCGAGACGGAAGTCCCGGCCGAGCGGCTGGCGGTCCGATCCCGACGGCCACGGTCCGGGTCGCGGGCCTTCGGCCACCCTCCCGCGAGAAGACGACGGGCCCGCCGGGATTCGAACCCGGGTTTGAGGCTCCGGAGGCCTCCGTGATGTCCAAGCTATACTACGGGCCCGCGCGCGGGGCGCACGGAGAAAGGTTCGGCTCTTGACCCTTGGGGCTGGTCGCCGCCCTGCGGTCGACCGCGCGGGGTCTACGCGCCCTTCGGGGACTTTCCCTTCGGGCCACCGGCGGCCCCGGGGGACTTCGATTCGGAGTAGCCGCACTTTCCGCACGAGCGGCGGTTCGCGTGCTCGGCGAGGAAGATCCCCGGGCCGCACTTCGGGCAGCTGCGGTGGGTGCGCTCGATCCCGGTGTCGGTCGCGTTGTAGAGCCCCACGCGGGCCTTCGCCATCGGGACCTCACTCCTTCTTGGGCGCGGGGGCGGGCGCTTCGGCCGGTTTCGCTTCCGCCGGTTTCGCCTCGGCCGGGGCGGCCTCGGCGGCGGGCGCCTTTGCGGCCTCCTTCTCCTTGAGTCCGTTGCGCACGAGGATGTGCTCGCGCGAGATCGCCTTCGCGGCGTCCGCCGAGTCGTAGATGTTCGCGGAGCCGAGCGTCACGGCGGTCCCGAACCTCGCGTGCATCCGCTCGACGACGACCCGGTCCTTCGGGGCCTTGAGGAGCTTCGCGAGCTCGCCGCGCACCGCGTCGCGCTGGGGCGTCGCGGCCGTAGCGTGGGTCACCTCGAACCGGATCTCCTGACGCTTCAGCAGGGGGTTGGTCTTCTGATCGAGGACCCTAATCTCCACCGGCGACCCTCCTGAGCTCCATTTGCGCGATGAGTTTGCGGACGTGGGCCTTCGAGACGGCGTCGACCCGCACGAAGGAGACCCCCTCACCCGGGATGCCGTATATAACGGTCGCCCCGTCCGGGAGCGATTCGACGAGGGCGAGGGAACCGAGGTCCTCCTCGCCGTCGACCTCGACGAGCCCCCCGCCCGATTCGATCGTCATCCGCACCGCCGTTCGCAGCTCCTCCGTGAGCTGACCGGGCGGGTTGCGGGCGCGGAGGAGCCCGCGGGCGGCGAGGTCGCGGAACCGGTCGGGCGGGATCGGCTCGCCGCGTCGGGTCTTGTAGTCGACGATGCCCACGAGCGGCGGGTGGCCGAGCTCGAGGGCCCGGGCGGTCACAAGGTCGCCGCAGGAGCCGAACGTTCCTAAGGCGGCGATCCGTCGGTCGGCGTCGGCCCCCGCGTAGACCGGCCCGTAGCGCTCGGCGAGCGTCGGCCGCAGCGCCTCGGGGACGACCCAGACGCGCCGTTCACTTGACGCGGAGCGCGTAACGACCCGCCGCACGGATCCCCATCTTTCGGGCGATCTCGGACTTCTCCGGATCGATGACCACGAGGTAGCCCTGCCACTCGCGCGAGACCTCGCCGCCGCACTTCGGGCACTTCGGCTGGTCGGTGACCGTGTTGCAGCTCTTGCACGCCTTGAGGTTGATCACGACCGCTCACCCCGCGGCGGGGGCTTCCTTGCCCGCCGACTTCGACGACTTCTTGGCCCCGGACGGGGCGGCCGGCTTCTTCCCCGACTTCTCCTCGGAGCGGCGGTGCGCCTCCTGGATCCACTCGAACCGCCCGAGCGCCGGCTGGCGCATCGTGAGGCCGATGCGGCTGTCGCGGGGGCTGATCTCGGAAAGGGAGAGCGAGACGACGCGGGAACGGACCTTGTAGCCGACCTTGAGGTCGCGCTTGGTCTCCACACCGACCAGGCGCTGGTTGTGCTCGTCAATGTTCACCCGGTCGTCCATGATCTGGGAGACATGGAGGAGCCCGTCCAGCGGGCCGAACCGGACGAACGCGCCGAACTTGCGGATCTCGACGACGGCCCCCTCGACGACCTCCTGGATCTCGGGCCGGAAGAGGAGCGCCTCGTACTCGACCTCTTGGTAGACGCCCCCGTCGCCGTGGATGATGTGACCCTCGCCGATCGGCTTCACGTCGCGGATGGTGACGGCCAGGCTCTGGCCGTCGACGAGCTTGCCCTCGAACTGCTGCTGGGCCAGCTCGACCAGGACGGTCGCGAGCTCGGGCCCGAGACGGGCCGGAGGGATGCGAACGACGTCCCGGCGATGGTCTACGTAATACATGCGCCGCGCGCGAGTTTAGCCCGCTATTTCATAGTTGGGGTCGGCCGAAAAGGCGCGGCCCGCGGGACCCGGGTTTCCCGTCGTTCGGCTAGGCCTTCGTGAGCCCGAGCGCCCGGTCGGTCGTCGCGATCGAGGCGGCCCCGTTCGGGGCAAGGTCGAACATCGCGCGGATCGCGTCGATGTTCTCGGGGACCACGATCGACTCCTGGTGGATCGCCTGGAAGAAGTAGGCGTCCCGGTCCTCGACCCGGAGCCCGCTCTCCCAGAGGACGTTCTCCATCATGTCGTTGAAGCCGACCCCGCGGTCGCGCGCGTACTCCATCACCTGCGGCGTCCCCTCGACCCCCTCCCACGGGGCGAAGAGGTGGAACCGCGGGGTCCCGCGGAAGGCGGCGAGGAGCTCGGAGGAGCTCGCCGGCGCGCGGGCGAGACGGACGTGGTTCACGTGGACGTGCATGAGCGTCGTCGGGACCACGAGCGCCGTCGTGGCGATCGGAAGGTCGGGAAAGATCGTCCGGACGTCCGGTCCGTGGTGGGACGGCATCTTGAACGTCGGCAGGATCCCGTTCACCGGTCCCTTCTTCGACTCCGCCGGGTCCGCGGCCCGGCGCACGAGCGTCACCTCCCAGTGGGCGACCCCCCAGCGGGGGACGAGGACGGAGGCGGCGCGCGCGATGCCGGTCGTGTTGCACGAGACCACGCGCAAGGTCTTCTTGCCGCGGCAGGCGTCGTAGTTCGCGAGGGCGTTGAAGGACGCCTCGGCGACATCGGCATCCTCCCCGCCCTGGAAGACCGCGCGGATGTGCGCGTCGGCGTACATCTTGCGGTTCGCCCGGCCGACCTTCTCCGGGGTCGAGTCGACCACCACGTCGCACGAGGCGAGGAGCTCGGGAAGGGTTCCGGCGATCGGGAGCCCGGCCGAAGCGAACTCCTCGCGCTTTCCGCCCCCCGCGACAAAGATCCGGTAGCCGCGCTCGGCGGCCCGGCGCGCCTCGAAGCTCGGACGGGTCTTCGCCACGCCCACGAGCTCCATGTCCGGCTGGCGGGTCACGGCGTCCGCGACGCGTTTCCCGATCGTGCCGAACCCGTTGACCGCCACCCGGATCTTGGCCATCTCGGTCCTGCGCGGGGTGTCGAGCCCGGCGCGCATAAAGACGTTCCCGACGCGCACGCCCCGCGGGGGAAGGCTAAATCCTCGGGGCTCCGTCCGCGCGCGGGACGATGGATTTCCGGCTGAGCGACGAGGAGCGGGCGTTCCAGGAGGCGGTCCGACGTTTCGGCGACAAGGTGCTGCGGCCGCGCGAGCGGGCCTTGGACGCCGCGGGGACGATCCCCCCCGAGGTCCTCCGGCCGATGGCGGAGCTCGGGCTCCTCGCGATGCCGGTTCCCGAGGAGTTCGGGGGGATGGGCGCCTCCGCCGTCCTCACCGAGATCGCCGCGGAGGAGGTCGGACGCGGCGACTTCTCCATGGCGACGGCCGTCTTCTTCCTTCTCGAGGCCGGCTGGGGCCAGATCCTCGCCCGCCACGGCACCGAGGCGACGAAGCGCGAGGTCCTTCCGCGGGTCACCCGGGGCGAGGCGTTCCTGGGCGTCGCGACGACCGAGCCGACGGGCGGGAGCGATCTCGCCAACATGCGGACGACCTCACGGCGGGACGGGACGGAGTTCGTCCTCCGCGGCGAGAAGGCGTTCGTTTCGGGCGTCGAGGAGGCAAAGCGGCTCGGCGGGGGCCATCTCACGCTCAGCAAGGCGGCCGCCGGCGGGTTCAACTTCCTCTACGTGCCGACCCGCGCGGAGCGGATCCAGACCCAGAAGTTCGACAACATGGGTCGCATGGGGATCTCGACCGGGGCGCTCACCTACGACGACGCGCGCGTCCCCGAGCGCAACCTGGTCGGCACGGAAGGCAAGGGCTTCGAGATCGCGATGGAAGGGTTCTCGGCCGCCCGAACGTTCGTGAGCGCGGCGTGCGTCGGGGCGGCCGAACGCGCGCTCGAGGCCGGCACGAGCTACATCAAGGAGCGGCGAGCGTTCGGCCAGCCGCTCGGGAAGTTCGAGGCGATCCAGTTCGAGCTCGCCGACCTCTACACGCAGGTCGAGGCGGTGAAGTGGCAGTGCCGCCGGGCGGCGTGGCTCCTCGACCAGGCCGCAAGCCGCTCGGACAAGGCCTACCGCTCCGAGGTGAACCTGGCGGTCGCCTCGGTGAAGCTCACCGCGCCGCAGATCGCCTTCGAGTGCGTGAAGCGCGTGATGATGTGGTACGGCGCGGCGGGCTACACCAAGGACGTCGGGCTCGAGCTCGGTCTGCGCGGGGTCACCAGCTACCTGGTCGGGGCCGAGGGAGGCCTCAACATCATGAGGATCATCCTCGGGCGCGAGCTCCTCGGCAAGGAGTTCGTCCCGTACAAGTGACGCGACGACCCGCCCGGCGCTCCGCCTCCCCCCCGCTCTCGGAGCGGGCGTTCCACGCCTGGCTCGCCCGGACCCTCCCGTGGGGCCGCCGACCGCTCCTTCCGCTGGGGGACGATGCCGCCGCGCTCGAGGTCCCCCGGGGCGCGCGCGCGGTCGTCTCCACCGACACGCTCGTCGAGGGCTGGCACTTCCTGCGCGAGAGCCCGCCCGAGCTCGTCGGAGGCGCCGCGGCCGCGGTCGGCCTCTCCGACGTCGCCTCGAAGGGGGCCCGCCCGGCGGCCCTCCTGCTCGCGCTGATCGTCCGTCCGGGAACGCCCGAGGCGTGGGCCCGGCGCGTCGTGCTCGGGGCGGAGCGCCTTGCCGCGCGGCACGGGGCGCACCTGGTCGGAGGGGACACCAAGGCCGGTGGGACCCCGACCGTGGTCGGGACCGTCCTCGGCTGGGGCGACGCCCGGACGCTCGTGGCACGCTCCACCGCCCGCCCGGGCGACCTTCTCGTCACGACCGGCTCGGTCGGGCGGGGGGGCGCGTCGTCCCTCGGGCTCGGCACGAACGGCGCCCGTCGGGAACGGGCGGTCCGCGAGATGCTCGAGGTGCGGCCGCGGGTCGCCGAAGGGCTCGCGCTCGCCCCCCTCGCGCACGCGATGCTCGACACCTCCGACGGCCTCGCGGACTCGGCGACCCTCCTCGCCGAGGCGAGCCGGGTGCGGGTTGAACTCAACGAAGCGAGCTTCCCGTGGGACCGGCGGCTCGCCCCGCTGCCGCCGGAGCGGCGACGACGCCTTGCCTTCTACGGAGGGGATTACGAGCTCTTCGCCGCCGTGGCGCCTCGGCGGCTTCCCGCCGCCCGGCGCGCGCTCGAGCGCGTCGGCACGCCGCTCTCGGTCGTCGGGGTCGTGCGCCGGGGCCGCGGCGCGTTCCTCCGCACGCCCGACGGCGTCGGTCCGATGCCGCCCGGGGGTTGGCGGCCGTTCGGAACCCCCCCGCGACCGCGCCCGTGACGGGGTGTGTCTCGGCCCACGCTACGCTCAAGTAGGGGGGCCCGGGTCACGGCAGCCAACCAGAGGTAGGCGTATGCCGAAGGATGGTTCCGCTGTCAATCCGTTCGAGACCGCGCGCAAGCAGATCGATATTGTCGCCGACATCATCGGGATCAACGGCGGGCTCCGCGAGGTGCTGAAGCACCCGAAGCGGGAGCTCACCGTGAACTTCCCGGTGCGGCTGGACGACGGAAGCTTCCGGGTGTTCACCGGCCACCGGGTCCAGTACAACATGGCGCGCGGCCCGACCAAGGGCGGGATCCGCTACCACCCGCAGGTGACCCTGGACGAGGTCCGGGCGCTCGCCGCGTGGATGACGTGGAAGTGCGCGGTCGTCAACATCCCCTACGGCGGGGCGAAGGGCGGCGTCGTCTGCGACCCGAAGGCGATGAGCAAGGGAGAGGTCGAGCGCCTCACGCGGCGCTACGCGAGCGAGATCAGCTCGATCATCGGCCCGGAGATGGACATCCCGGCGCCGGACGTCTACACCGACAGCCAGACGATGGCCTGGATCATGGACACCTACTCGATGCAGAAGGGCTACTCGGTCCCGGGCGTCGTCACCGGTAAGCCGATCAGCCTCGGGGGCAGCGAAGGCCGCGGCGAAGCGACCGGCCGGGGCTGCGCCTACGTCATCCGCGAGTCCGCGAAGGACGCCGGCATCCGGGTCCGCGGCGGCACGGTCGCGGTCCAGGGCTTCGGCAACGCGGGGAGCGTCGCCGCGAACCTTCTCCACGACGAGCAGGGGGCGACGATCGTCGCCGTCTCCGACTCGAAGGGCGGGATCTACAAGGCGGACGGGCTGAACCCGCACGCCGTCGAGGAGTACAAGCAGAAGACCGGCTCGGTGATCGGCTTCCCGGGCACGAAGGCGATCACGAACGAGGAGCTCCTCGAGACGAAGGTCGACATCCTGGTCCCCGCGGCGCTCGAGAACCAGATCACGGCGAAGAACGCCGACCGCATCGAGGCGAAGATGGTGGCGGAGGCGGCGAACGGCCCGACGCTCCCCGAGGCGGACACCATCCTCTTCCAGAAGAAGGTCACCGTGCTGCCCGACATCCTCGCGAACGCGGGCGGCGTCACCGTGAGCTACTTTGAGTGGGCGCAGGACATCCAAGGGTTCTTCTGGCCGCTCTCCGAGGTCAACGACCGGCTCGAGCGCGTCATGACCCGCTCCTACGCTGACGTCCACCGCGTCGCCACCGAGCACAAGGTCCACAACCGCACGGCCGCCTACATCCTCGCGATCCAGCGCGTCGTCGACGCGATGAAGATCCGCGGGTTCTACCCGTAGGCCCGGTCCCGACGAGGTCGCGCGGGCCCGATGGTCGACCTGCCGAGGTGCCGGCGGGTCGGCTGGCCCGAGATCGAGCGGTGGGCGGACACGCTCGCCGCGAAGGTCCGTGAGGCCGACCGGACCCCGACCACGCTGGTCGGCCTCACCCGCGGAGGGTGGGTGCCGGCCCGGCTGCTCTCCGACCGTCTCGGCGTGAAGCGGATCGTCTCGCTCAGGGCGCAGCACTGGGGGGTGACGGCGACCCGCGACGGGAAGGCGGTCCTCTCCGAGGGACTCTCGGGACCGGTCGCCAAGGAGTCGGTCCTGATCGTCGACGACATCACCGACACGGGCGAGAGCCTCCAGCTCGCGGTCGAGCACGTAGGAAAGGCGGGGCCCGCCCGGCTCGAGACGGCGGCGTTCCTGCACATCGGCCACGCGCGCTACGTACCGACCTACTACGCGGAGGAGATCCCCCGGGACGCGTGGGTCTGGGTCGTCTTCCCGTGGAACTACTGGGAGGACCTCGCCTCCCTCGCCGCGCGGGCCTCCGAGGTCGCGCCCGGGGTGGACGCGGTGCGCTCGACCCTCGCGAGCCGGTGCGGGCTCGAGGTCCCCCGCGAGGACCTGGAGCGGGTCGTCCCCGCCCCTAGCTCGACGGCGTCGTCGGGGAGACGGCCCGCCGCGCGACCGCTTTGAAGTGCTGCTGGATCATCCCCGCGCCGATCACGAGGCCGAGCCCGGTGACGATCAGGCCCGCGAAGAGCGGGATCGTCTGCGGCGCAAGTAGTCCTTCGAGGTACCGGACCAGGAAGACGATCCCGTAGCTCACGAGGCCGATCCCGCCGAACGACGTCATCGCGACCAGGTAGGAGCGCGGGAACCTCCCGCGGGCGAACCTTCGCCGGATGGCGTAGCCGGTCTCCCAGACCGCGGCCGCGGCGACCCACCAGACGAGCGCCGCCTGCACGAACAGGAGCGTCCGGTCGAAGATCGAGACCGCGGTGCTGCCGATGTAGAGGTTGTAACCGGTCAGGAAGCCGACCCCGACCAGGGCGATCGCGAACAGGCCGAAGCCGAACGCCACCGACCCCTGGCGCGTGTCCGCCGAGGCGCTACGGATTGCGTCGATGATCGTCTCGTCGATGTCGAACGTCCAGAAGATGAGGTAGATCCCGAGGAGGATCGCGAGCCCGATGACGCCCCAGAGCAAGATCCCCCCGGCGGCCGCGAACCCGAGGACGAGGAGGACGAAGGCGAACGGCAGGATCGTCTTCGCCCGGAGCTTCGGGTCCTTCAGGGCCCGGACGAGCGTGTAGTACGTCCCCTCGAGCGTCGGGCTCTGGCGGACGAAGACGCGGCGGACCCCGTCGATGCGGACGCGCGAGGAGAGGATGGGGAAGAGGTACTCGTCCTCCGCGCCGTCGCTCACCAGGTAGGCGGAGGTCGCATGGACCTCGTTGAGGACGCGGTCGAACTGCTCGGCGACGCGCCGGTCGGACGCGATCCCGACCTTGGCCGCGCCGGTGAGGACGCAGACCTCGCACTGCTCGCCGGACTCCTTGAGCTCGTCCAGAAGCCCGACCGCGGCGAAGAGAGCGTTCGTGTCGGAGTCCTCGGGGTCGACGGTCGCCAGGCGGACCGCGGCGTCCACCACCGCTTCGCGGCCGACGAGCGGGCCGGCGACCTCGGCCTTTCGGCCCAGGTCGTCGTCGCGGTCGACGCAGACGACGAGCCGCATGGGCCCGTGCACTAGAGCGCGCCCTCGGCTTAACACCCTAGGTCACGGGGTTTCACTCTTCGGGCACCGCGGGGAACCACGGATATACTCGCGGAGCTGGATGCGCCCCGACCTCATGGCCGGTCTCCCGGACAAGCGCACGGCGTTCATCGACTGGTACCTCGCGGTCGTCGAGGCGACCAATCTCTCCGACAAGCGCTACGGCGTGAAGGGGATGAACGTCTGGACGCCGTACGGCCTCAAGGCGCGGCGCAACCTCGACCGGGTGATCGTCCGCGAGATCGAGGCGACCGGCTCGGAGGCGGTCGAGTTCCCGGCGCTCATCGCGGCCACGGAGTTCGCCAAGGAGAAGGAGCACATCGCCGGCTTCGACGCCCAGGTCTACTGGGTGACCCGCGGGGGGCTCACCGAGCTCGACGTCCCGCTGGTCCTGCGGCCGACGAGCGAGACCGCGATGTACCCGGTCTTCGCGCTCTGGATCCGCTCGCACAAGGACCTCCCGCTCAACGTCTACCAGATCGTCAACACGTTCCGCTACGAGACGAAGACGACCCGGCCGTTCGTCCGGGTCCGCGAGATCCACTTCTTCGAGGAGCACACCTGCCAGGTCGACGAGGAGCACGCCACCGCGCGCGTCCGCTCGAACCTCGAGGCGTTCGCGAAGATGGCCCACGCCTTCTGCCTCCCGTACCTCTCCGTCCGCCGCCCCGAATGGGACAAGTTCGCCGGGGCGTTCTACTCGATCGCGCTCGACATCCCGGTCGGCGGCAGCCGGACCCTCCAGATCGGGAGCGTCCACCACTACCGGGAGAACTTCTCGGTCCCATACGGGATCGAGTACGAGGCGGCCGACGGCTCGCGCCGTCACGCCCACCAGACAACGTTCGGGCTGTCCGAGCGCCTCCTCGGCGCGGTCGTGGCCGTCCACGGCGACCAGAAGGGAGCCGTCTTCCCGACCGAGATCGCCCCGTACGAGGTCGTGATCGTCCCGGTTCCGGCCGCGGGAGCCGAGGAGGCGGTCGGCCGGGCGGCGTCCGAGGTCCGGGACCGCCTGGTCGCCGCCGGTCGGCGGGTCTTCTTGGACGCGGGCGAAGAGCGGCCCGGGGCGAAGTACTACCGCTGGGAGCTCGCCGGCGTACCCCTCCGGCTCGAGATCGGGCGCCGGGAGGCCGAGGGGAGGTCCGTCACCTCGGTCGACCGCCTTGCGCGCAAGTCGACCCTGGCGTTCGACGGGCTCGAGTCGGCGGTGGCTGGCCGCCTCGCCGACTTCGACCGTGAGCTCCGGCACCGGGCGGAGGAGGCGTTCCGAGCCTCGTTCGCGCCGGCGGGATCGCTCGCCGACCTCACCGGCTCCGAGCAGGCCCGCTGGGTCGGCTGGTGCGGGGCGGAGGCGTGCGGCCACGAGATCGAGAAGGCGATCGACGGGGCGCTGCTCGGGGTGCCCGAGCCGGGGTCGGTGATGCCGGACGGTCCGGTGCCCCCGTGCGTTGCGTGCCAGAGGACGGACGGGACGCGGTGGGCCGTCGCCGCCCGGCCGCTCTAACCGGGGCGGAACGGGCCTACGGGTTCGACGGCGGAACCGGGGACGGAAGGACGAGCCACATCCCCGCGAGCCCGAAGAGCAAGAGCGTGACCGTCACGGCGTAGACGCCGTTGTCGATCCAGACGCCGTAAGAAAGGCCCCACCAGAGATAGAAGGCGATCCCCGCGACGACCAGCGCCCCGAACGCCCAGAACGAGGCCTTCCGGGCCGTCGGCATCTGGCGGTACCGAGGCGCCTCGGAGGCAGCGCCGGACGCGGGACCCGTCGCCATGCGGGGGCCCCGAGCCGAGGTCGGTGACTTAACCCTTGCGAGACGCACGAGGGCCCCGCGGGCCCGGGACCTCCGCGGCCCCCACCGGCCCGTCAGAGCCCGGCCGAACGCGTTGGGCCGCCCCCGTTTGAGCGGAAGAAGGTTCATGTAACCCGGCCCGAAAGTAAGGAACGGACCCATGGAGACCTCCCCGACCCGGCCGTCGTCTCCCGCGGGTCCTCGCGGCGGTCCGCTCGCTTCCCTGACCGCGGACCAACTGAGGATCCTCGCCTACGGGAGCACGATCGGGCGGGAATTCGGCTTCGACCTCCTCCGGGAGGCGATGGCCACGGACGAGGAAGCGCTCGCCGAGGAACTCGAGCAGCTCGTCCGCCGGCGGGTCCTCACCGAGCGGGCCGGGGGCGGCGCGTTCGCGTTCGCCGAGGAGGAGGTCCGCGCCGCGGTCTACCGGTCGATGACGGAGAGCCGCCACCGGCTGCTCCACCGCAAGGTCGCCGAGGTCCTCGAGCGCCAGAACCCGGAACCGACCCCGGCCGTCGTCGCCGAGCTCGGCCGGCACTACTTCCTCGGGAAGGTCCCCGCGAAGTCCTACCGGTACAACCGACGGGCCGCGGCGCACGCCCGCGAGCACGACGATTCGCCCGCGGCCGTCCACTTCCTCGAGCGCGCGCTGGTCGACGTCGCGGCCGCCGAGGGGTCCGGCCCGCGGGAGCGGGCGGAGGTCGCCGAGGAGCTCGGGGACCTCTCCTACGCCACCGGCCAGTTCCGCACGGCCGACAAGTACTACGCGACCGCGCTCGACGAGGGCGGGGACGGCTCTCCCCGGGTCCGCGCGCGGCTCCTCCTCGCGCGGGCCGAGGTCGCCCGGGAGAACCTGGACGCCCCCGCGGCCCGCGACGGGGCCCTCCGGGCGCTCGCGCTGTTCGAGGAGGAGCACGACCCCCTCGGGATCTCGCAGGCTCACCGCCTCCTCGGCCGCGTCGCCTTCCAGGAGGGACGCTACCGGGAGGCCCTCGAGGGCTCGATGCGCGCGCTCGACGCCCTCCCGCCCGAGGCCGATCACCGCGGCCGAGGGCGGGTCTCGATCGACATCGGCAACTCCTTCGCGCTCCTGGGCGACGAAGTCCGGCCGGTCGCGATCGAGTGGTACGAGCGGGCGGGCGACCGCCGACGGGAAAGCCACGACTGGGTCGAGCTCGCGCGCGCCCTCCACAACCTCGGCACGATCGTGGGAGAGACCCGGCCGTCGGACGGGCTCGAGATCCTCGACCGGGCGCGCGAGGCCGCCGACCGCGGCCACGACGTGCGGGGGGTCGGCCGTTGTCTCCTGTCCGGCGTCGAGCTTCGGCTGGCGATCGGCCAGCTCGAGGAGGCCGAGCGGGACAACGCCCAGGCCGGCCGTCTCCTCGAGCGGCTCTCCGATGTCCTCGGCCTCGACCTCGTGACGAAGAACGCGGGTCGCATCGCGGAGCGCCGGGGCCAGTGGGACGACGCGGCCCGGGCCTACCTGCGCGCGATCGACATCGCCCAGCGCCATCACCTCACCGCGGAGGAGGCGGAGGCGGAGTTCTGCCTCGCGAACCTTCGCTTCAAGACCCGGGACCTCGACGGGGCACGGACCGCGGTGCGGCGCGCGCTCGAGCTCGGGGTCGTGGAGCTCGCACCCCGCCTCGCCTCGGCCGTCGCCGCGCTCGCCCAGCACCTCGACGTGCGGCGGGGCGAGGGGAACCTGGGGGAGGAGGCGACCGCCCCGGTCGCCCAGGACCGGCCGTTCGCATGACGCCCGAGGGAGGGAGCCGCTAGCATGGCGGGGACCGCGGCGGCCCGGGCGAGGGCCCCGGGCCCGTTCGTCGGCCGGCCCGAGGTGCTGGTCGAGGTCGACCGGACGTTCGACGACACGAGCTCGGACGGAGCCCACGGCCTGCTCGTCCGCGGGCCGGACGGGATCGGAAAGAGCGAGGTGCTGCGGGTCGCGGCCGACCGGGCCCGCGAGCGCGGGTTCCGCGTCGTGCGCGGGCGCGCCCTTCCCGAGGAGATCGCGCCGCCGTTCGGTCTCGCCCGCGAGCTGCTCACCGGGCTCACCGATCCGTTCGAGGAGCTCGGCTATCCGAGCGCGGGGCCCGCGTTCGGTCCCCTGCTTTCGGGCCCTTCCCGGGCGGAGGAGCGGGCCGGGCCCACCTCGTCGGGCTCCGGTGGCCCCGGGCTCGTTCCCGAGGGGCTCGAGAGCCTCCTCGCCCCGGCGGGGCGGACGTCGGTCGAGGGCCTCGGCGCCGCGCGGGACGCCCTCCGCCGCAAGTTCGTCGACCAGTTCGTGAGCCGCCCGTCGACCGCCCCTCTCGTGCTGGTCGTGGACGACCTCCCTCTCGCGGACGCGCTCTCGGTCGATTTGCTCGCCGCCGTCGCGCGGGAGGGCCGGAAGAAGGGGATCCTGGTGGTCGCCGCGGCCGGGAGCCACCCCTCGCCGTCCCCCCCGGTCGACCGTACGATCCGCAAGCTCGTCGACGAGGGGATCCTCAAGGAGGTCGCCCTCCGACCCCTCTCGGTCTCCGAGGTCGCCGAGTTCGCCTCGGCCCTGGTCGGAGGTGCCCGCCCGTCCCCCGAGGACGTGCTGCGCTGGCACACCGAGACGGAGGGCAACCCCCTCTGCCTCGAGATCCTCGTCCGCTCTGCGGCCGGCGCGTCGCACCGCGGGGTCCCCTCGCACGAGGGGAGCCGGGACGTGATGCAGGAGCTCCTCGAGCGGGCGCGCGCGCTCGAGGGGGTCGACCACCGGGTCCTCACCTACGCGAGCGCGTTCGGCCGCGAGTTCGGTTTCCCGAAGCTCCAGGCGTCGGTCGGACTTCCGGAGGAGGCGGTGGGCGAGTCGCTCGACCGTCTCGTCCGCCAGGGGATCCTGCGCGAACGGGGGGCGGAGGTCTACGAGTTCGTCTCCGAGCGGCTCTGGGCGACGGTCTATTCGGACCTCACCGAGACGCGGAGGGCGATCGTGCATCGGAAGATCGCAGCCTCGCTCGAGGGCCGGGCGGACGCGACCGAGTTCGAACTCGCGCGCCACTTCTACCTCGGCCGCGACGACCCGAAGGCCGTCGAGCACAACCTCCGGGCCGCGGACGAGGCCGCCCGTTCCTTCGCGTTCGAGACCGCGCTCTCGCTCGTGCGCCGGGCCCTCGAGGCGGCCCGCCGTCAGCCCCCCCGGGACCCGCGCAAGGAGGTACGGCTCCTCACGGAGGTCGGCCGGCTCTTGAACGAGATCGGGAACCTCCCGGCCGCCGAGAAGGCGCTCGAGGAGGCCGTCGAGATCGCCCGGCAGGAGCCCGCGTTCGATCTTGAGCTCGGGCGGGCGCTGCTCGGCCTCGCCTGGACCCGGATCGAGCGGTCCGCCTACAAGGAGGCCGAGCCGTTCGCCCTCGAGGCCGAGCAGCTGCTCGAGCGCGCGGGCGGAGCACGGGACGTCTTCGTCGCCCACCGCGCCCTCGGGACGCTCTACTGGCGCCTCTCCGACCTCACCCGCGCCGAACACCACCAGCGTGCCGCGCTCGCGATCGCGGAGCGGGAGGGCAACCCCCACGAGCGGGGCCACGCGCTCATCGACGTGGCGAACACCCTGTTGCCCCGCGGTCCGCAGTTCGTGGAGGCGACCCTCGCGCTCTACGAGGAGGCGGCCGGCCAGTTCGCGCAGCTGGACGACCCGAGCGCCTCGGCCCGGGTCCGGATGAACCGGGCGGTCCTGCTCCACCGCGTCGGCCGCACGGAGGAGGCGCTGCGCGACATCGGCCTCGCCCTCGACGCGGCCGAACGGTCGCGCTCGCCGATCTGGATCGGCTACTGCCTGCTCAACCTCGGCCAGTGGCAGGCCGAGCTCGGGCGGACGGCCGCCGCGAGCGAGCTCCTCGACCGGGCCGAGCGGACGCTGAAGCCAACGGGCGACCTCCTCGCCGAGCAGCAGATCCAGATGATCCGCGGCCTGATCGCCGAGCGGGAGGGCCGGCTCGAGGACGCCGAGCGGAGGTTCGCCGAGTCGCAGGAGAGCGCGCGGCGGATGGGCACGAAGGGAGAGTTCGCGGAGCTCCTCTTCCGTCGAGCGCGGCTTGCCGCCCGGTGCCGCGACCCCGAGCGCGCGCGCCGCCTCCTCCAGGAGGCCCGCGCCAGCGGCGTCGCCGACCACCGGACGGACCTCTTGCCCGAGATCGAGAAGCTCGAGGCCGAGATCCGGCCCTCGGACGAGCCCCCGCCCGCAGGTTAAGACGGACGGGCGCTCGACCGTGGCGTGTCGGCGCCACGTCGGCCGGGACGGACCGCCCCGGACGGGTCTCCCTACCCGGACGCCGCCCAGGAGGGGTTCGAGCGGGAGGTCCGCACGATGTTCGCCCACATCGCGGGCCACTACGAGCTGTTCAATCACCTCGCCACGTTCGGCCAGGACCTCGTCTGGCGTGCCCGGTCGCTCTGGGCCCTCGACCGGTTCCGCCGGATCCCGGTCCGCCGGGCGCTCGACGTGGGGTGCGGGACCGGGGAGCTCGCCCGCGCGGTCGCGCGGCACTTTCCGAGCGCCCGGGTGGTCGCGACCGACCTCACGCGCGCGATGGTCCTCCGGGCGCAAAGGGCCGGCGCGGCGTCCTCCTCGGGCGAGCCCGCCTCGTTCGCGACCGCGAGCGCGCTCTCGCTCCCGTTCGCTGACGCGTCGTTCGACCTCGTGACGAACGCGTTCGTGCTCAGGAACCTCGCCTCGCTGCCGGAGGGCCTCGCCGAGATGCGGCGCGTCCTGCGGCCGGGCGGGGTCCTGCTGTCGCTCGAGGTCGGCGAGCCGGACGCCCGGTGGGTCTCGGCGGTCTTCCATGCGCATTTCGACCACGTCGTGCCGATCCTCGGCCGGGCGTTCGCGAGCGAGGGGCCGTACCGGTACCTCCCCGAGTCGCTCCGCCGCCTCCCCGACCGGCCGCGCCTTCTCGAGCTCCACGCGGCGGCGGGCTTCGGGCGGCGGAGCGCCACGGTCCAGTCGCTCGGCGTGGTGACGACGTACCTGGCCGAGGCGGGGGACCCGGCACAAAGCCGTTAAGGCGGCCCGGACCCCTCGAGGGTCGTGGCCGCGCCGTTCGACGCCTTCCGCTACGCGCACGCGCACCGCGACGAGGTCGCCTGGCTCTCCCAGAACACCAACCACCTCGTCCCACCCGAGGTCGTCCGCGGCGCCCTCGAGGAGGCGATCGGCCGACGCATCTACGAGGGCTACCCGCTCGGCTCGGGGGACCCCGAGCTCCTCGAGCTCGCACGGGCGGACCTCGGCGTCCCCGGGGCCGTCCCGTTCCTCACCGGCGGCGGGACCGAGTCGCTCTACATGATCACCCGGGCGCTCCTTCGGCCGGGCGACGAGGTCCTCGCCTCCGACCCGAGCTACCTCATCATCCACAAGTTCGTCGAGCTCGCGGGCGCGACCACCCGCTGCCTCGACATCTACCGCCCGCCCTGGCGGCTCACGTCGGAGGCGGTCGCGGAGGCGATCGGACCGAAGACCCGGATGATCCTGCTCATCGACCCGCTGAACCCGCTCGGCTCGGGCTACCCTCGCGACGAGGTCCGCGCCATCGCCGAGATCGCGAAGGACCGCAAGCTCCTCCTCCTGAACGACGTCACCTACCGCGATTTCTCCGACGGTCACGCCCTCGCCGCGCTCTTCGCGCCGGAGCAGACGGTGACGGTCTGGTCGGTCTCGAAGAACTGCGGCCTCGCCGGCCTCAGGATCGGCGGCCTCCTCGGGTCACCCGAGATGGTGAAGGCGGTCGCCCGCTACAACACGAACGACCTCGGCGTGAACGTCCTCGCCCAGGTGGCGGCGAAGGCCGCGCTGAGGACCAAGCCGAGTTGGATCGGCAAGGTCGTCGAGCAGACCCGGGCGAACGGCCGCAGGGTCGAGGAGGTCGTCCGGAACGTCGAGGGGGCCACGACCCCGGCCGCGCCGTCGCGCGCGAACATGACGATCGTCGACCTCGCGAAGACCTCCGTGAGACCCGAGGCGCTCCAGGAGGAGATGCTCCTGCGCCACGGGGTCTTCGTGCGCGCGGGAAGTTACCTCTCCCCCGCCCACGGGGCCCGGTTCGTCCGCGTCTCGTTCTCGAACCCCCCCGCCGACATCGAACGGTTCGCGCGGGCGTTCCCCGCGGCGATGAAGACGCTCTCCGGCCGCCTCGCGGTCTCGACCCCCTAGCGGGGGGCGAGGGCGACGTCGACCACCACGTGCCGGCGCCCGGGCCCGTACGGCTTCACCTCGCGGCCGAGCGGGGGCGGCGCCAGCGTTCGGCCCGTTCGCTCGACGAGCGCCCCGACCCGAAGGGCGGTCGTGCCGAGCGGCTCACGGACGTCCGCGACCAGGTGCACGTGGAGGGTGGCCGGCCCGGACCCGAGCAGCTCGACCGCACGACCGATCCACGGCGTCGCGTCCGGCAGCCAGCCGAGGAAGACCCGGTCGAACGCCCCGAGCGGTAGGTCGAGCTCGCGATTGTCCCCCCGGAGGGCGTCGAGCTGCCCGTCGACCCCGTTCAGCCGTGCGTTCTCCACCAGGAACCGGTGGGCGAGCGGGTTCTTCTCTACCGCGAGCACCCGGACCGAGCTCGCGGAGAGCGCCGCGGGGATCGCAAAGTAGCCGATCCCGGCGAAGAGGTCCGCGACGCGCTCGCCCGGCCGAACGAGGAGGCGGGCGCGGTGGCGCTCGGTGCGGTTGCCCGCGGCGAACATGATCCGCGCGGCGTCGAACCTCCAGCGCACTCCGTGCTCGACGACCTCCGTGACCGCCGAGTCGCCCGCGATCGGGACGACCGAGGGCGCCCGCAGCTCCCCCTCGACGCGCCCGGTCCGGGCCAGCACGGTCGCGACGCCGAGCTCCTCGCGCCAGGCCTCGCCGACCGCTCCCCGGTGGGGCCACAGGGGCGCGGGGACCCGGACTAAGAGGACCCGTCCCAGACGCTGGTAGCCGTCCGGGACCGTCGCGGAAAGATCCTCTCCGAGGGCGCGGGCGAGCCGGGCCCGCACCCTCTCGGCCGGGGGCGCTCGCGCGCGGGCCATCGTGCGGCCCTAGGGGTTCGTCGCCGAGGTTTCCTTCTCGAGGACGATGTCGAGGAACTGCTTGAGGTGGGTGATCAGGATCGGGTTGTCGGTGAAGCCGCAGGCGTCCAACCCCGGCGCGGCGAGGAGCGCGTGCTCGCCGTCCGCCAGGACCTCGGTCGCGAGGAGGTTGTCGCGGGGGACGTACTCGACCCCCTCGGGGACCTTCTGGAGGGGAGCGGTGACGAACGTGAGGTGGACCCCGCGCTTCTGGGCGCTCCCGATCTTCTTGTTGAGCGCGTCCCGAAGGTCCGCGACCTGGGGGGTCGTCAGGATGAACGTCCGGGTCGACTGGTCGAGGAGGTCCGCGATCTTCGCGATCACCTTCTCCCGCTCGGAGAGCAGGTAGACGAGCTGCGGCTCGCCGTGCTCGGCGACGACGCGGTGGAGCTGCGAGAGCTGCTCGAAGACCTCCTGGATCGCCCCTTTGAGCGTCTCCGCCACCTCGAGCGGCGGGCGGGGACGGAAGAGGATCGGCTTGCCTCCCGTCGGCTGGGCGTAGCCCTTCTCGGCGAGCGACTCGAGGACCTTGTAGGCGCTCGTCCGGGGGATCCCGGCCGCCGACGCGAGCGTCGCGGCGTCGCCGACGCCCCGCGCGACCAGGGCGATGTACGCTCGGGCCTCGTACTGGGTGAGGCCGACCTTCCCGAGGACGCCCGCCGCCTGGCGGAACTCCTCGCTGGTCGGGTTCCCGAGCGCGACCACCGTCTCCTCGACCGAGCTCATCCTTCCGACCTCGGGTGCGACCGGCCGACCGTCACGGCACCGGCTCGGTGAGCTTGAGGAGGGCGGGCGGGCCGAGCATCGCCTCGACCTCCTCCCGCGTGAGGAGGCCCTTCTCGACCAGGAGCTCCTTCACCGGACGGTGGAGCCTCTCGGCCTCGTGGAGGACCTCGGCGACCTTGAGGTAGCCGAGGCGCGGGGTGAGGACGGTGGCGAGCGCGGCCGAGCTCACGAGGTAGCCTTCGAGCCGGACCGGGTTCGGCGCGAGGCCGTCGACGCAGCTCGCCGCAAAGACGGGAAGGTAGTTCGCAAGGATCTCCGCGGAGAAGAGCGTCTCGAACGCGGCGAGCGGCATCATCACGTTGATCTCGAGCTGGCCGGCCTGCACGGCGAGGGCGGTCGCCTGGTCGGCGCCGACGACATGGAAGGCGACCATGTTGAGGCACTCCGCCGCCGACGGGTTCACCTTCGCGGGCATGATCGACGAGCCCGGCTGGATCTCGGGGACCCGGAGCTCGTCGAGGCCGGTCGCGGGGCCGCTCGAGAGGAGCCGGAGGTCGTTCGCGATCCGGACGAGCTCGAGGGAGAGCGTCCGGAGCCACGCCGAGGCGAGGCCGAGCGGCCAACGGCTCTGCATCGTCTCGAACGGGTCGCGCGCGACTAGGAGCGGGAGCTCGGAAAGGCGCGCGTACTCCTCGACCGCCCGGGCGCGGAAGCCCGGCCGGGAGTTGACGCCCGTGCCGACCGCGCTCCCGCCGAGCGGCACCTCGGCGAGTCCCCGCTCCACGGCCGGGAGCGTCTCGAGCACGCGCTCGAGCGCCGTCGCCCACGCCCCGAGCTCCTGGCCGAGGGTGACCGGCATCGCGTCCTTGAGATGGGTCCGGCCGGCCTTGGGGAGCCGGGCGAACTCCTCGGACTTCTTCCGGAGGCTCGCCACGAGGACCCGGACCGCGCGACGCACCTCCCCGAGCGCGAAGAGAACACCGACCTGGGCGGCGGTGGGGAACGTGTCGTTCGTCGACTGGCCGCGGTTCACGTGGTCGTTGGGGCTCAAGGTGGCGTAGTCGCCCCGGGGCTTCCCGAGGATCTCGAGGGCCCGGTTGGTGAGCACCTCGTTGACGTTCATGTGGAGGGACGTCCCGGCCCCCGCCTGGAAGACGTCGACGACGAACTCGTGGGCGAACCGGCCTTCGGCCATCTCCCGGGCCGCCTTCTCGAGCGCCGCCCCCCGCTCGGCGTCTAGGCCCCCCTTCTCGACGTTCGCGCGGACGCACGCGAGCTTGAGGAGGGCGTAGGCACGCAGAAGGTGGCGCGACGCGGTGAGCCCGCTCACGGGGAAGTTCTCCTTCGCCCGGAGGGTCTGGATCCCCCAGTACGCCTCCGCCGGTACCTCCCGTCGGCCGAGCGAATCGACCTCGACGCGGTGCTCCGCCATCGGGCCGGGGTAGGTCCTCCGCGACAAAGCCTTTAGGTCCGCCACGGGGTCCGGCGCCGCCGCAAGCCCGGCGGAGCGTGGGCGTGGTCGCACCGGCACTGGTCGCCTTCGACATCGTCTCGGTGGCGGTCTCCGTCCTCCTACCTGGCGCGGCCTGGGCGCTTTTGTTCGGGCTCGCCTGGCGCTACCCCGACTTCGCCGAGAGTCTCGGGCTCGGTCGCCGCGCCTTCTGGCTGCTCCTTCCGGGCGCCCTCGCCGCGACGTTCGTCGTCCTCCCGATCGTGCCCGTGGCGCGGGATATCGTCGGGGTGAGCTTCGCGGGGGCCGTCTTTCCCCTCTTGGTCGGCACCCTCGCGCTCGGCCGCGTCTCCCCGCCCCTCGGCCGCACGCTCGGCGTCGTCTTCTCCGCGCTCGGGATCGAGAGTGCGACGATGCTCCTGGTCGTCCTCCCGCCCGGCGCCGACACGGTCGGCCGCTTCGGGGCCTCGGTCGGCCTGGCCACCCCGGTCGCGGTCGACCTGGTCGCGGCGCTCGCGGGCGTGGGCGTCTCGGTGGCGGTCGCGGCGTTCCTCGGGTTCGGACGGGAGGACGCCGCCCGCCGCCCGCTCGCGATCCATCTCGGGACCTCCGCCGTCCTCATCCTGACGTTCCTTGGCTCCACCGCCATCGCCGGCGTCGGGATCGTCGAGACGTTCCCCTACTTCCTCCTCCCGCCCGCGGGGGCGGGGATCGTGATGGCGCTCGTCGCCGGTCGGGTCTTCCCGCGGGAGGAGGCGTACGCGCTCCCGGCGGCGTTCTTCGCCGGGACGTGGGGGACGATCGTCGGGGCGGACCTTCTGCGCCAGCCGGGCCTCTACGGCACCGGGCCCGCGGGATTCTACGTCATCGGTGGCGCCGGCGTCCTCGACCTCGTCTACCTCTCGGGCTTCCTCGCCCTGATCGGCGCGTTCGCAGTCCATGCCGCGTTGGGCCGCGGCTTCGAGCCCGTCGGACCGTCCACCCCGACCCCGCCGACGAGCCCGACCGGGCGTCTCCGGGAGGCGTACGAGCTCGGGCTCAAGGGAGAGCTCACCGGCGCGCTCCGCGCCTCGGCGGACGCCGCGGCCGCCGCCGCGGGGCAGGCGCGGCGCCTCCAGGACGGCGGGCCGGAGGGAGCCTCGGTGCGTCCGTGGGACGGGCTGCCGGTCCCCGGGTGGGTCGTCAGCGATCAAGCGAACCTCGAGAGCTCCGCCCGGGCCGGGACGGTCGAGCCGCTCGAGGCGCTCCGGGGATGGCTGACGGCGCGCTGGCTGGTCCTGCTCGGTCGGGAGCTCTCGGCGCCGCGGTTCGCCTCGCCGGCCCAGCGCGGACTGGCGTTCGTGCTCGACCTGTTCATCGTCCTCGGCGGGAGCGCCGCCCTCCTCGCCGCCCTCGCCGCGGCCACCCCGGGCTCGCTTTCTGACCTCCTCGGGGGCGTCGCCTACAACGCGGCGATCTACGGGTGCATCACCGTCGGGTTCCTCTACTTCGTCGCGACCGAGCTTGCCGCCGGACGAACGGTGGGCAAG
The DNA here is from genome assembly GCA_037916495.1 of Thermoplasmata archaeon. Taxonomy (GTDB): domain Archaea; phylum Thermoplasmatota; class Thermoplasmata; order Lutacidiplasmatales; family UBA184; genus Lutacidiplasma. The sequence continues at coordinate 21,463 of JBAIXP010000091.1, read as the reverse complement.
CGGTGGGTCGGCCTCGAGGTTCGGGACCGGCGCTACGCCCGACCGGACGGGCTCGCCTGCACGGTGCGCAACGTGACGCTCGTTCCGACGCTCACGCTCGGGGTCCTCGGGGCGGGCCTAGGGGTGGGGATCCTGACGAAGGGGCTCACCTCGGTGGACGTCGGCGGGCTCGGCGTCCTCGCGGGACTCCTCGCGCTCGGTGTGATCGGGGCGTTCGTCCTCGGCGGGATCGCCCTCCTCGGGACGCTCGGGCTCTTCGCGGCGAGCCTGAGCGCGGAGCGCCAGCGAGTCGGAGATGCCTGGGCCGGGACCTGGGTGGTCCGGACGACTACGACGGCGGCCCCGGCCGGTCCGGCATCGACGTCCCAGGGCCCGCCGGGCCCGTCCGGGTGAGGGGGATCGAGATCGACGAGACGTTCGCGTCCCGCCCCTCCCGGTTCGTCAGGCGCTCCGTGTCAATCGTGATCGGGCCGACATCGACCTGCCCCTCGAGGAAACGGCGGCGGACGACCTCCGCAACGTCGACCGCCTTGCCGATGGCGTTCCCTCGCGCCTTGACGACGACCGGGCCGGACCCGGCGTTGAGCTGGGTGACGACCTGGAAGACGTAGGTCATGGTGGGCTTGAGGCCGATGAAGACGGTGGCACCGTCCGGCCGATCTGGTGTCATAGAGCGCCGGTACGCGGGGGGCCTACATGGCGTTTATCGGGACGACACCCCCGCGGCGCGGGGCGGGGCCCCTCGGCTTCGCAAAGGTTATCACTCGTCCTCGGGAAGCGACGCCGCCCGTGTGCAGGGGTGGCCCAGCTTGGTCAAAGGCGCCAGGTTGAGGTCCTGGTCTCGTAGGAGTTCGTGAGTTCAAATCTCACCCCCTGCATCCCCCTCCCTGGAGGCTCGCGTCCCGGTCCCCGGCGGGACGGCTTCCGGGGACCCATCGTCGTGAGGCATCCCTAGTTTCTTAGTGCACGACCCCCTAGACGACGGGCGGGCGGACCCGGAGCGTAGGCGACGGATGAGCAACCACGGTTGGACCTGCGGCCAGTGCGGTCGGTCGGTGGAAGCGGGCCGGACGGCCTGCCCCGGGTGCGGAGCCCCGCGGCCGGCCACGCGCCCGGCGTCCCCCCCCGAGCGGACGGCGGCCGCCTCGACCGCGCGACCGGTCCGCGCGGGCGCTCCGGGGGGCGCGCTCGTCGACCGAATGGAGCAGCTCGTCCAGTGGGCCGACGCCGCCCGCCCACTCGGCGTCCAGCTTCCCGCCCTCCCTTCCTGGTCCCAGGACGCCGCCGCGCGGTCCGAGCACCCGGAGCTCTGGGTCGAAGCGGTGACCCGCGCCGAGCAGGAGTCTCGCAAGCGGTGCTCGGAGCTGGTCGACCGGATCTACGACCGGCTCGCGCCCCGCCTGGTCCGTCTCGAGGCGTACTCGGTCGGCACGCGCCTCGAGCGCGAGCAGCTCGAGGAGGCCGCCCGGTCGGTGCGCACCGGCGACGTCGCCTCGGCGCTCTGGACGATCCCCCAGCTCGAACGGGTCATCGTCGTGAAGGAGCGCCACCTCGACCAGGCCCGGGACGACCTCGAGCGGCTGCTCACCCTTCTCCGGGACCTCGACGCGATCGGCGTCCGGAGCGCGGGGGACCCCGCAAGCCTCGCGCGCGAGCTCGAGTCCGACCTGCGCTCGGGCCAGCTCGCGACCCTCCGTCAGCGACTTCGGACGCTCCGCAGCCGGGCCGCGGACGGCCTCACGGCCGCCCTCCCCGGCTACGTCGGGCGGCTCGGCGACCGGCTCCTCATCGAGCGCGGTCGAGGGCTCTCGAACGATGCGGACACGCGCGACCTCGCCGAGGGCGCCCGGAGGGTGCTCGACGGCCGGGTGGAGGAAGGGGCGCGGCTCTTGCGGCGGCTTGGGGCCCCGCGCGGGATTCTTGCGGGGCCGTCCGGGCCCCCGGCGCCGTAGCAACGTCTAGAAGACCTTCTCGAAGAACTGGACGTCCTCGTTCCACTCGTGGCGGTGGAGCGTGCCCGTCTGCGCAAAGCCGAGGCGCTTGAACAGCGAACTCGCCCCTGCGAAGCGGGCGAGCGATTCGATCCACACGGACGGGGCGTTCGACCGACGGGCCCACTCGAGCGCGGCGTTGACGAGCGCGGTCGCGGTCCCCTGGCGCCGTCCGTCCGGCTCGACGGCGAGCTCGCGAAGCCGGCAGGCGCCGTGGACGATCTCGCCGCCGACGAGCCCGACCAGGCGGCCGTCGCGTCGGGCGGCGAAGTACGTCACACCCTCCATGCGGCTCGTGAACTCGAGCGGGCTCGGAAGCCACGCCTTGACGAGCTCCGTGGGGAGCCCGGCGGCGTCCGACTCCCAGACGCGCTTCAGCAGGGTGCAGACGGCCGGCACGTCCTGGTGCGTGATCCGCTCGACCGTGAGGGCGGAAGCACCTTTTTCGGGCGTGGGCGCCGGCTTATCGGCCCCGCGGCTCGACCCGTTCTCCGTTGCCACGCTGGGGCCCCCGATCTAGGAGGACGGGCAAGGCGCGCGCTCGCACTTGAACCTTCCCTCTTCCCCGGCCGTTCCGCGGAGGGAACGCGAACGGCCTACGGCGTGTGCCGGGCCGGGGTGCGCGGGAAGGGGGTCGTCTCGCGGATGTGCTCCCGACGCAGCAGCCAGCGCAGGATCCGTTCGATGCCGAGGCCGAAGCCGGCGTGCGGGATGCTCCCGTGGCGGCGCAGGTCGAGGTACCAGGCGTACTCGTCGACGTTCGCGCCGACCTCGCGGATCCGCTCGGTGAGGATCGTGACGTCGGTCTCGCGGCAGGAGCCGCCGATGAGCTCGCCGTAGCCCTCGGGGGCGAGCAGGTCGGCCGCCTCGACCGTCCGCGCGTCGTCCTGTGACCTCAGCATGTAGAACGCCTTGATCTCCTTCGGGAAGTGCGTAAGGAAGATCGGCGAGCGCTCCTCCATCGTCAAGGCCTTTTCCTCGGCGGTGCCGAGGTCGCTCCCCCACCGGACGGGGAACCCCTGCGCGGCCAAGCGGTCGATCGCCTCCGCGTAGCGGATCCGGGGGAACGGCGGCTCGAGGGCGAGCAGCTCCTCGGGGGGGCGCCCGAGCTCGGCGAGCTCCTTCGGGCGCCGCGCGGCGAGCGCGTGCGCGACCTCGGTCACCATCCGCTCCTCGAAGTCGAGGAGCTGGTCGAGGTCGCACCACGCGAGCTCGACCTCGAGGTGGAGGTACTCGGTGAGGTGGCGCGGCGTCCGCGACTTCTCGGCCCGGAACGACGGGGTGAGCGCGTAGACCCGCTCGTGCGGGAAGAGGAGCGCCTCGAGGTAGAGCTGCGCGGTCTGGGAAAGATAGCCCGGACGTCCGAAATAGTCGATCCGGAACGCCTCCGCGCCCCCCTCGGCCGCGTTCCCCGATAGGATGGGGGGCGTCGTCTCGAGGACCTCCTCCCGGTCGAGGAACTCGCGGAGGGTGCGGAGCAGCTCGGCCTTCACCCGGAAGGTCGCGACGTGCTCCTGGGAGCGGATGGCGAGATGGCGCTTGTCGAGGAGGAACTCCTCGGTCTGACCGGAAAAGATCGGGAACGGCTCCCCCGCGTCGACGACCCGGAAGCTCGAGGCGCGCAGCTCCCGGCCCCCGGGGGCCCGACGGTCCTCGGCGACGGTCCCCGTCACCTCGACCGCCCCCTCCGCCTGGACCTTCTCGGCGGCCGCGAACGGCTCGGCCCCGACCGCGTCGCGGCGGGCGGTGACCTGGATGGCCCCCGTGCGGTCCCGGAGCACGACGAACAGGATCCCCCCGGAGGAGCGGGCGCGCAGGACCCAGCCGCGCAGCGAGAGCTCGCGTCCGAGCGCCTCGGGCGCGAAGGCGTCCCGGACGGCGGCGAACCCCTCGGGGCTCACTGGTACTCCCGCCACTTGTGGCCGCATTTCGTGCACTCGAAGATCCGGGTCTCGGGCTCGTCGGCACCTCGGGTCTGGCGCAGGACCCAGTAGGCCTCGCCGTTGCCGCACTTCGGGCAGGTCTCCTCGGCCTTCGGAAGGGTCGCGGTCTTCGTCTCCACGACCGCGACCTCCCGGCTCTGCGGGGTCGAACGGCCGACCTCGACGCCCTTCCCGAGAGGGACGGTCGTGCCGCAGGCGGCGCACCGCCACTCGCCCTTCGCCCGGTCCGGGCGCATGAGGCGCTTACAGTTCGGGCAGAACACGGGTCCTCGATCCCTCCGTCCCGATCCTCAGCTCCGCTGCTCGAGCGGCGCCGCGCTGGACGCCGGAGCGTCCGGCGCCGCGACGCTGAGCGGGAGCGGCGACGCCTTCGCCCCGGGAACGAGGAGGCTCCGCATGTGCTCGGTGCGGCGCGCGAGGTCCTCCTTCGTGCCGATGTCGTGGCGGACGTAGAAGTCGCCCGAGACGTGGCGCAACGCGCTCTCGACCCGGGCCCCGGCCTCGTGCACGGCGCTCGCCTCGCCGATCAGCGCGATCCCCCGCGATGTCGACAGCTCGACCATCCCGGGCCCGCGCGACTCGACAGCGCCGAAGAGGACGTGGACCCCGTCGTCCTCGATCGCCGGCTCGTCCAGCGCGAGGATGCCGCCGGCCTTCGGCTGGCTCCCGTAGCCGGGCGGCACGAGGTACTTGAGCACGCTCGCGCGGAGGCGGAACCTCACGAGGTTCGGGTCGACGCGCCCGTGCGCGACGCCGAGGAGAAGGTCGGAGAAGTCGCCCTCCTCGTAGAGGGTGAGGACGTTGATCCCCTCCGGGTCGCCGAAACGGACGTTGAACTCGAGGAGCCGCGGGCCGTGGGCCGTGAGCAAGAAGCCGCCGTAGAGGATCCCACGGTAGGCAAGCCCGTCCGCGCGTAGCGCCTCCGCGGTGCGCGTGAGGACGCGGAGGGCGGCGTCCCGGGCGTCGGGCGACAGGAACGGGAGGAGGTGGTCGCGCTGGGAGTAGGCCCCCATCCCGCCCGTGTTGCCGCCCTGGTCGCCCTCGAGGGCGCGTTTGAAATCCTGGACGGCGGGCATCGGGTAGACGCCCGAGTCGGTGACGAACGCCATCAGGCTGAACTCCTCGCCGTCGAGCTTCTCCTCGAGGATCGCCGGCTCGGACTGAACGAGGAGCGACTTCGCGTAGGCGGCGCCGTCCTTCGGGTCGGCGAAGTCCGACCCCTGGACCCAGACCCCCTTGCCGGAGGTGAGGCCGCTCGGCTTCACGACGAACGGCCCGCCGATCTCCCGCACCGCGCGGTCGACCTCGTCCGGGGTCTTCGGGAGGAGGAACTTCGGCTGGCCCTCGATCTTGTGCCGCGCGAGGAACTCCCGGCAGAACGCCTTGCTCGTTTCGAGGCGGGCGGCGTCCTTCCCGGGCCCCACGACCGCGAGACCGGCGGCCCGCAGGGCGTCCGCGACCCCCGCGGCAAGAGGGGCCTCGGGACCGATCACGGCCGCCTCGGCCCGCGCGCGGTGCGCGAACGCGACCACCGCCTCGGGGCGGGTCGGCGCCACGCGCTCGGACGCGACGGCGAGCCGCTCGAGTCCCGGGTTCGCGTTCGAGCTCGCGACCACGATCTCCGCGCCCGCCAGCGAGAGCGTCCGCGCAAGGGCGTGCTCCCGGGCGCCGCCGCCTACCACGAGCCAGCGCATCGGTCTTCGACCCGCGGAGCGCGGCGAGGATAAAGGCCCGGCGGCGCGGGCGGGCCCGGCGGGCCCCGCGCCCGCCCCGGACCGAGAAGGACCGCCGTCGCGCGCCCGCCACCTTTAAGAAGCAAGGCCAGGTGGCCCGGCTCCCGAGGCCGCATGGATCTCCGCGTGGTCGAGAAGGAACACGACCTCCTCAGGGTGGAGCTTCCGAAGGGGGAGGAGACGCTCCTTGTCCCGCTCGTCGAGGCCCTCCAGAAGGAGGAGAAGGTCGTGGAGGCCCGCTACTTCCTCGGTCACCCGTACCTCGACCGCCCGGCGCTCTTCCTGAAGACGAAGGGCGAGAAGCCCCAGCAGGTCCTCAAGCGCGTCCTCAAGGACCTCACCGACCTCTACGGGGACCTTCTCACCGACTTCGAGAAGAAGGCCGAGAAGGTCAAGGCCTAGAGTTCCCGCCGCACCGTACGATGCTCAAGGAGTGCACCCAGCACGGCTACTTCCGGGCCGAGGTCTGCCCGGTCTGCGGCCAACCCTCGCGCTTTTTGATGAACGACCGGGAGCTCGACCACCTCGGTCGGATCCTCACCGGCGTGCTCCGCCACTTCCCCGACCGCTACGGCCTGCAGGTCGACGCGCACGGCTGGATCGACCTCAACGAGATCGCACGGGCGATCGCCCAGCGCCACCCGGCCTACCGGTGGCTCCGTCCGCACCACCTGGTCGCGATCGCGGAGACGGACGCGAAGGGCCGCTACGAGGTCCGGGGCGAGAAGGTCCGGGCGACGTACGGCCACACCCTCGAGGTCGACCTCGACCTGCCGACCGAGGGGATCCCGGACCACCTGTACTACCCCGTGACCCGCGAGGAGGCGACGATCGTCCTCGAGGTCGGGCTGCGGCCCTCCGACCGTCGGAAGGTCCACCTGTCGAAGACCGCCGCGGACGCCGCCGCAGCCGGGCGAGTACGCACCCCCGAGCCGATCATCCTCGAGGTCGACACCCAGAAGGCGCGCGAGCAGGGGATCGTGATCATGCAGGCGGGAAAGACGGTCTACCTGGCCGACCGCGTTCCGGCCGAGCTCCTCCGGCAGGTCGAGACGCCCCCCGCGCCCGAGGCGGACGCTCCGGCGGGACCTTCCGAGGCGTGAGGCGCTAGCCGAACCCGTCGTTCGCCACGTTCGATTCGTACTGGGTCGAGAGCCAGACCGTCACCGACACCCCGCTCCCGACCGGGTACGGGTTGCTGACGACGATCGCGTAGGTGTCCGTGTAGGTGGAGGAGAAGACGATCCTTCCCGACGGCTGGGCCGGTAGCGACCAGACGGGCGTGGACGGACCTCCGTGCTCGAAGGCGATCCAGCCCGACGCGTTGTACACGGCCACGACGACGTTCGCGCCGAGCGGCGTCACGGCGCTGTAGTTGCCGAGGACGTAGTCGCCGCCGGTGATCTCGCCCGAGATCGCCGTGGAGCCCCCCGGGGCGAGGGCGTAGCTCGCCGACGTGGTGAGCGGGTCCGAGACGGCCGGCGGTCCGCTGAGCGCGTCGGGGACGAGGGCGGCCGCGAGCGCGACCACGATCCCGACGACCACCGCGATCCGGACGGCGCTGGTGAGACGGAGGCGGCGTCGCACGCGCGCGGGAGCGCGGTCGAGCTCGGCGGCGCGCAACGGGTGGCCCGCGCCGCAGAGCGCGCAGCGGGGAGCGTCCGGGGGCGTCGCGGCCCCGCACGTCGTGCAGCGCCCCCACACCGAAGTCCCCGTCGCCATGCCGACCGGACGAGCGGGGGGGCCTTCTTAGGCGGTTTCGTACGAACGACCGGGCGGGACGGCACCCCCGCTCGGGGTCCGCCGGCTCACTTCTTCTTGCGGGGCCCGCCGAGGTTCACTAAGACGTTCTTGCGTCGCGTGTAGTTCTCGACGACCTTCGCCCCCTGCTCGAAGCCGATCCCGCTCTCCTTGAACCCCCCGAACGGGGTCTGGGGGAACGACGTCGGTGGGTCGTTGATGTTGACCATCCCGGCGTCGAGCCTCCGCGCGAGGGTGTGCGCGCTCGCGAGGTCCTTCGTCCAGACCGACGCGAAGAGGCCGTAGCGGGTGTCGTTGGCAAGACGGACGGCGTCGTCAAGTTCAGTGAAGGCACTCACGGCGAGCACCGGACCGAAGATCTCCTCGCGCACGACCCGGGAGTCCTGGGGGAGGTCGGCCACGACGGTGGGAAGGACGAAGTTCCCTCGGGAGAGGTGGGCGTCCTCGGGCTTTCGTCCGCCGGTGAGGACCGTGCCGCCGTCGGAGCGCGAGGCGGCCACGAAATCGAGGACCCGACGCTCCTGCTCCGGTGAGACCAGGGGACCCATCTCGATCCCCTCCTGCGTTCCCGGACCGACCTTGAGCGCCTCGGCGAGCGAGCGCACCTTCTCCAGGAGCGGCGCGCGGACGCTCTCGTGGACGAGCAGGCGGGAGGCGGCCCAGCACATCTGGCCCGCGTTGCCGAAGATCCCCTGGACGACCCCCCGGGCGGCCCGCTCGATGTCGGCGTCCGCAAGGACGATCACAGGGCTCTTGCCCCCGAGCTCGAGCGTCGCGGGAAGCGTGCTCTCGGCCGCGAGCCCCGCGATGCGCCGGCCCACCTCGAGGCTTCCCGTGAACGAGACCGAGCGGCACCGCGGGTCGCGGATCAGCGCCTCGCCGAGCTCGCCGCCCGGCCCTGCGACGACGTTGAGGATCCCCTCGGGGATCCCGGCCTCGGAAGCGAGCCGGCCCAGGGCGAGGGCGGTGAGGGGGGTGAGGCTCGCCGGCTTCAGGACCGCCGCGTTGCCGGCCGCGAGCGCCGGGGCGACCGACCGCATCGCGAGGAGGAGAGGGTAGTTCCACGGAGCGATGTGGACCGTGACCCCGAGCGGCTCGCGGACGGTGTAGTCGAACCGGCTCGCCACGACCGGGATCGTCTCGCCCTGGATCTTGTCGGCGAGGCCCGCGACGTACTCGAGGGTCCGAACCACGTAGCCGATGTCCGAGCCCGACTCGCGGAGGGTCTTGCCCATGTTCCGCGTCTCGAGGAGCGCGAACTCCTCGCGCCGCTGCTCGAGCAGCTGGGCGAGACGGAAGAGCGTCTTTCCCCGCCGGCCTCCGTCGTCGGTCGCCCACCACGATTCCCGGTACGCCCGGTCCGCGGCCTCCATCGCGGCGTGTCCGTCGTCGACCGACCCGACCGCCGCCTCGGCGAACGGCTGGTTGGTCGCCGGGTCGACGACCGGCCGGTACTCCGAACGCTCTCCGCCGGATTCCCGGCCGCCGATCACCAGGCCGAACCGTGCTTCCGTCGCCATCCGCTGCCCGGAGTCGACCGGCAACTTATCCCTTCGGCCCGCCGGGATGGCTCACCGCGTACGACCGGCCCTTCCAGGTGACCGCCCCGCGACGGAGCCCGCGGCCGAGGGAGGTGGCGACCGCCACGACGTAGAACCCGGTGGCGAGCGGGTAGAGCAGGCCGTACCGGGCGGGGGCCCCCACCGCGTGCGCGAACGCCGCGTGCTTGCCGAACAGGGCGAGCCAGAGGACGGCGCCGAGCGCGACGACCGGTAGCGAGCCCGCGGCGAGCCCGAGCGGGAGAACGCCGAGCGGCAGCCAGAACAGGCCCACCAGCCCGGCGAGGAAGCCCAGTTGGCGGGCGGCCGAAAAGTCCGTCCCGTGGAGGTTCTTCAGAATCCCCTCGAACATCTCCCGGCGGTCGCGGTACATCCGGGTGGTGGCGAGCTCCGGGGCCCAGGCAACCCGGAGGCGCTTACCGGCGAGGCGGAACCGGCGGGCGATCGCCACGTCCTCGAGGACCATGCCCCGGACCGCCTCGTGTCCCCCGAGCTCCTCGTAGTCGGCGCGGGAGACGAGCCAGTACTGCCCGTTCGCCATCGCGGTCCTGGAGCGGTCGCGGTTCACCCGGGGCGCGCGGAAGTAGGTGAGCACCATCTGGACGTAGAACGGGAGGACCGTCCGCTCCCAGAAGCCGACCATCTCGACGCGGGGGGCGAGCGTGGCGAGCGAGGCCCCTTCGCGCTTCGCCCACGCGAGGGTCGTCCGGACCGCCGCCGGATGGAGGCGGACGTCCGCGTCCAGGAAAAGGAGGTGCGAGCCCGAGGTCGCCCGAGCCCCGGTCCAGCAGGCCCAGTTCTTGCCGACCCAGCCCGTGGGGAGGGGCGGTTCGTCCACGAGCCGCACCGCCGGCGCGCGTCGCTCGGCGACCTCGCGGGTCCGGTCCTCGGAGCCTCCCTCGACCACCACGACCTCGAGTCGGGGATAGTCCTGAGCGAGGACGGAGTCGAGGCAGGCGGCGAGGTCGAGCTCCTCGTCCCGCGCGGCGATCACGACGCTCACGGTCTCGACGGGGCCGGCCGGAGCGGCCGCGGGGAGCGGGTCGAGGCGAGGCATGGCCCGCGCGAGGTAGAGCGCAACCCCGTGGAAGAGGAGGGCGAGGACCCCCGCGACCAGCACCCCCGCTTCGAGGGCAAGGAGCATCGTGCGACCCGGGGGCCTCGGCCTCTTAAAGGACCGGCCGCATCGACCCGGCCGCCGTGGTTCGATGGGGACCGTAGAGCACCCCCGGATCCGCCCGGGCACGATCGAGGAACGGGCGTACCAGCGCTCGATCGCCGAGACCGCGATCGACCACAACACCCTGGTCGTCCTCCCGACCGGGCTCGGCAAGACGTCGATCGCCCTGCGGGTGGCGGCGGAGTACCTGCTCCGGGAACCGACCCGGTCGGTCCTCCTCATGGCCCCGACGCGCCCGCTGGTCGTGCAGCACGCCCGCTCCGTGGCCGCCGCCCTGTTCGTCCCCGAGCCGCTCGTCCTCACCGGCTCGGTGCCGCCCGCGAAGCGCACCGCGCTGCTCTCCCCTCCGCAGGTCGTCCTCGCGACCCCGCAGGTCGTGGCCAACGACCTCGAGCAGGGCCTCTTCCCGCTCGAGAGCTTCTCGCTGATCGTCTTCGACGAGGCCCACCGGGCGGTGGGGGACTACCCGTACGTCGCGGTCGGCCAGCGCAACCGCGACGGGCCCCGCGCCCGGGTCCTTGCGATGACCGCCTCTCCGGGAGGGAGTCTCGCACGGATCCAACAGGTCTGGACGAGCCTCGGGATCGAGCGGTTCGAGTACCGGACCGAAGAGAGCCCGGACGTCGCCCCGTACCTCCACGGGATCGGGGTCGAGACCGTGACGGTCCCCGTCCCGCCCGAGGTCCAGCACCTCGCGGTCCTGTTGCGGGCGACCGTCGCGCGGGCGTCCGATACGCTGCGCCGGCTTTCCGTCCTCTCCGAGCACGAGTCCGGCCGGCGCGCGGTCCTCGAGGTCGGCCGCCGGCTCCATCGCGAGATCGAGTCGGAGCGCGCACGGGGCGGTTCGGGTCCGCCTCTCCTCTGGCAGGCGGTGACGGCCCAGGCGGTCGCGATGAAAGGCTTCCACGCGCTCGAGCTCATCGAAAGCCAGGGCGTGGAAGCGCTCCGCGAGTTCCTCCGCCGTCAGACCCCCGTCCCGGGACACCGCTCCACGCCGTCCCAACGCGCGTTTCTCTCAGACCCCGACGTGGAGGAGACCGTGCGCCGCCTCGCGACGCTCGAGCTCGAGCACCCGAAGGTCGCGACGGCGGTCGGCCTCGTGCGCGACGAGCTCCACAGGAACCCCGCCGCCCGGGTCCTTGTCTTCTCCCAGTACCGGGATACGGTCGACCGCCTGGTGGAGGAGATAGGGGCGCTCGGCGACCCGACGGTCCGGCCGAGCCGGTTCGTCGGCCAGGCGTCCCACGGGGCCGACGCGGGGCTTTCCCAGAAGGAGCAGGTCGGCCTCCTCGACCGGTTCCGCGCCGGCGACCTGAACGTCCTGGTCGCGACGTCGGTCGCCGAGGAGGGCCTCGACATCCCGGCGACGGACCTCGTCGTCTTCTACGAGCCCATCCCCGACGTGATCCGCACGATCCAGCGGAGGGGGCGGACCGGCCGGGCCCGCGCCGGTCGCGCGGTCGTCCTGGTCGCCGAGGGGACGCGCGACGTCGGGCTGCACCGGGCCGCCTTCGCCCGCGAGCGACGGATGCGCACGATGCTCGAGAAGGTCGAGGCGGAGGCGCACAAGGGGCTCCTCCCGTCCGCCCCGCCAGCGCGGAGCGTCCAGCGGCTCCTCTCCGAGTTCCCCTGATCCTTAGCGGCCGGTGCTTCCGAACCCACCGCGGCGGCGGGTCGTGGGGCGGACGCGCCCCTTCCGGAAGCGGGCCGGGGTATCCCGGACGAGCCGGACCTGGGCGATGCGGTCGCCGGCCTCGAGCCGGTAGCTGCCGCCAAAGAGGTAGGTGAGCGGGACGAAGACCTCGCCGGGGTAGTCCCGGTCGACCGTCCCGGGGGCGTTCACCATCACGACCCCCTTCGAGGAGAGCCCGCTCCTCGGGCGAACCTCGAGGAACGTACCGGGCGGGCTTCGCATCTTGAGCCCGGTACGGACGAGCGTCACCGCACCGTTCTCGATCGTCGTCGGCTCGACGGCGAAGAGGTCGTAGCACGCCGAGCCCGAGGTCGCCCGGGTCGGGACGCGGGCGTTCGGTACGCCGTCCACCGGCTCGAACGCCACCGAGAGCACACGACCCCTCATCGACCTAGCGACCTGCCACCGCCCCCGGCGCCCGCACCCGACGGCCCCGGGCGGGGGAAGGCACGTCGGAGATTTGACCGTGGGCCGCGAGCCAACGGGCGACCAGCCGCTCCTCGGCCCGCCGTAGCACCTTGCCGAACGCGGGAGCGCTGCGGCCGGAGGCCTTCGCGAGCCTATGGAGCGTCGCGCGCCGAGGGATCGCGTAGTAGCCGAGGAACCAGGCACGGGCGAGCAGCTGGCCCTGGAGGTCGGTGAGCTCGGCGTCCGGCCGAGCGGCCGGGTGCGGCCGGGGGCTCGCCCGGACGACCCGGTACGGGAACTGTTCCCGGTCGAGCCGGGCGACGACCCGCTGGATCGCCTTCTCCTCGCCGAGGAACGTCGCGACCGTCCGCTCCTCCGAGAGGAGGAACGGCGCGGCGGGGCTCACCTCGCCGGCGGCAGCCGAAAGGTAGCGGCGCAGGCGGTCCGGGTTGCGCTGACGGACGAGGAGGATGTAGTCGCGCGTGCGCGGGCGGACCTCCACGACCTCGAACCGCTCGAGCCCGTAGAGGGCCCGGATCCGCCGCGCCTCGTGCGCGAGCTCCGCGGCGTCGCGCACCGGCCCGCGCCGTCGGAGCCGAAGGAGCTCAAGTCGCGAGCCTTCGTCCAGGCTCAGCGTCTCGAGCAGCTCGACCTCCTCGTAGCGCTCGAAGAGACGGGGCGGAACGACGCCGAGCGCGACGAGGTCGTCGGTGCGGAACTCGAGCGTGACGCTCCTCACGGCGCCCGCGCGAGCCAGGGTTCCGATATGAACCTGCACCTTCCCGCGCCGCGGGCTTAAGAGAGCGGGCGCCTCGGCACCGGCCGTGCCGTTCGCCTCGCTCGGGGAGTTTCTCGAAGCGCTCGAGTCGCGCGGCGACCTCGTGCGCGTCAAGGCGCCCGTTTCGCGCGATCTTGAGATCACCGAGGTGACGCAGCGGGTCCTTCGCGCGGACGGTCCGGCGCTCCTGTTCGAGAATGTCCGGGGCTCGTCGATGCCGGTCGCGACCAACGTCCTCGGCTCCTCCCGGCGCATCGCGCTCGCCCTCGGCGCCGAACGCCTCGACGAGGTCGCCGACCGGGTGGGAAAGCTCACGCGGCTCCGACCGCCCGGCGGGATCGGCGCGGCGCTAAAGGACCTCGACGGGACCCTCGAGACGCTCTCCACCGTACGCTCCCTGGGGCCGAAAAGGGTCCGCTCGGGCCCGTGCCAGGAGGTCGAGGAGCCGGACGTTGACCTCGACCGCCTGCCGATCCTCAAGTGCTGGCCGAAGGACGGCGGACGGACCGTCACGTTCCCGGTCGTGATCACCTCCGACCCCGAGACCGGCGCGAGCCACGCGGGGATCTACCGACTCCAGCAGTACACCCCCACGACGCTCGGCATGCATTTCCAGGTCCACCGGGTCGGCGCGAACAACTACCGCAAATGGGCCGCCCGGGGGGAACGGATGCCGGTCGCCGCCGTGATCGGCGCCGACCCGGCGACCGTCTTCTCGGGGCTCGCGCCCGTCCCCGAAGGGATCTCGAACTTCGCGTTCGCAGGCCTCTTGCGTTCCGAGCCGGTCGAGCTCGTGAAGGCCCGGAGCATCGATCTTGAGGTCCCGGCCTCGGCCGAGATCGTCCTCGAAGGCTACGTCGACCCGGAGGAACGCAAGGTCGAGGGTCCGTTCGGCGACCACACCGGCTACTACTCCGCGCCCGAGCCGTTCCCTGTGTTCCACGTGACGCGCGTGACCCACCGCGCGCGGCCCGTCTACCTCGGGACCGTCACGGGAAAGCCTCCGACCGAGGACGCGGTCCTCGGGAAGGCCGTCGAGAAGATCTTTCTGCCGGTCATCCGGCTCGTCCTGCCCGAGGTCGTCGACCTCGACCTTCCGATGGCCGGCCTGTTCATCAACGTCGGGATCGTGTCGATCCGCAAGGCCTACCCCGGACACGCCCGCAAGGTGATGCACGCCCTCTGGGGGCTCGGCCAGCTGATGTTCGTGCGGTACCTCGTCGTCGTCGACGACGACGTGGACGTCCACGACCTCACCGAGGTCCTCTACCGCGTCGGGCTCCAGGCCGACCCGGCCCGCGACCTCGTCCACGTGGACGGTCCGGTCGACCAGTTGTCGATCTCGAACCCGGTCCCGAACTTCGGCGGGAAGGTCGGCATCGACGCGACCCGCAAGGGACCCGACGACGGGTTCCCCCGGCCGTGGCCCGAGGAGATCCGGTCCGATCCGGCCGCGGTCGAGGCGGCCGAGAAGACGCTCGCGCTCGACCCGGTCCTCGCGCGTCTCGTGGGCCGGAAGCCGACGTGAGCGCACCGAGCCCGCCCCCGCGCGGGGCCCTCCGGGAGCTCGGCCGGTTCCTCGAGATCCAGAACCTCGGGCTCAACCTTCCGCTCGCTCTGGCGTTCCTCCTAATCGCGACCGAAGGACGTCCCGACCTCTGGCGGGTCGCCCTCCTCGTGGTCGCGTTCGTGGGGGCGCGTAACGCCGGTCACAGCTTCAACCGCTGGGCCGACCTGGCCTACGACCGGCGGAACCCGCGGACGCGCGACCGCGCGCTCGTTTCGGGACGGTACGCCCCCCGCACGGCGCTCCTCCTCACGGCCGCGAGCTCGGCGCTGGTCGCGGCCGCGGCGTACCTCCTGAGCCCGCTCGCTCTCGCGCTCACCCCGGTCGCCCTGGCCATCGTCCTCGGCTACAGCTACACCAAGCGCTACACCTCCCTCACGACCGTCTTCCTCGGGTTGGTCGAGGCGATCACCCCCGCGGCGGTCTACGTGGCGATGACCGACACCCTCCCGTGGGCCGTCCTCTGGGCGGTGGGCGGCGTACTCGCCTGGGGCACCGCGTTCGAGACCATCCACAGCCTGGGCGACCTCGAGAGCGACCGGGAGCTCGGCCTGCGTTCGCTTCCCCTCGCGCTCGGTCCCGTGAGGTCCGTCCGGCTGGTCGCCGCGCTCCATGCGGCCGCGCTCCTCCTTCTCGGCATCTTTGGGGTCCTCGAGGGCCTCGGGCTCGCGTACTTCGTGGGACTCGGGGCGATCGCGGTCCTGGCCGCCATCGTCGATCGCGATCTGGTCCGCCGGCCGACCGAGGTGCTCCGCCCGTTCCGCCGCCACATGCTGTTCGGGGTGGTCTACCTCGCCGCGATGGCCGTGGCGGTGTACCTCCCATGGTGGTAGGGTCGGCGGCGGCGAACTAAAGAGCGGGGTCGCTCCCCCGGGAGGACAGGACGATGCCGCAGGTGATGATCAGCCTCTCGGCCCGCGACTTCCGCACGACGAACGAGGTCTGGCGCCTCGCGAAGCGCCACCTCAACCCCGCGGTCCGCCGCCGCATCGGCTGGCGGGGCCGGTCGAGTTTCTTGCGCGAGCTCATCCTCTACGGCTTCGAACGGGCGAGCGAAAGCCCCGCCGAGTTCTTGCGGGCGGTGCGGGACGCGCACGACCCGCTCTTTGGCCGACGCGGGCGCACGGAGGCTGGAGCCGATCGCCGCGAGGCGCTCGTCGCCTCCTGGGTCGGGTTCTTCCCGCCGACCGCACGCCCCGCCAAGCCGCCGCGAGCGCCGAAGGGTCGGCCCGCGGACTAGGGCGGGCCCCCGGGTTCGAGAGCCCGACGATGCGGTCGGTCGAGCGGCTCGAGGGGCTTGCCGCCCTCGGCTCCGCCACCCTCGGGCCGATACCGCTCGCGGTCCCTGCGGTGCTCGATACTTCGACCGCGCCCCCGGAACCCCTTGGCCCAACGATCGCGAGCCTCCCGGCTCCTGCCGGGGAGCGGCGGACGGCCTTTCGAGCCGGCACGACGACCTGGGAGCTTCCGACGCCGGTGCTCGCCCCCGAGATCGCCCCGAGCCCGGGAGGTGTCTTTCCGACCTCCATCGCGGCGGCGGTGCTCGTTCACGCCCCCGCACCCGAGCCCGCCCTCCGGGCGCTCCGCGACCAGTGGCCCGAGCTCATCGTCCTCGGGAACGCGCGCGCGCTCTGGAACGAAGGGGCTCCGTTCGTCGAGGCGATCCGGGCGCTCCGCGAGGCCGTGGGACCCGAACCGCTCCTCTGGGCCCCTCGGGTCGCGCTGCCGCACCGCCTACCTTTGCTCGCCTACCTCGGCGTCGACGTCACGGACACCACGGAGGGTCTCCTCGAGGCGGCGGACGGGGTCTTCTTCGACCTCGCGCTCGGGGCCCGGAAGCCGGTCGGGACCGAGCCCCCTTCGCCGTGCGGCTGCACCGGCTGCGCGTCCGGCGGGCCGTCCCGGCTTGTCGAGCACGCTCGGCAACTCTACGCACGTTCGCTCTCCGAGACACGCGACGCGCTCCGGCGGGGGTTCCTGCGGGAGCTCGCCGAGGCCCGGCAGATCGCCGAGCCCGCGAACGCCGAGCACCTCCGGTACGCCGACCGCGACCTCTACCCGCTGCTCGAGGAGAGGACCCCGGTCACGGGGGCAGGCCGGCACACCTACGTCCTTACCGAGTCGCACCGCCGGCCCGAGATGCAGCGGTTCCGCGCCCGGTTCCTCGAACGGTACCGGCCCCCGCCCTCGAAGTCGATCCTCCTTTTGGTGCCGTGCTCGAGGACGAAGCCGTACCGGGTCTCGCCGTCCCACCGTCGGATCGCCCATGCCCTCGAGGGGCTCCCCGGGGTCGAGCGGGTCCATCTCGTCTCGGTGAGTTCTCCCCTGGGTCTCGTCCCCCGGGAGCTCGAGGACGTCCCTCCCGCCCGCCACTACGACGTCCCTGTCACCGGCGACTGGTCGGCGACCGAGCGGGAGTACGTGACTCGGGGCCTCGGTTCGATCCTCCGCCACGGTCGCTACCGTGCGGCCGTCCTCCACCTCGACCCGCAGGAGTACGCCTTCCTTCGGGAGGCGGTGCCGGCCACGCTTCCCGCCGTCTCCACTCTAAGCGACCACCGTACGACCTCGGGGGCGGCCCTCGACCGGCTTCGGAACGAGCTCGCGCGTCTCCTCGCGGAGGCCCCGTTCGTGCCGGGCGGCTTCCGCACCGTCGCACTCGAGGAATTCGCCGCGCTCGCCGCGGTGCAGCTCGGCGAGGAGGCCGCCCGCCGCCTCATCGTCCCCCCGGCCCGGCTGGTCGGTCGTCCCTGGTTCCTGAGGTTCACCGACGGCCGGCAGGACCTCGCGACCGTCCGCGAGGAGCGCGGGCTCCTCCACCTCACCACGGCGGGGGCGGAGCGGCTCGGCGACGCGCTCCTTCGGGTCGACGCCGACCCTGCGATCACCCTCCAGGGCGACCTCTTCGTGCCCGGGGTCCGGGGGGCCGACGATCGGATCCGGGCGGGGGACTCGGTCGGCGTCTATCAGGACGGCAGGTTCACGGGCGTCGGGGAGGCCGCCCTCGCCGGGCGGCTCATGCTCGGGTTCGGGCGCGGCGTCGCGGTCAAGGTGCGCCACCGCCGCCACCCGTCGGCCGACACCGACAAGACCGAGAGGCTCGCTCCCCCCGAACAGGGCCGGTAGTCGAGGGGTGAAGATGCCGCGCTTACAACGCGGAGGTCGGCGGTTCGAATCCGCCCCGGCCCATGCCCTAACGCTCGGTAGGGAGCCACGTTTCTCGACTCGCCGGTCGTCGCACAGAGCTCGGGAGCCGGGTTCGCGGGAGAATCCCCGTTCCAGACCCCTTCGCCCGTACGGAATATCTCGGCGGCACGGCTAAAGCCCCATCCGTGCTTCTCCTCGGGGGCCCGGGAGGATGCACCGTACACGGCCGTACCCCGCGGCGCCCTTCGTGCGGCGCCGACCCCGCAAGTTCGCCGCCGTCGTGGCCGTCACAGCGCTCGTCCTCACAGCGGGTCTTTTCACGGTCGGAACGGTCGCCGTGCATCCGACCCATCTTGGGGCTACCGTTCCGGCGGCCCCGTCCCACACCGTTTCGACGGGGGGCATGGACACGATGATCCACGCCACGCCCGCAGTCCAGCTCCCGTACGGCGTACGTGTCGTCTCTGCGGGGGCGACGTTCGCGGGCTTGTTGCCCTGGTTCGGGTCCGGCCCCTGCCAAGACCCTTCGAGCGGGACGTCGCCGACCAACCCGGCCCTCGTCTCAGGTTCGATGTCGGGCCTGTGTCTGAACGGCGTGAACCATGGCGAGATCTCCAGCACGTGGACCTCCAACCTGACGAACGCGACGAGCTATGCGAACGGGTCTTCCCCGGTCGTGGGCTGTCCACCGCTTTCCTTGAACGTTACCAGCTACCCGGGATGCGTCTTCTTCGGTTCGAACGAACTCACGGCGTTCGTCTCGAACTGGAGTTCGGGCGCTCCGGTGAACAGCTCGGTGTTCTGGCACCCCAACGAGACGGGCTGGCTCCCGGACGACCGGGTGTTCCAGGTCGACGTGGGGTTCAACGTCTCGGCCCCCCTCGGCACGACCTACTCGTTGACGATCGATTTCCCCGGCGCCACCCCGGTTCCGCAGACGTTCTTCGTACGCTCACCGCTCGTGATGGGGGGTGGGAGCGTCGATGTGGCGTTCGACACGAGCCTCGCGTGGACGACGCTCCTCCCTTGGAACAACACCACGCGAGTGGGGGTCCTGTCGACCGTCGACAGTTACGCTCTCAACATGTCGCTCGTGAGCCCGTGCTCGGTCTGCTACAACGTCTCGTTCAATGCCACGGGGTTGCCGGGCGGTAACACCTGGTTCGTCGAGCTCGGTACTCCGGCACAAGTCTCGGATAACACGACGATCGGTTCGTTCTCGATGGCGACGTACGGACAGGTGACGTTCTCGGAACCGAACGGGACCTACCGTTTCGGCGTCGCAGATTCTTCTTGCTCCTTGGCGGGCGCGCCGTCCGCGGGCACTGTGGTCGTGAACGGCTCGGGCGTCCTTGTGTTGGTGCAGTTCCATCTCGCGTCCTGCGTCCCCGTGTTGTTCAAATCCACGGGCCTCGGTCCCGGACTCGTCTGGGGGATCACCATTCTCTGGCCCGCCGCCATGGCTGGTACGGCGACGGTCGGGTCAAACGGATCGAACCCGATCGCCTTCGAGCTGGCGAACGGAACGGTCGACTTCGCGGTCTCCGCCCCCCCGGGGTACGCGGTCTCGCGGGTGAGCGGGCCCGGCGTGCCGTCGTTCTCGACGGCGAACGTATCGGGGCCGACGAAAATCGTCATCCATTTTGGAGCGTTGGAGAACGTGACCTTCTCGGGACGCGACGCGTCCCGCTTGCCGGGCCTTCCGCCGGTCGGCAAGTGGTCGGTCACGCTCACCCCCCGAGGCCCGGGGGCCGACCCGAGCGTCCTCACGAGCTGGACGGCGGGGTCCAGTGTCACCTTCGTGCTCCCCCATGGCGCGCGGTACAACTTCAGCATAGAGGTGGACTCCGGGATCTTCTTCGCCGGTCCGTCGTACGGTTCTCTGGGCGTACCGGGCCATGGCCTCCTGCGCGCGGTGCTGTTTCACCCGGTGACCGAGAAGGTGGTTTTTGTCAACCTCGTCCAAGGGACGCCCGCCCCCACGCTCTGCGTGAACGTCGTCGGTCCCATGAACCTGAGCTCGTGCACCACACGGCATTCGATCGTCTTCCATCTGGTCAACGGATCCTACAACTTTACCGACTACGAGACCCCCGGCCCGCCGTTGAGCCCAGCCTCCGGCACCTTCGTCGCCAACAGCAGCGCGCTCGTCCACTACGTCGTCTTGCAGTACGTCCTGCTCCTGCCCGTGGCCGGTGGAGATCCGTCCCAGTTCGTCGCCCCCGCCGTGGTATCGCAAGTTCGAGCCGACTAGTGGCCGGTCAGTTGCCCGACTGGTGCGGCGGGAAGGGGCAAGCCCGTTTCAAGAGCGCCCGGATCCGAACCCGAGGCGGACCTTCTTCCTGCCCTCCGTCGACGAGTCGACGTACCCCGTCGGGGGAAAGCCGGCCGGATCAGAACCCAAGCTTCTGCTTGACGAGGATGAGCGTCGTCCGGCCCGGCTGGTCCTCCGTACGGAAGATCAGAATGCGGTTGAGCGCGCTGCCCACGCCGTACGCGACGCGCGCCCGTGCGTCCTCGAGCGGGAGCGCATAGTGTTCCAATCGGTCGAGACCGTCCGCGA
This sequence comes from Thermoplasmata archaeon, assembly GCA_037916495.1. Classification (GTDB taxonomy): domain Archaea; phylum Thermoplasmatota; class Thermoplasmata; order Lutacidiplasmatales; family UBA184; genus Lutacidiplasma. The sequence goes on along the minus strand of JBAIXP010000091.1, from coordinate 1,140 downwards.
GCCGGGGGACGATCTTCTGGGTCCCTGCAACCCAGATCACGCGGGCGGCTCCGAAGGCGTACGGCCCCAGTTGACCGCCCGTCGCCGAGGCCACCAACACTTGACCGTCCTCGGTGATCGCGTGAACGCTTCCTAACGCGACGCCGGGAGCCTGCGACCGTCGCCGGATCTCGTCGCCCTGCTTCGACCGATCCATCGCGCGCAGCTTCGGCTTCAGTAGGGAGATGTCGGAGCGCTCGGAGAGTGCCTCCAAGATGCCCGTCTCCTCGAGCGTTCGAGACGTTTCGTCGAGGACCTCGGAGCCGGGGGGGAGACGCGAAAGGACCTCGCGCTGCGCCTCGGCTCCGTCGGCGACCACCACGACTTCGAATCCGTGCTCGCGCAACTGCTTCGCGGCGTGGTCGACCTGGGCGTCGGAAGCGAGGTGGGCGTACTTCGGGTCGGGAGCACCGTAGGCCGGGGCCGAAGCGGACGTCATGACCGTTCGAGCCGGCCGGAGGTCTTGAATCCGCAGTAGCGCGGGCACCACGAACTGGTCGAGCCACGGAACGGGGCGCTCTCGCCCCGGTCCCTAGCGTCGGGAGAGGGCACTGCGTGGACACCTCGAGAGAGGTCTTGGGGTCCTTGGGAACTCCTTCGGCACGACCGTCGGCCAGGGAGGTCGGCAGATCATCGGACCGTTCTTCGCGCCGAGGATAGCTCCCTCAACGCGGTCGGGGCGGAACGCGGGTCCTTTCGGGCGACGGCTTACGGTGCAAAGACGCCCGCGAACACGATCCAGGCGAGCGTGCTCTTCGCTACCAGACTGAGCAGAATGTAGGCACGTTCGCCGTACAGGTAGTCCTTCCAGGGACCGACCCCGCGGTACTGCAGGGCCATGTTGACGGCGAAGATGTTGAACAGCACGAAGTAGACGGCGACGATCGCGTAGACAAACGCCGGGGGTCGCAGGTCGGAGGAGGTCGCGAGCGCCGTGAAATTGGCCAACAGGACCAGCCAGGGGACCCCTCCGCTGATCGACCCCAGGACGAAGGGGGACCAGTCGGTCCGGGCGGAGTACTGGTTCAGCTTCTCCATGAGGTAGCCGAACCCGATCATCGTGGCGTTGAGGGTGAAGATCATCACGAGCGACCAGAAGTC